>NZ_JAGRPV010000001.1:8437500-8667868 GCF_030014955.1 Cohnella hashimotonis
GGGTGGACGGAGGTCCGATCCACAGGCGTGAATCCGGGCAACGCCGAATACTGGAGTTCCTTGCTCGATCCCCAAGGCAGGCGCGTCGTTGTAAAACAAGCGTTCGACAGCAGTTACACGATGTCCTTAAGGAAGAAGTCCAACGAGACTTTTTTCGTTGGATATCCGAAAGAATCCAAGTTCATTAAGGGCTTCGGCGACGATCTCGCGATTCTGATCAATCTGCAGAAAGGGAGATGGCAGATGATGCTTTACCACAAGGAGGCCACAAAAGAAATCGTGACCTGCATCAGCATCTGGAGCATGGATCCGGACGAGGCGGTTGCGCTCGCTCGTTTATACTTGGAGGCGCCTTCGTCTTAATCGCTTTCGCGTCTCCTATAAAAGGAAAACGGCCGATACGGAAAGCCAGGCTCCGCTGTCGGCCGTTCATTTTAATTTGTTTTGACCAGCGCGGACACGACCTCAACCAGCGGTGTCGCCGGCCGCCCGAGCAGCTGTTCCAGATCGCCGCTTTCCACGGCGAGCGTGCCTGCGCGAATCGCCTGTTGGATCGCGACGACGATCGGGAGGGCGAACTCGGGAACGCCTGCGCTCTTCATCACGCCCGCATAAGTTTCATCGTCGACCTGCTGCACCGGAACTTCGCGTCCGAGCGCCTCCGACACCACGCTTGCAAGCTCCGCATACGTACGCAGCGGTCCGCCGAGCTCGTACACTTTGTTCTCGTGTCCGGTGCCGGCGAGCACGGCTGCAGCCGCCTCCGCATAGTCGCTGCGCGCAGCCCAGCCGACTTTGCCGCCGTCTGCGGACGTAACGAGCGGAGCGCCGGCGACGATGCCCTGGATCGCGCCGGCCTCGTTTTCGATGTACCAATTGTTGCGTAAAAAGGCATACGGGATGCCCGTCGCGCGAATCGCGTTTTCCGTCTCGCGGTGTACTTCCGCCAGGAACAGCTCGCTCTCTTGAGCGTTCGGAGCGCTGGTATAGGCGATGAAGCCGACGCCGGCGTTGCGGGCTGCCTTCACGGCGTTCGCGTGCTGGCGAATACGCGTCTCCGTATCTCCGTCGGTCGAGACGATCAACAGGCGATCGATGCCTGCGAAAGCTTGCTCAAGCGAAGCCGGATCGTCGAAGTCGCCGCGCCTGACGTCCACGCCGAGCTCGGCTAGCGCAGCCGCCTTCTGCGGGTCACGAACGCTGACGGCGATCTGCTCCGCGGATATGCGGCCGAGCAGCGTCTTTACGACATGGGAGCCGAGATGGCCCGTTGCGCCGGTCACTAGTATTTTCATAGAAAATCAACCTCCTGGGAATTCGTATTGGATAGCCTCGACATCTTGGTGTGCGAAATGGGGAATGTCTCGGCATCTGTTGTAACCATCATAGCTACAACGAGGGCGCGAGTCAAGTCTCCGAGTCAGGCATATAGGCTTCCCGGTCGGGTGCAGCGTATGGACGCGGATTTCTCCGGCGATGTGCGACCCTTTTCATAGACAAAGGTCGGACGACCCGCTATCATTAGGGCATAACTGCATATCCTCGTACCAGGCGCGCGCATGCTGCCATGCCGCTTAATAGGGAAGTCCGGTGAGAGTCCGGCGCGGTCCCGCCACTGTATATGCCGAGCGCTCCGAGCGATGCCACTGTTCAGCCGAATGGGAAGGCGTCGGAGCCGCGATGAAGCAAAGCCAGGAGACCTGCCTCGATACGACTGTATCCCGCCCGCTTCGCGGAGTGAGCGGCGGGACCGGCTGTGCCAGCTAAGCCGCCCCTCGGCGGACGCGGCCTGTGGCGCGGCGTCATGCTGCGATCTTGAACCACTCCTTTGCGGAGTGGTTTTTTAATGCGGTACGGACGAGCGGCGCGGGTCAAGAGGACTCATCATTTTTTCGGGAAAAGGGGTATGACTCATGTTGGGCTTCAAACGTTTTAAATCGCTGGCATCGCTCGCGCTGTCGGTATCGCTCGCGGTCGCCGGGCTGTCGGCTGCGCTGCCTGCGGGCAAGAGCTACGCGGAGGGCGCCAGCGCCACGACGGTTGCCGCTTCCGTCAACGTGCAGGCGGACATCCAAGCCGCGATCGGCTACGTCAACGCGAACGGCGGAGTCTCGTCGGACTGGCTGGCCTTCAGCTTCGCGCGCGCGGGACAATCGGTTCCCGCCGACTATGCAGCGAAGCTCGCTGCGGGCGTAGAGGCCGAATGGACCAAGGCTTCGCCGGATCCGACGGCGCTGGCGCGCCTTGCGCTGGTTGCGAACGCGATCGGTCTGGACGCCCGCAGCATCGGCGGCCGCGACTTGATCGCGAAGCTGGCGAGCTATCCGTCCTTCGCCAATGTGTACGCCGACATTTTCGTGCTGCTGGCGTTCGATTCCGGCAATTACGAGCTGCCTGCCGGCACCGCGTGGACGCGCGGCGATCTGATCGCCGCCATCGTCTCCGGCATCGACGGCTCCACGGTTCCCGATCTGTACGGCATGGCGCTCAGCGCCCTGGGCAAGTATAAGGACCGCCCCGAGGTTGCTGCCGCGGCGGACAAGGCCGTCGCTTGGCTGGCCGCCAATCTCGCTGGCGACAACAGCGAGGCGATCGCGCAGACGATTATCGGCCTCTCCGCTTACGGCATCGATCCGGCGGACTCGAAGTTCGCCAAGGGCGGATCGAACCTGGTCCAGCGCCTGCTGGCGTTCAAAAATACGGACGGCGGCTTCAAGCACCAGCTGTCCGACGCCGCGTCGGACAAGGCGTTCGCCACCGAGCAGGCGCTGCGCGCGTTGGCCGCTTACGGGCTGTTCGGCACATCGCACCGCTCCGTGTACGTCAACGCTGCCAGCCAGTGGGTCGCGACGGGCGTCGCCATCGAAGGGCTGAACGGTCCTCTCGCGGCGCTTAGCGCTACGCAGGCGGTGTACGCGTGGGACGCGCTGGTCGAGATCGCCGATCGCAACAAGCTGAAGCTCGGCTATACGGACGATCCGCAGTACGGCAAGTTCCTGTCCGCGATCGGCGACGCCAAGGGCGACCAGAGCGTCTACTGGTTGTTCGCTGTTAAGCGCGGGGGCGTCTATGCAACGGTAGATACCTCGCTGGAGAAATTCCGCCTGCAAACGGGGGACGAGCTGTACCTGTATCTGTCCGGCTCGGACAGCGGCCTCGTAAAGTCCGTCACGGCAAAGGCTGCGGCGGGCGGCGCTACGGCAGTGAACGTGCAATACACGTACTATGACAGCAGCTTCAAGGAAGTGACGGGACCGGCGGCAGGCGTGCAGGTCGCGATCGGCGGACAGACCGCGACGACGGACGCGAGCGGCACGGCAACCTTCAAGGGGCTGTCCGCACGCGAGCTTACCTACACCGTGACGGGATATCGCGCCGGCGCAGCGCCGCTCGTGCTTAAGTATTCGGGCAAGGTAGCCGTGGGCGCAGGTCAGGCAGGCGGCGAGTCGTTCGCCGACGCTGCGGACATCGCTGCTTGGGCTAGCGACGCTGTGAGCGAAGCGTATGCCGCCGGCTGGCTTCAAGGCGTAAGCACGACGGAGCTGAAGTTCGCGCCGAAGCAGCAGCTGACCCGCGTGCAGTTCGCTGCGCTAATCCTTCGTCTGCTCGGCGAGACGCCGGCCGCCGGCGCCAAGCAGTCGTTCGCCGACGTCGCGCCGGGCGCCTGGTACTTCGATGCGGTCATGACCGCGAAGTCCAAGGGACTGATCGGCGGCCTTACGGCGACTTCGTTCAAGCCGAACGAGGCGATCTCCCGCCAGGATCTGGCGGTCGTATTGGCCCGCGCCTTCAAGCTTGACGGCACGGGATCGAAGACCGCGTTTTCCGATCAAGGCCAGATCTCCGGCTACGCGCTCGCGTCGGTTCGCGCGGTCTACGACAAGGGCCTGCTGAAGGGCACCTCCGGCACCGCGTTCGATCCGAAGGCCAAGGTGACCCGCGAGATGGCGGCAGTCATCGCGTCGAACCTGCTCAAGCAGGGATTGATTTCGAAGTAAGCGGCATAAGCGCAAAGGCATAAGCGTAAAGGCATAAGCGCAAAGGCATAAGCGCAAAGGCATAAGCGCAAAGGCATAAGCGCAACAAAAAGACGGCGGGGGCAAAATTCCCAAGCCGTCTTTTTGTCATTCGCCTATTTCTCCAGCTGTGCGGCTAGACGTCGTATGTGCTCTTCGGGCAGCTCTGCCATACGGGTGACGACGGCGATGTCGGTGCCGGCCTTCAGTAAATTGATCGCGACGGCGATCCTGCCCTGCTCAATGCCTTGTTCAATGCCTTCCTCAATGCCCAGTTCCCTGCCCTCCTCCAAGCCCTGTTCCCGCGCATCCTTCAAAAAGCTAATCCGATCCCGGTTAGCCTTCTCCCTGGCCTCGTACAGCATGCGAGTCATGTCGTCTTCGCTGAGATGACTCAGCCGTTCTTCGGCCGTACGAATCGTCGGATCCATGGCGATCAGCTCCTCCAATTGTTCGTGGGTCGTACGTTCGTCCAGAAACCTCAGCCAACGGTGCAGCGGGTCCGTCATGGCGTACGGGGCCGAGCGAAACTTCGGAAATTCGATAAAATGCAGTTCGATCAAATCCGTCAATATGAACTGCCGTTCCGTGTCCTCATACAGATGAAACGAGCGATGGAAGCCTTCCAGGGGAAGAAAAGAAAAATCCAGCATATTGATACAGATCGTTTTCTTGAGCTGGCCATAATCCTCGCCTTCGCGAATCGAATCCGCGAGAAGCCGGCCCATGTAGAACAGACTTCGCTTTTCCATGTGCCGATAGCGTCCGACCTGCATCTCCACGTTGATCTGCTCCCGGTCCGCCGTCTCGCAGCGGATATCGAGCACGCCCTCTTTGTCTTCGACGAGGCGCTTGGTGAGCAGCTTGCCGTCCAGCACGGCCAGGTCCGCGATCGCGTCCCTTTCGTCCCTGTGCAGGACCGCGTTAAGCAGCCCAATCAGCAGCGGCTTGCTATCGGCTTCGCCGAACAGACGCTTGAACAGGTAGTCGTTCTTCGGGTTCAATCGCTTTTTCAACACATTTTTGCCTCCAGTATATCATAATCGCGCAATTTTCCGAACGGCGCCGCACGCCGGGAAAACGCAAAAAAACGCGCCCTTCGCCGTCCTGCAGGAAAACACAGGATCGACGCAGGGCGCGTGCTTCGCGCCTTGAAACGATTTAAACTCATCTTCACCTAGACCCGCAATATTGTCAAGAGAGGGCGGGCTGCCTGGCGGCGCCTCTCTCCTCCACCGCAGTCGTCTTGATCGTAAATACGAATGCCGCGCCTTGAGTGAAGTCGCTTTTCGCATAAATCCGGCCGCCCATCAGTTCCACCAGCGTCTTGCAGATCGACAGGCCGAGTCCCGTACCGCCGGTCTTGCTTCCCTGCGTGCCATCGAGCTGGGAGAACGGCTGGAACAGCCTGTGGTACTGCCCTTCCGGGATGCCGGCTCCGGTATCCTCCACGGCGAATTCGAGCTCAAGCTCCGCGTCCTGCCGGCGCAGCAGCCGCGCATAGACGCGAACGCCGCCGGCGGAAGTGAACTTGACGGCATTGCCGATCAGATTGTTGAGCACCTGACGCAGCCGGTTGGGATCCCCGAGCAGCAGCGAAGGAATCGCGGGATCGATCTCAGTCGTCAGCGTCAGCCCTTTCTCGCGGAGCAACGCGATGAACAGGTCAGCCGTCTCCTTCATGCAGCTCGCCAGGTTGAACGGCGTGAGCTCCAGGTCCATTTTGCCGGACTCGATCTTGGAAAAGTCGAGAATGTGGCTGATGATCGAGAGCAGCGCGTTCCCGCTGGTGCGTATAATGTCAACCATGTCGCGGTCCGAAGCGGGGAGCTGCGATTCCATCAGAAGCTCCGACATCGCGATGATGCCGTTGAGCGGCGTGCGCAGCTCGTGGCTCATCGTCGCGAGGAAACCCGACTTGATCTGGGAGGCCGTCTCCGCCGTTTCCTTCATCTGCGTCAGCTCGCGGTTCGCTGCTTCCATCTGCTGCGCCTGAGCCTCAAGTTGTTGCGTTTTCGCTTCGAGCTCCTGCGTCTTGGCGGCTAATTCCCTGGTCTGGCGCTCCAGCTCGAGCCGCGTCAGGTAGAGGCGCACGAAGCCGTCGATCTTGCTCTTCAGCACCTCGGGATGCACGGGCTTCGTCATAAAGTCGATCGCGCCGGCCGAATACGCCTGCTTGTAATTGTCGAGCTCCGACGTCAGCGAGGTGAGGAAGATGATCGGAATATCCTGCGACTTTTTGCGCGTTTTGATGCGCCGGGCGGTCTCAAAGCCGTTCATGTCCGGCATCAGCACGTCCATAATGATGAGCGCGAAGTCGTTTTTGAGCAGGCACTTGAGCGCCTCGGCGCCCGATGAAGCGGATACGAGCTTGTATGGCGAATCGGCAAGAATCGCTTGAATGGACAAAAATTCGTCGGGCCGATCGTCGACAAGAAGGATGTGAACGCAGTGTCCCATGCTGGCTGTCATTCCTTCCGGCGGGTCTATTTAATGAGCCACGCCTTGAGAAGCGTGACCAGCTGAGTCGTATTAATCGGCTTGGCGATATAGTCGGAAGCGCCGGCTCGAAGGCATTTCACCCGGTCGCCCTCCATCGCTCTGGCGGTCAACGCGATGATGACCAAGTTTTCGAACTGCGACATCAGACGGATGCGCCGCATCGTCTCGTAGCCGTCCATCTCCGGCATCATGATGTCCATGAAAACGAGATCCACGTCCGGGTGGACGCTCAGATGCTGCAGCGCTTCCTTGCCGTTCTGCGCGAAGCTGATGTCCATATTGTAGCCTTCCAGCACGCTGGATAGCGCATAAATATTGCGCATATCGTCGTCCACGAGCAAAATCTTTTTGCCCTCGAACGCGGCTTCCGGGTTATGCAGCTTTTCGATGAGGAGCTGCTTGTCCGGCGGCAGGTCCTCATGCTTGCGGTGCAAATACAGCGCGGTCTCGTCGTAGAGGCGTTCCATCGACTGGACGTTTTTGAGCACGATGCTCTCGGCGTAATGCCGCAGCCGTTGTTCTTCTTCCTTGCTCAGATCGCGGCCCGTATAAATGATGACCGGCAGCGTCTGCAGCTTGCGGTTCGTCTTGACCTGCTCCAGCAGCTCGAAGCCGGAGATGTCGGCAAGGCCGAGGTCGAGCACCATGCAGTCGAAATGCTGGGCATTCAGTTGGTCCAACGCTTCCTTGCCGGTGGCCGCGGCGATCACGGATACGTCGGGGTGCGCGATAAAGGCGACCAAACTGCCACGCAGCGCGGCGTTGTCCTCGACGATCAGCAGGTTTTTGACCGGACGCCGGATGTACGATTCGATCCGAAGGAACGCGGCTTCAAGCTCCGAACGGTCGGTCGGCTTTTTCCAGAAGTCCAATGCGCCCATGGAGAGCCCCTGCTTGCTATCGTCTGCCGTCGATATGACGTGCACGGGGATATGCCGCAGCTCGGGCCGGCTCTTGAGCCTGCTGATGATCGCCCAACCATTGAGTACGGGAAGGTCCGCGTCGACGACGATCGCGTCCGGCTTGTAGGCATGAGCGAGCGCGAGCCCCTGATCGCCCTGCAGGGAGACGATCGCCTTGAAGCCGCGCTTGCGCGCAAGCTCCAGCAGGATGGCCGCGAACGACGCTTCCTCCTCGATGATCAGCAGCGTCGTATCTCCGGGCTGCAGATCGTTCCGGTCGTCGTCCATCACGGCATGCTGGAGCAGCTTCGGGTTGGAGATCGAGATGTCGGGCACGAACGATTCGTAAAACTCGGAAAAGGCGGCGCCGGGACGCGACGAAGCTTTGAATTCTACCGGGGCCGGTTCTTGGAAGGCCGTTTGCTGCGCCGGCTCCTGGGCCGGCGCAGGCTCGGGCCGGGGCGCCGAGGCTGCCGGGGCTGCCTGAGCGACGGCGGTCGTAGACGTCGTCTGCCCGGAGGTCTGCTCCTCTTCGCGGTCTTGAACAGCCGTCTCGGCCCGCTCCGACAGGATCAGGGTAAAGGCGCTGCCTTTGCCGGGTTCCGACGCGGCTTCGATTCGTCCACCGAGCAGCGCGGCGAGCTGACGGCAGATGCTGAGACCGAGCCCCGTACCGCCGTACTTGCGGCTGGTCGTGCCGTCCGCCTGCTGGAACGCCTCGAAGATGCTGTCCAGCTTCTCTTTCGGGATGCCGATGCCGGTATCTCTGACCTCGAAGAAGATGCCTTCCGGATCCGCTTCGCTTCGGCCGACCGTGAGCGACACCTCGCCCTTCTCCGTGAACTTGAAGGCGTTGGAGAGCAGGTTCGCCAGAATCTGCTGCACCCGGTGGCCGTCCGTTCGAAACGAGGCCGGCAGCCTTGAATCGACGCGAACGCGCAGTTCGATGCCTTTGCCGCGCGCGACCTGGTCGAACGTGCGGTACGCATGGTCCACGACATCCTGGACTTGTACTGTCTCGAACACGGCTGTCATCTTGCCGGCCTCGAGCTTGGCCAGGTCTAGAATCTCGTCGATAAGACGAAGCAGGTCCCTGCCCGCCGAAAAGATCGTATGCACGTACTCGAGCTGCTTGGGCTGCAGATTGCCGGCCCGGTTCTCCGCCAGGATTTGCGACAGAATCAGGAGGCTATTGAGCGGGGTGCGCAGCTCGTGGGAGACGTTGGCGAGAAATTCGGATTTATACTGCGCGGCCCTGAAAATCTCTTCGGCCTGCTGCTGAATCTCGTCTTTCTGCCGCGCGGTAAGAACCATCTCCTCCTGCAGATGCTCGTTGGAGACGCGCAGCTCGTCCGCCTGCACCCGGAGCTCCTCAGCCTGATTGGCGAGCGAATCTGCCTGCTGCTGGATCTCTTCCTTTTGCTGTGCGAGTGACTCGGCTTGCTGCGCGATCTCTTCCTTCTGCCGCGCGGTAAGCAGCACTTCCGTGCGCAGCGTCTCGTTGGCCTCGCTGATCTGCCTGGCTTGGGCATCGAGTTCTTCGGTCTGCGTGCGAAGCTCCTCCGTTTGCGCAGTCAACTCTTCGGTCTGCGCTTGCAGTTCCTCCGTTTGCGCTTCGAGCTCTTCTTTCTGGTTCCGGGTATGGCGCAGCAGCTCGTCGATGCGCGCGATATCGGCCAGCGTGTTGAACAAAATGCCCATGCTCGCGGACACCCGGTCGATCAATTGCCGTTCGCGCGGGGAAAAGGCGTGGAGCGAAGCCAGCTCTACGACGCCGACGGTGTCATCCTCGTAGCGGATCGGCACGAGCGTGAGGTAGGCGGGGGGCGTCTCGCCCAGCCCCGAGCGGATCTTGATATAGTCTGCCGGCAGGTCGCTCATGACGATCGGATGCTTGTCCAGCGCGGCCTGACCGACCAGACCCGCGCCAAGCGGAATGGGCTTGCGAGTCTCTCCTGTATCGTCGTAGGCATAACCCGCAACGAAGTGCAGCGCGTCGTCGCGCTTCACGTACAACGCGCCGCAGCTTGCGCCGAGCGCGCCGGCCAGCTTGCCCATAAAGATGCGGGAGGCTTCCTGTACCTGCACGGAGCCCTGAAGCAGGATCGCCATCTCGGATACGTTGGCATTGATCCAAATCTCGTTTTCGGCGTCCTCGCGAAGCTGCCGTTCTTGCGCTGTCTTTTGATGCAGCGACACCGCCAACTCCCGGAAACGGCGCGCCAGCTGGCCGAACTCGTCATCGGCCGAATTATCGTGCGCGGACACGTCCGCTCTTCCGGCGGACATATCGTCCACGATCCGGGAAATGCGCCGCATGCCCTTGAAGATGCTGCGATGCACGGTTGTGATCAGGTAGGCGCCGGCGGCAAGACCGAGCACGCCAAGCGTTATCGATAGCCCCAATATTGGTCCGCTCGTATAGACGGAAGCGATGGCCGTCATGCCCCCGAGAAGGAGCAGAAACGCGAGGCCAAGGCCCCAAATCCTCTTGGTGATATTCATAAAGACCGCCTTTGCGTTGGATGATAGACTGATTAGATATACTTGTTGATATCTGCTGCATACAATTATAACTTTACTGCCGGCAGATAGATATAGAACATCCCGTGCGATCGGCCTAAGTTTACCCCGGGTGCCGAAACTGGGCTCTATAGCTTCGCGGCGTCATGCGCGTAAAGGCCTTGAACACCTTTTCGAAATGCGAAAAATTGTCGAAGCCGGCTTCTTCCGATACTTCGGTAATTCGCGCTTCCGACTCCCGGAGCAGCCGCTGCGCCTCCTTGACCCGCGTGATCCCGACGTACTCGGCGATGCCGAAGCCGGTGCATCTCTTGAAGGTGCGGCTCAGGTAGCTGGGACTCAAGTAGAAGCGGCCGCTCAGCTTGTCCAGCGTGATCGGCTCGCGAAAATTCGCGGCGATATAACGCGCGACCTCGGTCATTTTGGCTGCCGTGGGCGACGGCGTCTCGTCGGCGGCTTCCGCCTCCGCGCCGAGCGCGTGCCGGGCCGCGAACAGCAGCAGCTCCGCGGCCGCATGCCGGATCGGAAGCTCGAAGCCGGTCGGGCGCTCCTGGATCTCGCGCAGCATGCCGTACAGCAGCTGCTCGAACCGCAGGCGCTCCGGGGCGCCGAGCCGCAGCAGGCGGCGGGCGCCAAGGAACGGCGAGCGCAGCAGATCCGCTTCCGCTTCGCGGAATTGCGCGAAGTACCGTTCGTCATAATAGAGGACAACGCGCTCGTGGTTAGGCACGCCGGTATCGCTCGTCTTGTGCACCTCGTCGCCGGGGACGATGACAAGATCCCCGGGCTGAACCTGATACGCGCGGTCTTTGATGAAGTAGAACCGTTCGCCGCCGAGCAGGTAGTAAAGCTCGTGCTGTCCGTGCATATGGTCGGAGACCATCGAATAGTGGCCTTTTCTCCGATTGTATTCTACGTAAAAAGGATCGCGAGAGTCTCCGTATCGAAGCGTGCTGCTCAAGTTCAAGCCAATCGCCTCCATGAGGACAAAAAATGCGGGTTTTCAAAAATAATAACATAAATTGCGGAGCGAATAAGCAAATTTTGCGGTACATTTTCCTCATAAGAACCTTAACGACGAGGAGAGATGGCAAAGATGGCAAAAAAGACATACGTACAGGTAGGCGCAGGAGGGAGAGCGGAGTTTTTTTACTCGGCGATCGCCACTTTTTATCGCGAGACGAGCGAGCTGCTCGCCTTTTGCGACATCAACCAGACCCGCATGGATTACGCGAACAAGCTGCTGACGGAAAAGTACGACTATCCGGCGGTGCGCACCTATAAGAGCAATGAATTCGACCGGATGATCGAGACCGAAAAGCCCGATGCCGTCATCGTCACGAGCGTCGACCGGACGCACCATACGTACATTATCCGCGCGCTCGAGCTCGGCTGCGACGTCATCACCGAGAAGCCGATGACGGTCGACGAGGAGAAGTGCCAGGAAATTCTCGACGCGGTCGAACGGACGGGACGGAGCGTGCGCGTGACGTTCAACTACCGCTATGCCCCCCACCACACGAAGGCGCGCGAGCTGATCGCGAGCGGCGTCATCGGCGACGTGACGTCGATCCACTTCGAATGGCTGCTGAACACGCAGCACGGCGCGGATTACTTCCGCCGCTGGCACAGGGACAAGCGCAACAGCGGCGGCCTGCTCGTGCACAAGTCGACGCACCACTTCGACCTGGTGAACTTCTGGATCGGCTCGCAGCCGGACACCGTGTTCGCGATGGGCGACCTGCTCTTCTACGGCCGCGAAAATGCGGAGAAGCGCGGCGTCACCAAGTTCTACGAACGCGCGACGGGCAATCCCAACGCCGCGGGCGATCCGTTCGCCCTGCCGCTCGACGACAATCCGCATCTGAAGGCGATGTATCTCGACGCCGAGGCCGAGGACGGCTATCGGCGCGACCAGAGCGTATTCGGCGACGGCATCTCGATCGAAGACACGATGAGCGTGCTCGTAAAGTACAAGAACAAAGCGCAGCTTACTTACTCGCTGAACGCCTACCTGCCTTGGGAGGGCTATCAGATCGCGTTTAACGGCACGAAGGGCCGCATCGAGATGAAAATCGTCGAGCAGTCGTACGTCAATTCGGGCGGCGACAAGGCGCTCGAGGGCGCGGTGCAAGGCGTCACGATTCTCGTG
The DNA here is from genome assembly GCF_030014955.1 of Cohnella hashimotonis. Lineage (NCBI taxonomy): Bacteria > Bacillati > Bacillota > Bacilli > Caryophanales > Paenibacillaceae > Cohnella > Cohnella hashimotonis. The sequence continues at coordinate 8,449,596 of NZ_JAGRPV010000001.1, forward strand.
TTCCCGATGTTCGGCGAGCCGTACAAGGCCGAATTCGAGATGGGCGAGGGTGGACACGGGGGCGGCGATCCGGTGCTGCTGAATGACATCTTCGGCGTCCCGGTGGAGGACGAGTACCATCGCGCGGCAAACCACGTCGACGGCGCGCGCTCTATTTTGACGGGCATAGCGGCGAACAAGTCGATTCGCACCGGCCAGGCGGTCAAGGTCGACGAGCTCGTGAAATTTTATTAAAAAAGACTGGGTCGCAGACAGGCGCCTCTCCGGACGGACGGGGAGGCGCCTTCGCAGTTTGGCGGGACATCGGGACGAAGCCCGAGCTATGTTGGCTGGTTTAGCGTTTTAGCCGCGCGGCCGATCGTGCAGCTTGCGGTACTGCATCGGCGTCAGCTTGGCCGTCTTTTTGAACGTGCGCTCGAAATGCGTGACGCTCTCGAAGCCGCAGGCAGCCGCGACGTCGATGATCTTGCGGTTCGTCTCGCGCAGGAGCGCCTGCGCCTCCCGGACGCGCACAAGGTTCAGATAGCCGACCAGCGTAAAGCCCGTCACCGCCTTGAAGGTCCGGCTGAGATGGGAGGGGCTCATGTAAAAGCGTGTGGCCAGGACCGGCAGCGTCACGTGGTCCGCATAGCGCGCGTTCAAATGCCTGACGACGTCCGCGATCTTGCTGTGGAGCGGATGTGCCTCGGCCTGCCCTTCCTCGCCGTCCGGATCCGGGAGCCGGGAAGCCAGCAGCAGTAGCTCCGCGAGGAGCAGGCGCAGCCCGGTCTCGAAGCCCGGCTCGCGGCCTGCAATCTCGGCGCCCATCCGGTTCAGCAGGGCGAGCACGCCGGCCTGCTCGTAGGACGACAGGCGGAAGACGCGCGAGCCGCCGCGGAACACGCGGAACAGCTCGTCGTAATAGGGCACTCGCTCCATACCCAGGAAGGCGTCGCTGAAGTTGATGACGACGCGCTCGTGCGCGTGCGAGTCCTTCATCGAAGATTTGTGCACCTGCTGCTTGTCGATGAATACGAGCGAGCCGGCGGCGATATGGTGTGTCTCTTCTTTAATGAAATAAAGCCGCTCGCCCGAAACGAGGTAATAAATTTCATACGTGCGGTGGTAGTGATTGGTCCGCTCGAAGGGCCGGGTGCGGCGTATGCGGTGGTAGTAAAAGTCCGCTTCTTCGTCGCCGTAGGTCAAAGCGTCCGTCTCGTCGTACATCCTCGCCGCTCCTTTCAGCGCCAACCTGAGTTCGATCGTCGTTTTCCGAACAAAATAAGTTGATTTTTTATAATATAAGCAAAAATCGCGGAGACTTCCAACCTTTTTTGCGATACTCTGTGAACAGAAAGCGATTGCATATTACGATGTGGAGGTTGAATAACCTGTGAGAGCGTTCATGGACGACCGCTTCCTGCTGAATAATGATACGGCCGCGATGCTTTACGAGCAGTTCGCGGCGCCGATGCCGATCATCGACTACCATTGCCATCTCGATCCGAAGGCGATCTACGAAAATAAACCGTTCGCGAACCTGACCGAGGTATGGCTGTACGGGGACCATTACAAGTGGCGGGCGATGCGCGCGAACGGCGTCCCGGAGCAGTATGTCACGGGCGGCGAAGGCGTCTCCGACTACGACCGGTTTCTGGCTTATGCGAAAACCGTGCCGATGGCGATCGGCAATCCGCTGTATCACTGGTCGCATCTCGAGCTGCGCCGGCTGTTCGGCATCGACGAGCTGATCAACGAAAAGAACGCGCCCGTCATTTGGGAAAAAGCGAACGCCAAGATCAACGGCGGCGGCTTCACGCCGCAGGATCTCGTGCGCGGCTCGAACGTGCGCGTCGTCTGCACGACCGACGATCCGGCGGACGCGCTCGAATACCACCGCAAGCTGATCGAAGAGGACCGCCACGGCTTTCAGGTGCGCCCGTCGTTCCGTCCGGACAAGGCGCTCGAAATTAACCGGGCGACGTTCCTCCCTTGGCTGGCGCGCCTTCGCGAGGCTTGCGGCTACGAGCTGTCCGACTACGGCCTGCTCTTGAAGGCGCTGGGAGAGCGCGTGCAATTTTTCCACGACACCGGCTGTCTGCTGTCGGACCATGCGATCGATACCGTCATGCATGCGGACGCGACGCAGGAGCAAGCCGCCGCGATCTATGCGAAGGCGATGCGCGGCGAAGCCGTGTCCCTTCACGAAGAGGCGCAGTACAAGACGTGCACGCTGCTGTTCCTGGGGCGCCAATACGCCGAACGCGGCTGGACGATGCAGCTGCACATTCACGCGCACCGCAACAACAATACGGCGATGTTCGAGCGCCTCGGCCCGGACACCGGCTTCGACTCGATCAACGCGGGCGCGCTCGCGGGTCCGCTCGTCAAGCTGCTCGACGGGATCGAGAAGCTGGGCGGCTTGCCGCGCACGATCCTGTATTCGCTGAACGCCGGAGACAACGACGTGCTGGCCTCGATCATCGGCAGCTTCCAGGGGGACGGCATTCCGGGCAAAATCCAGCTCGGCTCCGCCTGGTGGTTCAACGACACGATCGACGGCATGCTCGCGCAGCTGAAATCGCTCGCGAACATGGGGCTGCTGAGCCGGTTCGTCGGCATGCTGACGGATTCCCGCAGCTTCCTGTCGTATCCGCGGCATGAGTATTTCCGCCGCATTCTGTGCAATCTGCTCGGCGACTGGGTCGAGTCGGGCCTCGTCCCCGCCGATACGGAGCTGCTCGGCGAGATCGTCGAGGGCGTCTGCTATCGCAACGCGGAAGCCTACTTCCGCTTCGGCGCCGACTCCGCCCGCATCGAGATCGCGCGGACGGCGAGCGGCGTATGAGCGGGGGGGCGGGCGCGGAGCGCGCAAACCAAGCGAACGTAGCGGCTCCTGAGGACGTGGAGGCGCTGCCCCGGCTGAGCCGGGCGACGCTGGACGGAGAAGCGGCGGTGCGTTACGACCGGATGAAGGCGTATCCGGTCAAGGTGCTGCAAATCGGAGAAGGTAACTTCCTGCGGGGGTTCGCGGACTGGATGATCGACCGGTGCAACCGGCAGGGGCTATTCGAAGGCGGCGTGGCCGTCTGCCAGCCCCGTCCTTCGGGCGCGGCCAAGCTGGCCGAGCTGCGGGAGCAGGACGGCTTGTATTATCAGTGGATTCGCGGTCTGCGGGACGGTCGTCCGGTCGACGAGCTGGACCTGGTATCGGTGTTCGCGCTGACGGTCGATCCGTACGCGCAGTGGGACCGCTTCCTGGCGCTTGGGGAAGAGCCGGCGCTCGAGATCGTCGTCTCCAACACGACGGAGGCGGGCTTGGTCTATCAAGCTTCCGAATGGCAGCCGGACCGGCCGATCCTGTCGTATCCGGGCAAGCTGACGGCGCTGCTGCACAGGCGGTTCGAGACGTTCGTCGGCGATCCCGCGAAGGGCTTGCTGCTGCTGCCGTGCGAGCTGGTCGAGCACAACGGCGACAAGCTGCGGGACATCGTGCTGCGTCATGCGGAGGACTGGGGACTGCCGGAGGCGTTCAAGGCCTGGATCCGCGAGCACAACCGGTTCCTCAACAATCTCGTCGACCGGATCGTGACCGGCTATCCGGCCGAGGAGGCCGAGCGCGTCTTCGCGGCGCATGGCGCCAAGGACCGGCTTCTGAATGCGGCCGAGCCGTATCATCTGTGGGCGATCGAGGGCGAGGCCGCGCTGGACGAGAGGCTGCCGCTGGCGCGCGCGGGGCTGAACGTGCTGTGGACGGACGACCTGCGGCCGTACCAGCTGCGCAAGGTGCGCATCCTGAACGGCGCGCACACGCTGATGGCGAGCGTCGGACTGCTGAATGGGCTGGAGACGGTCGGCGAGGCTGTGGGTCACCCCGTCTACGGCGAGCTGATCCGCGACGCGATCCTCGGCGAGATCGTGCCGTCGCTGCCGCTGCCGGAGGACGAGATGCGCAGCTACGCAAGCGAGGTGCTGGAGCGCTTTGCGAACCCGCATGTCCGGCACAAGCTGGCCGACATCGCGATGAACAGCCTGTCCAAGTTCAAGGTGCGGCTGCTGCCGACGCTTGAAGCGTACGCCGAGCGGACCGGCGGGCTGCCGCCGCGAATCGTAGAGGCGTTCGCCTCGCTGCTGCGGCTGTACCGCGCGCGGGAGACGGGGGACGGCGGGTTCGCGGGCAGCCGTCTGAACGGCGAGCCCGTTGCGTTGCGCGACGATGCGGCTACGCTGACGGAGCTGGCCGGGCTGTGGGCGCGGCTGGACCGGGGAGCGCTGACGCTGGAAGATCTCGTCGCGGACATCCTTGGCCGGCACGGCTGGTGGGGGCGGGACCTGGGCGAGATCGAAGGGCTGCGCGCGGCGCTTACCGTCGCGCTGACGAAAATGGAGGCGAGCACATGATGAGCGAGAGGGATAAGGGGCAGCCGACGACGGCCGGAATGGATGCCACGGCGGCAGCCGGATCGGTTGTCGACGGCGCCATAGCAGCCGGCACGGCGGTTGTCGGATCCGCGGAAGCGGCGGTTGCGGCTGCCGCTGCAAGCGACACCGTTGTGCTGAATCCGCGCGACCAGGTGGCCATCGCACTGCGAGACATTCGCGCCGGCGAGACCGTTGACTGGTCGGACGGTGCGGGCGGCGAAGGCGCTGTGCGGGCGCTGCGGGACATACCGCGCGGGCACAAGCTGCTGATCAGGCCGGTCGCGGCCGGACAGCACGTGAACAAGTTCGGCTATTCGATCGGCATCGCGAAGGAAGACATCGCGGTCGGCGACTGGGTGCATACACACAATCTCAAGACTGGTCTCGGGGCGGTGCTGGATTATACGTATCGGCCGAAATCCGCTGCATCCGGCACAGCGGCGGCATCGACGACGTCTTTTCCCAGCGGACAGTCGACCTTCAAAGGCTACGTACGCGACGACGGCGAGGTCGGCATCCGCAACGAGATCTGGATCGTGAACACGGTCGGCTGCATTAACAAGACATGCGAGACGCTCGCGCGCCTGGCGTCGCGACAATATGAGGGCCGCGGCATCGACGGCGTGTTCCACTTTCCGCATCCGTACGGCTGCTCCCAGCTCGGCGACGACCTGACCGCCACGCAGAAGCTGCTGGCCGCGCTCGTGCGGCACGGCAACGCGGCCGGCGTGCTCGTCGTCGGTCTCGGCTGCGAGAACAATCAGGTCGACGCGTTCAAGAAAGTCATCGGCGACTACAATCCCGAGCGCGTGAAGTTCATGAAGTCGCAGGAGGTCGAAGACGAGCTCGAAGAGGGGCTGTCGCTGATCGGCGAGCTGGTCGATTATGCGGAGCGCTTCGTTCGGACGGACGTGCCGTTGTCGAAGCTGCGCATCGGACTTAAATGCGGCGGCTCCGACGGCTTCTCCGGCATCACCGCGAATCCGCTCGTCGGCCGCGTAGCCGACGCGATCACGTCGGTCGGCGGCACGGCGCTGCTGACCGAGGTGCCGGAAATGTTCGGCGCGGAGACGATTCTCATGGAGCGGGCCGCCGACGAGGCGGTGTTCGGGGACATCGTGAAGCTGGTCAACGACTTCAAGGACTATTTTATCCGCCACGGCCAGGAGATCTACGAGAATCCGTCCCCGGGCAACAAGGACGGCGGCATCACGACGCTGGAGGAAAAGTCGCTCGGCTGTACGCAAAAGGGCGGCCACGCGACGGTCACCGACGTGCTCGCGTACGGCGACCCTTCGCGCAGGCCGGGACTCAATCTCGTGCAGGCGCCGGGCAACGATCTCGTCTCTGTCACCGCCCTGTCCGCTGCGGGCGCGCATGTCGTGCTGTTCACGACCGGTCGCGGCACGCCGTTCGGCGGTCCGGTGCCGACCGTGAAGATCGCCACCAACTCCCAACTCGCGGACCGCAAAAAGAATTGGATCGACTTCAACGCGGGGCGTCTGATCGAAGGCATGAGCATGGACGCGCTGCGGGACGAACTGCTCGCCCAGATCGTGGACCTGGCTTCCGGCGAGAAACAGACGAACAACGAGCGCAACGGGTTTCGCGAGATCGCCATTTTCAAGGATGGGGTCATCCTGTAATATAGCGCCTTTTACGCTTACGCCGGTCGGACCATGGATTTGCTATTGTCCCCATAACGAGCATGCTCCCGATATTCCGGAATCAACATCCGCTATTCGAGATGAAGCACATAGACGAGGAGCGCCCTTCGGTCATTTTGATGACGCCGGGGCGCTTCTTTTTTCTTCCTGCCCGCCTTTGTACAGTAAAGTTAAATATGGACAGTCCGGAAGGCAACAAAATGGATATTTTACAGTAGGCGCGCCCTGCCCAAGACTCCATACTGGTCGATGAACGCACTCAAAACGCAGGTGGCCGGCACGACCGGCATGCAGGCTTGGAAGGGGAAAACAACATGCTTACAAACAACAATCATAAGCTTCGCGACGTCAAGCTCGCGGACTTGTCCGTCAGGGAGAAAATCGGTCAGACCGTCGTCCTGCTGTCCGGCCGGGCGCAAGAAATCGAGAAGCACGGCAGCCTGGAAGCCTTCTTGGACCGTTACCCGGTTGGCGGCTTTTTCGTCGGCGCCGAGATTATCAAGGATGTCATGACGAGCAACGGCTTCGAGCAGGTAAAAGAAGCGACCGAGCAGTATCGGGCGGCGACCCGCATTCCGCTCATTTTCGCCTCGGATCTGGAAAATGGTTGCGGCAGCATGATTCCCGGCCTCACGAAGCTGCCGTTCCCGATGGCGCTCGGCGCGACGCGCAGCGAGCAGCTCGCGTACGATTACGGCAAGGCGACCGCGCTCGAAGCGGGTCTTGCGGGCGTGAACTGGACGTTCTCGCCGGTTGCCGACCTGAACGTCAACCGTTTTAATCCGATCACGGCCATCCGGGCGATCTCCGACAAGCCCTCCTGGGCGATCCCGCTGCTGAAGGCGATCGTGCGGGGCATGCAGGATCACGGGCTGGCCGCGACCGCGAAGCACTTCCCCGGCGACGGCGTCGACTATCGCGACCAGCATATGACCACGACGACCAACTCGCTGTCACGCGAGGAATGGCTCGCTCAGCATGGCGCCGTGTTCCAGGCGCTCGTCGATGACGGTCTGGCGTCTATCATGACGGGCCATATCGCGCTGCCCGCCTTCCAGTCGCAGACGGCCCTTGGCGGCCGGTACCTGCCGGCGACGCTGTCCGCGGAGCTGAGCGACGGACTGCTGAAGCGGCAGATGGGCTTCAAGGGCGCTATTGTCAGCGACGCGCTGATCATGGGCGGCTATCTGAAATGGTACGAGCGCAACGAGGCTTACCTGCACACGCTGAACGCAGGCACCGACATGCTCCTGTGGCCGGAGCTTACGTACTTCGAGGAGGCGGAAAAAGCGCTCGAAACGGGGGCGCTGACGATGGAGCGGCTGGACGATGCGGTGGAGCGCGTGCTGCAGATGAAGCGGCGCTTCGGCGTGCTGGCGGCGGTCGATGAGGCGTCTGAGACCGCGGCGCGCAGCGAAGCTTCCGCGGCGAGCGAGCCTGCCTACGAGGTGAAGGCGACGGCTGTACCCGCGAGCCAGGCAGAGATTGCCGCCTTCGCGCAGCGTACGGCGCAAAGCGTAGCGGAGGGTGCGCTGACGCTCGTCCGCGACGAGGACGGCCTGCTGCCGCTGGCTTCCGGCTCCGTGCGCAAGGCCCTCATCATCGGCATCAGCCCGTCGACGGCGGACTATGACGACCTGATCACGCTCAAGCAAGCGTTCGAGCGGCGCGGCATCGAGGCGGAGCTTATCCGCAACGTCTGGTACGAGGATCTCATCGCGCGCGAGCCTGGGGTCGACCTGATCGTCTATGCGCCGATCCTGCGCCACCATCACCCGATGGGACCGCTCGCCTTCAGCGCCGAGGAAGCCTCCGCTTGCTGGAGCGCCTTGACGGCCGGCAGAGACAAGTCGGTCGTAGCTTCGTTCGGCTCGCCGTACCTCATCGCCGACTACTTCGACATGGCGCCGGTCGCCGTGAACGCCTACAGCAACGTGCCGGCGTCCCACGAAGCGTTCGTGCGCGCGCTGTTCGGCGAGATTCCTTTCACGGGCGTCGCGCCGGTCGGCAATCTGTAACTAGAAAAACGGGATGAAGCAGATTGGTTTTCCTGCTTCGTCCCGTTTTTCATGTCGTTCGATAGCGTTGCGCCAAGCGCTCACAAGAGTTCCTATATAGGAACAAATTAAGCCAGCGTTGCGCTCAGTGACCCCGGAGTTCCTACATAGAACCACATTCGGCCGGCATTGCGCCCAATGCTCCCAGGAATTCCTTCATAGAAACACATTCGACCAGCTTTGCACCCAACACTCCCAGGAATTCCTGAATAGAAACACATTCAGCCCGACTCGCGCAGTTGGCGCCTACTCTCGCACATGCCGCCCTCAACGGCGGATTCCTCTGAATTTTGAACATTTCTCCCGGATTCGCTGCGGGGCGGAGATGCCGCGATATGTAGTAAAATGAGGCTAACGGCCGGCCTGGCCGCCGCGCGGCGCGGGCTTATCCGATCGCTTGCCGGCGCTTCCGAGCCGGTCCTCCCGCGAAGGAGCTTATCCCGATGCGCATACGGCTCGGATTCCATTTTTACCGCAACATGCGGATACGCAACAAGCTTTCCCTGTTGATCGCGCTTATCGTGGCGCTTTCCTTTTCCGCCACGCTGCTCGTGCAGCAGTACGCGTTTTCCATTTACGACAGCCAGATCTACACCAAGTCGTCGCAGGTGCTGAATCTGTCCTCCTCCGCCATCGAGGCGGAGCTGAAGCGCATCCGGCAGATCTCCTACAACGTGACGGCGGACGGGCAGGTCCAGTCGCTGCTGAAAAAGATCGCGAATCCGGACACCAGCGATTACGACCGGCTGCTGCTCCGGCGCGATCTCGTCGACCGGCTGCTGAACTATACCGGCACGGAACCGTACCTGCTCTCGATCCAGCTGTACGACGCGCTCGGGCACGAGAATGCCGCGGGCAACGTCAAGGCGCTCAATGATGCGAAAATCGCCGATCTGTTAAGCCGGTCCGACCAGGCGGAGGGCGAGCAGGTCATGCTGTATCCGGACGAGAGCGACAGCGCGCTGATCACGGCGAGGAAGGTGCGGTCTTACGAGGGCACCGACTTCAGCCTCAAGCGGCTCGGCATGCTTGTCATTCGCATCAATATCGAGCGGATCGTTCGCGAAAACGCGCCTGCAGAGGGCGAACTGCTCATCCGGTCCGGCCCGGACATCGTATATCCCGTACATCCTGCGTTTGCCGACGTCGGTCTGGTCGAGAAGGAGAGCCGCAGCGGCAGCGGTTATTTTGTCGGCAGCTTCGGCGGCGAGCGGTACTTCGTATCCCATATCGAGTCTGGCAATTCGGGCTGGATGTACTTCAACCTGACGCCGTTCAACCAAATCTTCGAGCGCATCATTTTTATCAAAGAACTCGTGGTATTCGTGTTCGTCGGGCTGCTCGTCGTAGTGATCGCTTGGGGCTTCCGATTCTCGCGCAGCCTGACGCGCCCGATCGACGATCTGATCGCTCGCATGCGGCTCGCCGAACGGGGCAACTTCGAGGAGGCGAACCTGGAGTCGATCGACACGGCCAGCGTGCCGCGCGACGAGGTCGGCCTGCTGCACCGTTCGTTCCGCATCATGATCGAGCGCATCAACACGCTGATCACGGAGAATTTCAAGAGCCGGCTGTTAGTGAAAGAGACTGAATTCAAGGCGCTTCAAGCGCAGATCAATCCGCATTTTCTGTACAATACGCTCGAATCGATCAACTGGATGGCCAAGATCAACCGGCAGCCGCAAATCTCGCAAATGGTCGAGGCGCTCGGCTTTCTCCTGCGCAACTCGATCTCGCTCGGTGATCCGCTCATTCCGCTGCGTGAGGAGCTGGGACTGGTGGAAAGCTACGTGACGATCCAGAAGTACCGGTTCGAGGAACGCCTGGAATTCGAGACGGACATTCCGGAGACGCTCCTCGGCCGCACGATTCCGAAGCTGACGCTTCAACCGCTCCTCGAGAACGCCGTCAATTACGCGGTTGAACCTTCGATGTCGCCCTGCAGAATCGTGATTCGCGCCAGGGAGTCGACCGCGGAAGGGCTGCTTCTGCTGACCGTCGAGGATTCAGGGCCGGGGATGGACCCCCGCATGCTGGAGCGGTTGCGCAGCGGGGAAGCTCGCGGCCAGGGCAGAGGCATCGGCCTGCTCAACATCGACGAGCGCATCAAGATTGCGTTCGGCGAAGTCTACGGCGTCCGCGTGGAGAGCGAGCCGGGACGCGGCACCCGCGTTTCGCTGGCGCTGCCAGCCGATGACGCGCGGACCTAAGCCAAACGGTACGAAGGAGGACTGACCATGTACAAGGTATTGCTGGTAGACGACGAACGGCTCATATTGGACGGAATCTCCCGCATCGTGGACTGGGCTTCGGCGGGGACAACGCTCGCGGGCACGGCGCGCAACGGGGCGGAGGCGTTCGAGCGAATCGGGGAGCTCGCGCCGGATATCGTCATCACGGACGTTAAGATGCCGGTCATGGACGGCCTGCAGCTGGTGGAAAAGGCGAGCGAGGCGTACCCGCATATCCGGTTTATCGTGCTGTCCGGCTTCGGCGAATTCGAATACGCGAGCCGCGCGATGCAGCACGGGGTGAAGCATTACCTGCTCAAGCCGACCAACGAGCACAAGATCGCCGGCGCGCTCGCCGAGTTGATCGCCGAACTCGGCCAGGAGGAGCGGCGCGAAGCGTTTTTGCAGCAGATGAAGACGGAGATGGACGCCGTCATGCCGCACGTCAAAGAGCAGTTCCTCAAGGAATTCGTGACGAACAAAACGTTCGGGATTCGGGACTGGGAGCGGTACAGACAGCTGTTCAAGCTGGACTACGATTACCGGGTGAGGCTCATTTTGTTCCAGCTGCAGCCGCCGTTCGAGTTCGAGCATCTGTTCGCGATCCGGAACATCGCCGGAGACGTGCTCGCACAGCCGCTGCTCAGCACGACCATCGGCGACCATGTGCTGCTGGTCATTCGGGAGGAAGACGACGGCGAGGGCGAAGAGCTCCAGCACAAGCTGGGCCGCATACGCGATATTTTCCAAGACTACTACAAACTGAAGGCGACCATTGCGCTGAGCGAGCCCGATCACATCACCAACGCCCGCGGCTTATACAGGGAGACGTTGTCCTGCCTGAACTACGGCTTCTACGTTGAGGAAGGTAGCCTGATTACGCGCAAGGACACGCTCCTGCCGAGCAGGGACGACTCGTTCGCGTTCGACGAGGAGCGGCTGTGCATGGCTGTGCGTTCGGGCCATCTCGAGGAGGCCGAGGCCGCGCTGGCCGAGTTCATCGGGGGACTGAAGGAAGCCCAGCTCGACATCGGCGTCGCCAAGTCGTACGTGCTCCAGCAGTTCGTCGCGCTGATCCGGCTGTGCGAGCCCGGCCGAATGGGCGACTATTATCAGCGGATCCCCGCACTGGTAGAACTGACGTCGCTTCACGCGATCCAAGCTTTTCTCGAAGAGGCGGCCCAGGGAATCGCGCGCTGGAACTACCAGCAGAACGTGAACAAGCACAGCGCGATCGTGCGAAAGGTGATTGCGATCGTCGAGGAGCAGCTCGGCAATCCGGAGCTGTCGTTGAACTGGGTGGCCCAGGAGATGCTGTACATGAACGCAGACTATCTGGGCAAGCTTTTCAAAAAGGAAACGGGCGAGAAATTTTCCGCCTTCGTCACCCAGTCGCGCATCAAGCAGGCGATGGCGGACATCTCGGCAGAGCCCGACGTGAAAATATTCGAGCTGGCCGAGCGGCTGGGCTTCGGGGACAATCCGCAGTATTTCAGCCAGATTTTCAAAAAGTATGCGGGCTGCACGCCGTCCGAATATATCAGGAGCCTGGGGTGAGCGGGGCGCGGGCGTCCGAACTTGCGGCTGCATGCCCAGATATAGTGCATGACGGAGCCGTGAGGGGCACGGCGCGCAGTCGTGATGATGGTCGACCTCGCAATCGTGCACTAAATATGTGCATGGTGCGTTGTGCGAAGGCTTGCGGGTAACTGACGCCGCGATCGTGCACAAGAATAGTGCACGATGGAGCCGCGCGCAGTCGTGATGATGGTCGACCTCGCAATCGTGCACTAAATATGTGCATGGTGGCGTTGTGCGAAGGCTTGCGGGTAACTGACATCGCGATCGTGCACAAGAATAGTGCACGATGGGGCCGCCCGCAGTCGTAGTGATGGCCGACCTCTCTATCGTGCACCAAATATGTGCATGGTGGCGTTGTGCGAAGGCTTGCGGGTAACTGACATCGCGATCGTGCACAAGGATAGTGCATGACGGAATTGCGCTCAGGCGCCAGCAAGCCTCGTTAAAGCGCTTTCCGATACTCTGTTTTTTATACAAACACCTCTGTTTTTTGAGTTAAAATCCTCCCGCATAAACGCAATAATAGTAAATGTAAGCACTATCAATGACGGACTTCATCGATCCTGGGGGAGGAACGAAATATGAAGAAATTAACGACGACGCTGGTTGCCGCGAGCTTGATGATCGGCCTTGCCGCGTGCGGCTCCGGGAACAACGATAACAACGCGGGCAACGCAGCCGCATCCGGCAGCGCAGGAAGCAGCGCGAGCGCGACGGCGAAGAGCGACGACAAGCCGGTCACGGTGCGCGTAGCCTGGTGGGGCGGACAATCGCGCCACGACTACACGCTTAAGGTCATCGATATGTACGAAAAGCTGCATCCGAACGTGACGATCGAGCCTGAGTACGCGGCGTTCGACGATTACTGGAAGAAGCTCGCTCCGCAAGCGGCCGCCAATCAGCTGCCCGACGTCATCCAGATGGATATCTCTTACCTTAACCAGTACGCGGGACGCAATCAGCTGGCCGATCTGACGCCTTACACCGAGAGCGGCAAGCTCGACGTGAGCGCTGTGGCCGAGACGACGCTGGCCGGCGGCAAGATCGACGGCAAGCTGTACGCGATGAACGCGGGCTCCAATGCGCTCACGATGATGGTCGACCCGGCGATGCTGAAGTCGCTCGGCATCGAGGAGCCGGCGGCCGACAAGGGCTGGACCTGGGATGAATTCGCCGCGCTTGGCGACAAGGCCAAGGCACAGGGCAAGCTGCTGTTCTCCGATCTGCGCCACGACGTCTTCTTCCCGTTCTACCTGCGCGGCCAGGGCAAGCTGATGTATGCGGCCGACGGCACGAAGCTCGGCTACGACGACGACAAGCTCTTTATCGATTACTACAACAAATATCAGCAATGGTACGACAAAGGCTACACGATGTCGCTCGATAAGTTGTCGCAGAGCAAGGGAACGCCCGAAGAGGATCTCGTGGCGCTCGGCACGGCGCTGTCGTCGAACCAGTGGTCCAACCAGTTCATCGGCATCTCCGCCGCGGCCAAGCGCGATCTCGATCTGCTGCCGGTCCCGGGCTGGGATACGAACAAGGCGCTCTTCCTGAAGCCGAGCATGTACTTTACCGTAGCCAATTCGTCCAAGGTGAAGGACGCGGCCATCGACTTCATCAACTATTTTATCAACGACGTCGAAGCGAACAAGGTTATCCTCGGCGAGCGCGGCGTGCCCGTGTCGTCCAAGGTGCAGGAAGCAATCCGTCCGAATCTGACGCCGGAGCAGACCAAAGTATTCGACTACGTCGCTTGGGCGGAGAAAAACAGCAGCGAGATGAACCCGCCGAACCCGGTCGGCGCCGTCGAAGTCGACGCGCTCCTCAAGGCCGAGGTCGAGAAGATTTTGTATAAGCAGATTACCGTCGAAAAGGGCGCCGCGGAATTCCGCGAGAAAGCGAATGCGATCCTGGCGAAAAACAAGTGACGTCAAGCCGCCCGGTCATCGGGCGGCAAGGTGCCGGTCCTGGCGCGAGCAATCGCGCGGGGCCGGCTTTTTTTGCGGCACTTTGCGCTGGTCAGCGGCCGAATCGCCCGAATGAAGACGCAGATCAGCAATTAGCGGACACCCGCTCCCCGGCATTCTTTTTCAACTCCGCGGGAGAGGCCTGTTTTTTGAACAAAGAGAACGGATTTTTGCCTTCTGGTTTCTGGCTCGAAATTTATAATTGAAGTATAAGGTATACGCTTACATTCCCGTACGCGACCTAGTTAGGAGTGATCGAGATGACGAAGTTCCGCGAAAACAACCATTTGGTCGGATACTTGTTCACCGCGCCCTTTATTATCGGCTTTCTGATCTTCACGATGTTCCCGATGCTGGCATCGCTGTATTATTCGTTCACCGACTACAACCTGTTCGAGGCGCCGAATTGGGTCGGGTTCGACAACTATAAGACGATGTTCACCGGCGACGATCAATATTGGAAATCGGTGAGTGTCACGTTCACGTACGTGGTCGCGAGCGTGCCGCTGCGGCTGGCGTTCGCGCTGGCGGTGGCGATGCTGCTGAACAAGGCGATCGGGGGCATCGGCCTGTATCGCTCAGCTTACTATTTGCCTTCGCTCATCGGCGGCAGCGTCGCCGTATCGATCATGTGGACACAGGTGTTCGGCGACAAAGGCCTGCTCAACTCGTTCCTGAACCTGTTCGGCGCCCACGCGACAACATCCTGGATCGGTTCGCCGGGCACCGCGATCTGGACGCTTGTCGCCCTCTCGGTCTGGCAGTTCGGCTCCTCGATGCTCATCTTCCTTGCCGGCCTCAAGAGCATTCCTGCATCGCTGCACGAAGCCGCGAACGTGGACGGCGCCGGCGCCGTCCGTCGCTTCTTCAAGATTACGCTGCCGATTCTGAGCCCGATCATCCTGTTCAACCTGATCATGCAGACGATCTCAGCGTTCATGACCTTCACCCCGGCTTACGTCATCTCCCGCGGCGAAGGCGGCCCGCTCGACAGTACCCTGCTCTACTCGCTGTACCTGTACAAACGCGCTTTCCAATTTACCCAAATGGGTTACGCCTCCGCCATGGCCTGGGTCATGCTGCTGACGGTCGGCATCATCGCGCTGATTCTGTTCCAGACGTCCAAGTACTGGGTCCACTACGAGTCGAAGGGAGAGAGCTAAGATGGCGATACCGGCAAAAGCGATGCTGACGACCAGTCCCGCGCAAACGAGGCTGAAGGCCAATCCGAGAAAGAGATGGAAACCGATATTGTTCCACCTCGTCGTCGGTCTCCTCGCGCTCGTCATGATCTATCCGATTCTGTGGATGATCTCCAGTTCCCTGAAGCCCAACGGCGAGATTTTCTCGCAGGCGTACAATCTGATCCCGAGCCGGATCGCCTGGGAGAACTACCGCAGCGGCTGGGCCGGTTTTGCGGGCAATACGTTCACGACGTTCTTTAAAAACTCGCTCATCATCGTGGTCGTATCGACGATCGGCGCGGTTGCCTCTTCGGCGGTCGTCGCTTACGGATTTGCGCGCATCCCGTTCGCCGGCAAGGGCTTCTGGTTCGCCTGCATGATGATGACGATGATGCTGCCGCATGACGTGACGATGATTCCGCAGTACGTCATGTTCTCCAAGATCGGCTGGCTGTCGTCGTTCAAACCGGTCATCGTGCCGCAATTTTTCGCCGTACCGTTCTTCGTATTTCTCATCATGCAGTTCATCCGCACGATCCCGCACGATCTCGACGAGGCGGCCAAGATGGACGGCTGCAGCAAATACGGCATCTTTTTCCGCATCGTCCTGCCGCTCATCGTGCCGTCGATCGTCACCGCCGCGATTTTCTCCTTCTACTGGAGATGGGACGACTTCATCAACCCACTGCTGTACCTCAACAATCCGAAGCTGTACCCGGTCTCGCTGGCGCTCAAAATGTTCCTCGACGGCGATTCGGTCAACAACTGGGGCGGCATGTTCGCGATGGCCACGCTGTCGCTCGTCCCGATCTTTCTCATCTTCTTCGTCTTCCAGCGCTATATCGTGGAAGGCATCAGCACCAGCGGTCTCAAATAATGATCAGCGCCAAGGGGGAAACGGACATGCCGGCATTGCAATTCGACGAGGCGGAAGTGCGCGCGGCCATCGATAGGGTGGTCGACCGCACGTTTCGCATGGACTTCAACTGGGACTGGCCGGCGGGCGTCGCCTTTTACGGCGTATGCGAAGCCTACGAGGCGACAGGCAACAAGGCGTATTTGGAAAAGTTAAAGGCGTGGGTCGACGAACAGCTGGAGGACGGCATTCCCAAGTTGACGGTCAACGCGGTCTCGGTGGGCCATTCGCTGCTTACGCTGCACAAGGCGACGGGCGAGCAGCTGTATCTGGACAAAGCGACGGAAATGGCGGAGTTCCTCACGCACGAGGCGGTGCGCTTCGGGGAAGGCATCTTCCAGCATACGGTCAACTCGCATACGTACGACTTCCCTGAGCAGGCATGGGTGGACACGATGTTCATGGCGGGCTACTTCCTGCTGCGGGTCGGTCATCTGCTCGGCCGACAGGACTACATCATGGACGGCATTCGCCAATATCACGGTCACGAGAACTGCCTGCAGGATCCGAAGACGAACCTGTACTATCACGGCTGGGACAATCTTGGGGGCTCGCATATGTCCGGCGTCTTCTGGGCGCGGGGCAACGCCTGGGCGGCGCTGACGATGGCGCGCGCGCTCGAGCTCGTCGACGTGCACCATGCGTCGTTTATGATCATCGAGGGCTCGCTGCGGGATCAGCTCAGCACGCTCGTGCGGCTGCAGGACGAGGAGACGGGGCTGTGGCACACCGTGCTGGACGATCCGTCGTCGTATTTCGAGACGTCGGGCTCGGCAGGGATCGCCGCGGCGCTGCTGTCGCGCGGGCGTCTGTACAACAAGTACGTAACCCGTTCCGTGCGCGGCATTCTGGATAGCATCACCGAGGACGGCATGGTCTCCGGCGTATCGGCCGGCACCGCCGTCATGCGCGACGTCCAAGGTTATAAGGACACGTCTGAAAAGCGCATCCAGGGCTGGGGCCAGGGGCTCGCGCTGGTGTTCCTGTCGTCGCTGCTGGCGCGGCAGGAGTGGTAGGGCGGAAGCAGGGGCGGCGAATGAGAAAACCGCTGTAGGCACTGCGCAACCGGAGCCGTGAATCGCGTGTGTTCCGCGTATTCCGCATGTTACGCGCGTTCCGCGTAGTCCACATGTTCCGCGTGTTCCGCGTAATGCGCATGTTACGCGCGTGCCCGCATAGTCTGCGTGTTCCACGTATTCCGCGTGTTCCACGTATTGCGCGTGTTACGCGCGTTCCGCGTAGTCCACATGTTCCGCGTGTTCCGCGTATTTCGGAGTCCGCAGAAACTGCTGCTGCCGGAGGGGTACCGCTGGCTCGGCTTGTATCGCTTGAATAACTGCATATCAGCAGGTAAATTCCTTACGAGGCAGCGGATTACCCAAAATAAATGCAAATGTGCATCTATTTTAACAGGATTGTCATCAAAAATCGGCTTCGACCCAATTTACCTGCAGATATGCAGGTATTGCTGTAGTCATGGTCGGCGGCCAGTAAATAGATGCATATATGCAGCAATCCCGCTCGCGTTATGGTGCACGAAAGGCCCTTGCGGCTCGCAACTTCCGGATCATCGGTTTGCGAGACGCAAAGGCCTTCTACTTGTATCCGCAGCGCCTTCAAAACGCTGTATCTCGCTATGCTCTGCCAATCGCCATGCGTCTCAGGCCGCTTTTCGGGCGAACATGCTGCTGCGTCAGGCCGCCACGCCGCGCAAGGGGTTCGCTACTTCGCGACGCGCAAGTATCACACGCTTCAGACCGCCGCTCCGCGCACGACCGCGCGCTGCTTCGCGATGCGAAGCGCCATAAGCGCGGCAACCAGACAAACGAAGCCTGCCGCGAAAAACGGCACCTGGTAGCTGCCCAGCCACTCCCGGACGGTGCCGGCCGCATAGGCGGCCACGGAGGCGCCGAGCTGGTGGGTGACGACGACCCAGCCGAAGATCATGCCGGCCCGCTCCTTGCCGAAGGCGTCCTGCGACAGCTTGACGGTCGGCGGGACGGTGGCGATCCAGTCGAGCCCGTAGAAGACGGTGAACAGCGTGAGCTGCGGCTGGCCCGCGCCCAAGGCGTAGGGCAGGAACAGCAAGGACAGGCCGCGCAGGCCGTAATACCAGAACAGGAGCTTGCGGCTGTCGAAGCGGTCGGACAGCCAGCCGGAGAGCGTCGTTCCGACGAGGTCGAACATGCCCATCAGGGCGAGCATGCCCGCGGCTGTCACCTCGGGGATGCCGAAGTCGCCGCAAGCGGGAATGAGATGGGCGCCGATCAGGCCGTTCGTGGAGAAGCCGCAAAAGAAAAACGTGCCGCTGAGCAGCCAGAACGTCTTTGTGCGCGCGCCTTCCCGCAGGGCGGCAAGCGGTGCGAGAAACAGGTTGCCGCGAAACGGCACGGGCTTCGCGATCTGTGTCTCGCCGTACGGAGCGGCGCCTACATCGTAGGGATGGTTGCGCATCCAGATCGCGACGGCGGCCAGCACGACAAGCGTCGCGCCGACCGACGCGTAGACGGCGTTTCGCCAGCCCGCCGCCTCCGTGATGCTCGCGAGCAGCGGCAGGAACAGCAGCTGTCCGGTCGCCGCGCTGGCCGTCAGAATGCCGACGACAAGTCCGCGACGATGCGCGAACCACTGGCCTGCAACCGTAACGCCGAGCACGTTGGCCATCATGCCGGTTGCGAGCCCCGACACGACGCCCCACAGCAGTTCGAACTGCCACAGCGCCGTCATGTAAGGCGTAACCAGCAGACCGGCCGCGAGTACGGCCAGCGACAGCACGGTCATGCGGCGAATGCCGAAGCGCAAGAGCAGCGCCGCGGAGAAAGGACCCATGAGGCCGTACAGCAGGATGCCGACGGAGATGACGCTCGAGATGCCCCCGCGGCTCCAGCCGAATTCCTGCTCGAAGGGCAGCATGAAGATGCTGGGCATCGAACGGACGCCGGCCGACACGATCAGCGTGGCGAAGGTGACGGCAAGCACGGTCCAGCCGTAGTGGAATCTTCGGCGGCGCCTGTATGATTTGCCGTTCGTTGGGCCGCTCTCCATGCTTTCGTCCGCTGCGCCGCTCGTACTGCTTTCGTCCGCTGCGCCGCTCGTACTGCTTTCGTCCGCTACGCCGCTCGTACTGCCTTCGCCCCCTGCGCCGTCCACAGTACCTTCGCCTGCCGCAACGCTCTCGCTACCTTCGCTCGCCGAACCGCTCCCCACGCCTTCGCCCGTTTCAACCGCATCATTCTTGCCAGGCTCACGCTTCGCGCTCATCGGCGGCTCCCCCCCTTTTCCAAACGCGTGCCTGCCGTCAAGATGCCGTCGGACAGCGCATCGGCGGCGACATCGCCCAGAATCTCTTTATATCTCGCCTTCAAGCGCTTCGAGGCAAGCCGGATCTCGCCCTCCAACGCCTGCCCCTTGGGCATCGGATAGAGCAGCACCGTCTTTCCCTGCACGCTTCGGCGGACGAGCTGCTTGGTCTCGAGCTTGTCGACGAACCGAGTCAGCGTGGACGGCGCGATGCTGAGCTTTTCCGCCAACTCCTTCTGCGTAATGCCGGGCCTTCCGTTGACGAGCCGAATCGCATAGCCGTACATTGGGGTCAGGCCGGTCGGCGCGAACTCCTCTTCGGCGATTCGCGTGATCGCCCGGCCGAGCCGATTGGCGGTGAAAAACAGGCAGCTTTGCAGGAAGCCTTCATCGGGCAAAGCGTCCGTCATCGTGTATCTCTCCATTCATTTGTATGTACAACAAAAATAAAGCACATCGGTCCGTTTGTCAACGGTCCGACGCCAAGGCTTGGGCTTGCGCGCGGAAACGAAGATTAGGCTATGCTATAATGAGTTGTTCGAACGACTCAAGGGCTCTCTTTGAGCGAGGAAGAAGACACCTGCCGCTCGGGAGGGACGTTCCAAAAAGCTTCGTTCACGAGATGCCAAGCGACGGCAAGCGCGAGCGCGCCGCAGAGGCCGATGAGCAGCATTTTTTTGAAGGTTCGGTACATAAGGGTTTCTCCTTTGAACGGCTTCGCCCTCCATTATCGTCGATGCGGGCCGGTCAGTTCTGTAACCATGCTTACAAAACCGAACTTTTTTTGCCGATCAGGGCGGCGTTACGCAATTAAACTCAACAATAATGGAGGCAGACCCATGGTACCCGATGAAGTGATATTGACCGCAGAAGGATTGGCGCAGCTGGAGCAGGAACTGGAGGAACTGAAGACGGTGAAGCGCAGGGAGCTGGCGGCGCGGATCAAGACGGCGATCAGCTACGGCGACTTGAAGGAGAACAGCGAGTACCACTCCGCGAAGGAAGAGCAAGCTTTTATGGAGACGCGTATTCTGACGATCGATCGTATGCTGAAAAAGGCGCGCGTCGTCAAAAGCGTCGGAGCGGATTCGGTATCCGTCGGCTCGACGGTCGTGCTCAGGGATAAGGAATTCGACGAGATTATCGAGTACCGGATCGTAGGACCGGCCGAAGCCGACGTCCTGGCCTCCAAGATCTCTTACGAGAGCCCGCTCGGCAAGGCGCTGATGGGCAAGTCCGTAGGCGATGCGGTCAGCGTCGAAGCGCCGGTGGGCATGATTCAGTACGAGCTGCTGGAGATCAAAGTTTAAAGACAGGCTCGTACGGCGAGTACGGTCGTCTAAACGGCGATTGCGCGGACGTTTCGGAGGACGGGTGGTATGCGGGGCGGATTTCTGGATAAATAATGAGCAGTACCGGAAATCCGATTAGCGAGGAGTGACGGCCATGAGCTGGTCATTGGAGCAAGCGTACGCCTATGTGAACAAAATCAAGGAGCGCGCGGCGGAGGACGAAGCATTCCGGCTGCTCGCGCTGAACGACCCGGAGATGGCCTGCCGGCTGCTGACCGGCGAGCCGCTGCCCGACGGCATCCGAATGTCCGCGCAGCAGCATGGCTCGGACGGTCTGGATATCGTCGTGCACGGGCTGCAAGAGACGTGGCCGACCGGCGAGCTCGGCCCCGACGAAGCGACATTGGATTAAAGCGACGGGCGGGGTGCCCGAACGGCTTCGCCTTTCTTCGGAGAGGCGGGGCTTTTATTTTGCAATGGAGAAAGGAGCGGAATAACGATGTCAGACGTACACTTACGCAGACTGAAGGCGGGGGATGCGACTGCGCTGCTGGAGCTGCGGCGCCGCAATCGCGCGTTTTTCGAGCCGTTCGAGCCGATTCGCGCCGATCGGGAATTCACGCCTGCGGGAATCCGCGACATGCTCGACCAGGAAGAGCTGCATTGGGCGCAAGGAAGCGGATACGGCTTCGGGATCTTTCTACGGGACCGGGAAAAGCTGGTCGGCCGCATAAACCTGAGCAATGTCGTGCGAGGCGCATGGGAAAGCTGCACGGTGGGCTACTATATGGACGAGGCGGAAGGCGGCCGCGGCCTCATGACGGAGGCGCTCGGGCTAGCGGTGGATTTCGCTTTCGGCCAGGCGGGGCTACATCGCATTCAGGCGGCGGTCATGCCGCGCAACCGGGCTTCGATCCGCGTCATTGAAAAAAACGGATTCCAATACGAGGGGCTGGCCGAATATTACTTGAAAATCAACGGCATTTGGGAGCATCACCGCATTTACAGCCTGACGAGGGAGCATCTGGTTCGATCGACGTAATCCGGCTGGGAGCAAGGGCATGACACCGTTGGATGCAGCCGGCAAAATAGGAAAAGAAGCGCCAAGTACCGATTCGCTAGAATCGGTTTTTTCTATTGACAGTCTCATAGAGCGGTGCTAATCTGAATTTGCCTTTGATGATACATATTGTATCTGAATAGGAAGACCTACATTCTGATTGGAAGGGAGCCGTTTCTATGAAAAAGGATTGGGAGAGTCCGGTGCTCGAGGTGCTCGAAGTCAGGATGACGATGAAGTTCTTCCCGCCGATACATCCTCCGGGCGGCGGCGGTCCTGGCGGTGGCGGGGGCGAAGATTGCCCGCCTGAGTTGGACAGCTAGACGGCACGACAGCTTGCTGCGCCGCGGCTGCATCGGCATTGCCCGGCTGCCGCGGCACTGACTTGCCGGGCAGGGCCGAGCGGAAGTGCGCGACCTCGCGCAGTTCCCGGCGCGAGGTGAGGCGGCGCTTGTCGGCTGTCAACCTCACCCGGGGCGGAGCCGGACGGGCTCCGCGCTCGGAATTGCCTGACATAAGGGGGAGTCGCGATGTACGCGCTTGTCGGAAGCAAGCGCCAGGACCGTTCGTTCCGCAGGACCTGGGCGTTTTTCTGCAGCAAATACGGGTGGGGCAACGATCCCTGCGCCAAGGAAGGGGTTCGATACGTACTGTTGCGCGGAGGGCGCATGCCCTTTGTCCGCCGCCGAACGATCGGAACGATCGAATTTATCCCTTATCGTCCGGGCAACCCGCGCAGCACGGTCGAAGGTCCGTACAAGCATCCCTTCTCGTCGGAGCCGGAGATTCGGGAATCCCCTTATCGCATCTGGGAGATCGACAAGTTGTGCATTGCAGAGGCTTATCAGCGTCAGGGACGCTTCGGCACATTCCTCGAGATTTTCTACGATCATGCGGAGCGCTTCGCGCCCCGCTATTATATCGCGCTCATCGAGCGCAGGCTGTACCGCATGCTCCGGATCGTCTTCGGGCTCGGCATCGAGCAGCGGGGACCGGTCATGCAAGGGCCGACTTCCGCGCTGATCCCCGTCATGTTCGATATCGAACGGATCATGCGGGACAAGGCCAGGGTCGCTCGTCTGCTCGATGAAGCGAAGCGCCGGCAAGCAGGGGCCGGCGGCGGACAGGGATTCCCGCCAGGCCGCCACCCGGTCAAAAAAAGAGTCTGACGGGCGCCCGTCAGACTCTCCTGCCTGTCATGCTCTCCGTCCCGGCCGCAGCAGGGACATCGCATCCTCATAACGCGCATAGCTGACGCCGCTTCCGAAGCCGCTGTCGAACGCCCAATTCGCCAGGCTCTCCGCTTGCGTTGCCTGCAGGTCCGTGAAGCCGAACCGCGTTTTCATATCGGCCAAATATTTGCGCTTTACTTCCTCGAAAAACCGCTCGTTCTCCTGCCGCTGATCGTTGGCATCTCCCATGGCGCCGCCCAGCCTCCCTTTAACGGTCAGTATTGACGGATCCCGCCGGGAATAGACGCCGCTTCGGCCGGTTGTATTCGCGTGGCGGCATTGTATACTGTTAAGACGGCTAAATTAAGGGAGGACAACAGATGAACATAACGGCATATTCGGTCGAGCTGGTCAAGGATCCGTTCGGCATCCTGAGCGGACGGAGATACGAGTTCAAGCTGGAGGTCGAGGTGGAAGAGGAGGACGAGCTTTATTCGGAGCAAGGCGTATACGCGCGGATCGTCTATAAGGTCGAAGACGGGACGTCGGATATCTTGACGTGCGACTGGATGGAAAAGACGACGAACCGTTACCTGGCGCTGGATGCGGAGCCCGAAGAGCTTGCCGAGCTGGCTGCCTTTTGCGCGTCGCACCTGCCGGAAGACGAATGAATCCAGGCGAACGGCAAGCAGGCAAGGCCAAGCGTCCCTGACTTCGAAGGGGCGCTCGGCCTTGCCTGCTTTTTCATGGCGTCAAGCTCCAGATCTGAACTCAAAACTTCGGAATGATATAGCGGGCCAGGAAATACAAAACGCCGAAGAAGATGAGGACGTACGCGGCATACTTGATGAAGGTCGAGGCGACGAGGCTGGAATCGTACTTCTTTTCTACGTTGTGTTGCTCGAATTCAACATTGCGCTGTTCGATGGACATAGCCGAACCCTCCTAGTCTAATATTGAAAACTCGGAAGCACGTATTGGGCAAGGAAGTAAAGCAAACCAAGCAGTATCGCAAAGTAAGCGGAGTACTCGATGAACGAGACGGCGACGGGATCGCTTTCTAGCGGACGCTCGTAGTCTTCCTCAAGCAGCTCCGAGTGACCCAGATAACGCTCGGGCATGGACATCGCTGCACCCTCCTTCCGGCTCATGCATCGCTTTGATATCCTCCATTACCCGCGGTCCGTTCCGGCCAATCATCCCGGGGCGTCCGTCGCATCCGGTATCATTTTGTTCTCTTTAAGTGAGAGGCCGAATTGTTTAAACTGGAAGAGGCGTCCAAAAAATCAAATGGACGACAGGAGGAAAGCCCGATGAGACATGCCGAGCTCCTGGGCAAGATGGTCAAGCACGATATCGTCCACAACGGCTTGGTGCTCGTGCCGGCAGGAGTTGCACTCGAGAAGGCGCATATCGATTTGTTGGAAAATTACCGGGTGGATCCCGATGAGGTTCGCCTGGCCGAAGGGACGGACAGACCGTCGCAGGACGCGGATTCGGCCTCGATGATGTCGCAGGCCGTGCAGTTCACGAGGGAGATGTTCGAGCGGGTACGGGAGGCCGGCCATCTCGATCCGGAGGAGATCGAGCACACGCTGACGCCGATGGTCTTGCAGATCTCGCAGAACAAGGACATGTTCAGCCTGTTCCATACGGTTAAAGCGAAGGACGAATATACGCATCAGCATAACATCGGCGTCAGCGTGCTCTCCACGCTGATCGGCCGCTGGCTGGGATGGGGGGACGACGAGGTCGCCCTGCTGTCGCTGGCCGCGTCGCTGCACGACGTTGGGAAGGTCAGGATTCCCGACGAGATTCTGCTCAAGCCGGGCAGGCTGACAGCGGACGAGTATGCGGAGATGAAGCTGCATACCGTGTACGGCTACGAGATTCTGAAGGCGAACCGGAAAATCGATCCGCGCGTGGCGGCGGTCGCTCTGCAGCATCACGAACGCGACGACGGACGCGGCTACCCGTATGGCATCCGGAACAATGAGATGGACCCGATGAGCCGGGTCGTGGCGGTAGCCGACATTTTCCACGCGATGTCCTCCAGGCGTCCCTATCACGAGCCGATGCCATTTTACAGGGTTGTCAGCGAGATGCGCAACGGCTCGTTCGGAGAGCTGGATCCGTACATTGTGGGCGTGTTCCTCGAGCAGATCATCCGGCACTTGCTGGGCCGTCAGGTCAAGCTGAGCGACGGACGCTGGGGAGAGGTCGTCTACCTGGACCCGCAAGAAGACATGCACCCGCTCGTGAAGGTCGGCGGCAGCTTCATCGACCTGAAGCGGGAGCGGCATCTCAACATCGAGGAGATCATCATTTAAAAAGCGGAGCCGGGCCCCGCATTACCAAGGGATCGGACCCTTGTCTCCGAAAAAGCCGCCGCTCGGACCGTCGTCCTGGAGCAGCGCGAGGCGGACGGGCGTCCTCGCGCCTTCGGAAGCGAACCTGGGGGAGGCATAACCCGTCATGGCGGTCGCGCAGTAGCCGGGATCCGCGGCATTGACCTTGATGCCGGCCTCGGCGAGCTCCTTGGCCCACATGACGGTCAGCGCGTTGACGGCCGTCTTGGACGAGTTATAGCCGAGCATCAGGAACGTCCCCAGCTCGAACGACGGATCGCCGTGCAGCTGCAGCGAGGCGAGCGAACTCGACATGTTGACGATCCGGCCGCTCTGCGACTTGCGAAGCAAGGGGAGCATGGCCTGCGTGACGCGGACGACACCAAGCACGTTGGTCTCGTATACTTGGCGGACGATCTCCGCGCCGGATTCGCTAGGGCGGGACTCGGGCAGAAGAATGCCTGCGTTGTTGACGAGGATGTCCAGCCTTCCGTACCGCTGTCCGATCGCTTCCGCAGCCGCTTGCGCGTGGTCCTGGTCGGTGACGTCCAGCCTGATGCTCGCTGCGTCCGCGCCTTCGGCGACCAGCATGCGGACGGCTTCGGCCCCGCGGCCGAGATCCCGCGCGCCGACGAGGACGCGAACGCCCGCTTGGCCGAGCTGGCGGCAGATCTCGAATCCGATGCCTTGATTGCCGCCCGTGACGAGCGCGATTTTTTTATTTTTATCGTTCATGAAAACGTTCTCCTTTGCAGGTAGTTGGCCTCCCCTCCATTCTAAATGTCATCGTTATTCTCCTATAAGTGAGACAAGTCACCGATTCTGTCATCGTACAGCCTGACAGAATCGGTGACTTGTGATTGCGTTTGGATCAGATAAAAACCGACAGCAGCTTGCCGACCGCCGTCTTGGCGTCGACGTCTATGCTGACCTGAATCGGCGTGCCGACGCTCGGGCTCGGACGCAGGTCCGCGACCGTCATGCCGGCGCACAGCGCGCTCTCGCACTCGACGGTGACGCGCATCGTGCGGTTGGTCACAAGGCCGGGTTCTTCGGCAGCGAGCACGGTGAGCGGGTCGTGCATCGGCGCCGCGTCGACGAAGTGGTTGGCCTGCCGGTAAAACTCGAAGTAATAGGCCATCGAGGTCCGCAGGAACTCGACGATCTCGCGGTTCTCCGGCCGGCAGCGCCGCTGCAGGAAGTCCAGGTGCTCCTGGGCGAGGTGCGTCTTCATCGTAACGTCTAGTCCAATCATCACGATATCGAGTCCGGAAGCGAAGACGATGTCGGCGGCCTCGGGGTCGCCCCAGATGTTCGCTTCGGCGACCGGCGTCACGTTGCCGGCGGCCTGAACGGCGCCGCCCATCACGTAGACCTGTTTGATCTTGCGCGCCAGGCCGGGATCCTTGGCGAGGGCGAGCGCGACGTTCGTCAGCCGTCCGAGCGTGATGAGGACGAGCTCTCCGTCCAGCTCGTCGGCCTTGCGGACGATGAAGTCTTCGGCGCGCTCCGCGACCGCCCGCTGCCCGGACGGGGGAAGCTCGGCTTCGCCGATGCCGTTATGCCCGTGCACGTGCGCGGAGAAGCCGGTCGGCGGCCGCTTCAGCGGACGGTCGGCGCCCATCGCGACGGGCACCTCGTAAGCGGGCGAAGCCAGCTTGATGACGCGCAGCGTATTCTCCGTGGCTTGCTGCACGTCCACGTTGCCGAAGACGGTGGTAATGCCCTCGACGCGGAGCGCGGGGGACTTGAGCGCGTATAAAATGGCGAGCGCATCGTCGATGCCGGTGTCGGCGTCGATGATGACTTTGCGGACTTGAGTCAAGGGGATAAGCTCCTTTGTTCATCGGATGTTCCGCGCGCAGGGCGGCGCGTCATTCGAATTATAACACGCAGATTGTCCGTGAAGCATGCAAGAGGCGCGCGGACTGCTCCGCGCGCCTACAATAGCGAATATTAGCTGAGCGAGCCGAGCGCTTCCCGCGCGAACGCCTTAAGTTCATCGGTGCGGTCCTCATGAATTTTCCTCGCCCATGCCGGATCGTTCAGCAGCGCCCGGCCGACCGCGACGAGATCGAACTCTCCGCGTTCCAGGCGTTCGACGAGCGCGTCCAGACCCACGTTATCGGCGCCCTTGCCTTCGGCGAAGAGGCTCGTGAACTCGGAGTCGAGGCCGACGGACCCGACCGTGATGGTCGGCTTGCCGGTCAGCTTCTTGGTCCAGCCTGCCAGGTTCAGTTCGGAGCCCTCGAATTCAGGCTCCCAGAAGCGGCGCGTGGAGCAATGGAAGATGTCGACGCCGGCCGCGGACAACGGGGCGAGGAACTGCTCCAGCGCTTCCGGCGTAGGCGCGAGCTTGGCGTTGTAGTCCACCGGCTTCCACTGCGAGAAGCGGAAGATAATCGGGAATTCGGGCCCGACGGCGGTGCGGACCGCTTCGATGACTTCGACCGCGAACCGCGTGCGGCCGACCAGGTCGCCGCCGTATTCGTCGGTGCGCTTGTTCGTATTTTCCCAGAAAAACTGATCGATCAAGTAGCCGTGCGCGCCGTGGATCTCCACGCCGTCGAAGCCGATCCGCTTCGCGTCGGCCGCCGCCTGCGCGTAACCCGCGACGAGACTTCGGATCTCTTCCGTCGTCAGGGGCTCCGATACCGGCTGGCCGGTCAGGCTCAGACCAGAAGGACCGATCGGCGCGGCATCGGACTCGGGAAACTTCTCGCGCTCACGCGCCGTGCCCACGTGCCAGATCTGCGGGACGATCTTGCCGCCGGCTTCGTGAACCTCGCGGACGACGTTCGCCCAACCTTCGAGCGCCTCCTCGCCGTAGAAATGAGGGACGTCCCGGTCGGCCGCGGCCGCCGGATGGTTAATCACCGTGCCTTCCGTGATGATCAGGCCGACGTTATTTTCTGCTCTGCGGCGGTAGTAGCCGGCTACGTTGGGACCGGGAACGCCGTTCGGCGAGAAGCCGCGGGTCATCGGCGCCATGACGATCCGGCTGCCGAGCTCCAATTTTCCTTGGGCGAACGGTTCAAACAGCGGTGCTGCATTTCGGGATGCGCTCATTCGTTTTCTCTCCTTGGGGGCAATCGCCCTTATTTTTATATATCTATAAATATGAATATATAGATCGGCGTGAGAGAACGCAAGCAGCAACTATTTCTATTCGGTCTTCGCCTGCATCTGTGCCGCCAATTCGCTCAGGAACGACGCGATTCCTCGCTCGTTGCGCCTATAGTATGTCCATTGTCCGCACCGACGCGATTCGAGCAGTCCGGCTTTTTGCATGGAGGCCAGGTAGGATGAGATGACGGACTGCGTCAGCCCGGCCTTTTCCTGGATGCTGCCCACGCAGACGCCGCCGGGAAACGTCGCTTGCACGTCTGCGGGCTGGGGGCTGAACTGCTTGTCGGGCTCCCGCAGCCAGCACAGAATGTTGAGACGCGTTTCGTTGGACAGCGCCTTCAGCGCCGCGAGCTGGTCGTCCTGGGTCATGTAGGGCGCCTCCTTGGATTCCGTGATCGATATTCGTGCTCTAAGTATAGCAAAGCCGGGGTTGTTCGAAAACGAAGCGCAGCCAGTCTTCGGCTCGACTAGCTCGGCGTGCCTGCTTAACTCGTTGCGAACGCGGGTAAAGAGTTCCGGTTAACCGTCGCTACATAGGAAACGCTGGTGAATATGTCGGAAACGCCGGTGAATACGACCATTACCGAGGAGGAAGCGCGCGCATGGCGAAGAAAAAAGACGGCAAGCCGGAGAAGACAGTGAAGGACGAGCAGCTGGAGCAGTTCACGGTGGACGCGACCGGGCAGAAGCTGACGACGAACCAGGGCCTGCGCATGGCGGAGGACGAGTTTTCCCTTAAGGCGGGCGAGCGGGGACCGACGCTGCTGGAGGACTTTCATTTCCGCGAGAAAATGACGCACTTCGACCATGAGCGCATCCCGGAGCGGGTCGTGCATGCGAGAGGCTTCGGGGCGCACGGGTTCTTTCAAGTATACGAGCCGCAGGCGGACATCACGAAGGCCGGCTTTTTGCAGGATCCGTCCGTCAAGACGCCGGTATTCGTCCGCTTTTCGACTGTCGCCGGCTCTCGCGGGTCGGCCGACACGGTACGGGACGTGCGGGGCTTCGCCGTTAAATTTTATACCGAGGAAGGCAATTACGACCTCGTCGGCAACAACATCCCGGTATTCTTTATCCAGGATGCGATTAAATTCCCCGACTTCATCCACGCGGTGAAGCCGGAGCCGCATAACGAGGTGCCCCAGGCGCAGTCGGCACACGACACGTTCTGGGATTTCGTCACGACGAACACCGAGGCCGCGCACATGGTCATGTGGGCGATGAGCGACCGCGCGCTGCCGCGCAGCTACCGCATGATGGAGGGCTTCGGCGTCAACACGTTCCGCCTGGTCAACGCCGAGGGCGTGGCGCGCTTCGTGAAGTTCCACTGGAAGCCGGTGCTGGGCGTGCACTCGACCGTCTGGGACGAGACGCAGAAGATCGCGGGCAAGGACCCGGACTTCCACCGCCGCGACCTGTGGGACGCGATCGAGCAGGGCAACTTCCCCGAGTGGGAGCTCGGCGTCCAATTGATCGAGGAGGACGAAGAGTTTAACTTCGACTTCGACATCCTCGATCCGACCAAGCTGTGGCCGGAGGAGCTCGTGCCGGTGCGGCTGATCGGGAAAATGACGCTGAACCGCAACACGGACAATTTCTTCGCGGAAACGGAGCAGGTCGCCTTCCACCCGGGACATGTCGTGCCGGGCATCGACTTCTCCAACGATCCGCTGCTGCAGGGGCGCCTGTTCTCCTATACCGATACGCAGCTCAAGCGCGTCGGCGGCCCGAACTTCCACGAGCTGCCGATCAACCGCCCGGTTGCGCCGGTCCACAACAATCAACGCGACGGCATGGCGCGCATGACGATCAATCCGGGTCAGGTTGCGTACCACAAGAACGGAATCGCTGGGAACACGCCTGCGCCTGCGCCTGAATCCGAGGGCGGGTACAAGCATTACGAAGAGAAGGTGGAAGGCCGCAAGGTCCGCGCGCGCAGCGACAGCTTCAAGGACCACTTCGGCCAAGCCGCGATGTTCTATCAGAGCCTGAGCGAGGTCGAGCAGCTGCATATCGTCAAGGCGTTCCAGTTCGAGCTGAGCAAGGTGATGAACAAGGACGTGCGCCAGCGGACGGTCGACGTGTTCGCGCAGGTCGATCCGGGGCTCGCGGCGCAGCTCGCCGACGCGATCGGGGCGCTGCCGCCGGCCGATACGACGCAGCCGGCGGTGACGATGAAGTCGCCCGCGCTCAGCATCATGAACAAGGCCAAGTCGGCCAAGACGCGCAAGGTGGCCGTGCTGACGGCCAAGACGTTCGCGGACGCCGAGCTGAAGGAGGTGCTCGCGCCGCTCGCCGCGGCGGGCGTCACGGCGGAGCTCGTCGGCACGAAGCTCGGCTTCCTGCCGACGGACGCGGACGGGCAGGTCGAGGTCATGCACCATCTGGAGTCGGCGGACTCCGTCCTGTTCGACGCGGTCTACGTCGCGGGCGGCCGGGAGAACGTCGATGCGCTGCTGGCGCAGCCGCTGGCGGTGGATTTTGTCCGCCAGGCGTACCGCCACTACAAGCCGATCGCCGCGATCGGCGAAGGCGCGGACCTGCTGACCGCGGCGGGCGTCGGCGCGCCGACGCCCGTTGGCGCCAAGGCGACGGGTTCGGTCAACCAGCCCGCGTGGAACGAGCCGGGCGTCGTCGTCGCCGCTGCGCCGGACGCGGCCTTCGCCAAGTCGTTCGTCGAGGCGATCGAGGCGCACCGTCATTGGACGCGTAAGGTGCAATAACGCTGGAACGGGAGAAGGAAGGAGCAGCCTCTGCGGGGGCTGCTTCTTTTTGCGTTCAGGCGTTTTATCTTCATGCAGCCAGCGGGCTCAGGGAGGTCTCGGGGTATGCAGGAAGTCTCGGTTAGGAACAAACTGGTGAACTCGTATGCAGGGTTGCGTCGTGAAGTCTCGGTCAGGAACAAACTGGTGCTCTCGAATGCGTGATGGCGGCAGGAGGTCTCGGTCAGGAACAAACTTGTGCTCTCGTATGCGATTTGCGTCAAGAAATCTCGGTTAGGAACAAACTCGTACTCTCGAATGCGGGACTGCGCCAGAAAGTCTCGGTTAGGAACAAACGGTTGAACTCGTATGCGGGGCTGCGTTAGGAAGTCACAGCCAGAAAAAAACTTTTACTCTCGTATGCGGGATGGCGTCAGGAAGTCTCGATTAGGAACAAACTTGTCCTCCCGCCTAACGCCCAAGCTCTCTGGAAAGGCTTGGATCGTCCGCTTAAGTTCAATATCGCCTCCTTACCAATAACCTTTAACGGATGTAAGCTTTTGTAAGATCGGCGCCAACAGATTTGAAAGCCCTTACACACCCGAGCTGCCGATCGCGAGGGAGGTGGGACGCAGCGGTTAGCAAGCGGACGGCCGAGGCGGTGGTGTTGGCGTGTAGGCGCGGAACATCAAGGCATCAAGGCACGTGACATCATTGCTTCAAAGCACGTGACATCACTGCATCAAAGGCAGCAGGGCGACGAAGCGAGCTTCACGATACGTAAATGATGCGCACAGGGCCGGCAATGTCCGGCAACTTTCAAACAAACGAGGAGGCATGCATTAATGAACGTCAACAACCGTTTTCGTTTGACATGGCCGCGTTTCTTCGCGGCGCTGCTGGCGGCGGCATTGCTGCTCGGCCAATGGGCCTGGTCTCCGTCGATCGCATCCGCCGCTTCCGCCTTCGTGCAGACGGCGGCATCGGGGTACGGCAGCCAGTCGGGCATTCAGCTGGAGACGTCGAGCGAAGGCGGACAGAACGTCGCGTTTATCGACAACGGCGACTATATCGCTTTCCCGAGCATCGATTTCGGCAGCGGCGCGAGCACGTTCCAGGTCCGCGTCGCCAGCAACGCGAGCGGCGGCGCGATCGAGGCGAGGCTCGACGGCGTAAACGGGACGCTGATCGCGACAGCGCAGGTCCAGGGCACCGGGGGATGGCAAAATTGGACGACGGTGACGGCGAACGCGTCGGGCGCGAGCGGCGTTCACACGCTGTATTTGAAGTTTACAGGCGGCAGCGGCAATCTGTTCAACCTGCTCTGGTTCAAGTTTGCTTCGGGCCTGTCGGCTTATAGCCAGATTGAGGCGGAAGCCTACAACGGCCAATCCGGCATCCAAACGGAGCCGACATCGGATGTAGGCGGCGGGTCGAATGTGGGCTTCATCGACAACGGCGACTATTTGCTGTTTAACGGCGTGGACTTCGGCAGCGGAGCCTCCAGCGTTCAGGCGCGCATAGCAAGCGCGGCCAGTGGCGGCACGATTGAATTCCGGCTGGACAGCTTGACGGGAACGCTGATCGGGACCGTCGCGGCGAGCGGCACGGGCGGCTGGCAGAACTGGACGACCGCAAGCGGGCAAATATCGGGCGCGACGGGCATCCACAACTTGTACGTTAAATTCGTGGGCGGCGCGGGCAACCTTTTTAACCTCAACTGGTTCAAGTTCGGCACGGGAGCATCGAGTTCCGGCGGCGACGTCGTCGGCAAGCTGTTCGCCGGTTACCAAGGCTGGTTCAACGCGCAGGGCGACGGCTCGCCGAACGGCGGATGGGTCCACTGGTCCAAGAACAGCAGCGCGCCGACCGCCGGCTCGAACGTGAACTTCGAGCTGTACCCGGACATTCGCGAGTATTCGAAGCTGTATCAAACGAATCTGGCGAACCTCGGCAACGGCACGCAGGCGAAGCTGTTCTCCTCCTACGACCAGGAGACGGTCAACAAACACTTCGAATGGATGCAGACGTACAACATCGACGGCGCGGCGCTGCAGCGCTTCGGGGCCGACGAGAGCGATACGCCGAACAACTGGAAGACGAACCGCGACAGCGTGGCCGTAAAAGTAAAGAACGCTGCGGAGACTTACAACCGCAAATTTTATGTCATGTATGATATTACAGGGATGAATGCGAGCAACTGGCTGAACGCGGTGAAGCACGATTGGACGACGAACGTCGTGAACAATATGCATCTGACCTCTTCAGGCGCCTACGCGAAGCAGAACGGCAAAATTGTTGTCTGCATCTGGGGAATCGGATTCACCGACCGGCCTGGTACGGCTGCCGAGCACCAGAATCTGATCAACTGGTTCAAGGCGCAGAACGTCTATGTGATCGGAGGCGTGCCGACTTACTGGCGGACGGGCAACAACGATTCGAAGCCCGATTTTATGAGCGTATACGAATCGCTCGACATGCTCTCGCCGTGGTTCGTAGGACGCTTCGGCAATGCCGATGTCGACAACTACAGTACGAACCAATACGGGCCCGATCTCGCGTATACGCAGCAGCGCAACATCGCCTATCAGCCCGTCATCTGGCCCGGCTTCGCCTGGTCCAACCTGAACGGGGGTCCGACGAATCAAATTCCCCGGCAGCATGGCGACTTCATGTGGCAGCAAGCCTATCGTTTAAAGCAGCTCGGCATCAGCACCGGCTATATCGCGATGTTCGACGAGTACGACGAAGGAACGGCAATTGCCAAGGCAGCGGAGAACAGCGCGATGATCCCGACGAACCAGTACTTCCTGACACTCAATGCGGACGGCGTAGCGGTATCCTCCGACTTCTATCTCCGTCTGGCGGGCGATATCAACCGGATGTTCAAGGGGCAGATTCCGGTCACGGCCTCGCATCCGACCACCCATCAATAAGGCATACGGCGGCTTTCGGGAGATGCGTCTTCCGGGCCGCTTTTTCCGTGCGTACGGCTGCAAAGAAGACAAGATCGGCGGCCTTCGTTTTCGATCGCCTCATGGGAGCGTCCGGACGCGTGCTTTAAAATGAGGGAGAAACGCGCGCGTCAAGCGGTGAAGGAGAGTGTAGCATGAACGGTAAAAATCCGATTATTACCTCGATATTTACGGCCGACCCATCGGCCCACGTATGGGAAGACGGCAGAATCTATATTTACGCCTCGCACGACATGGACCCGCCGAGGGGCTGCGATCTGATGGACCGCTACCACGTCTTCTCGTCGGACGATATGGTGAACTGGGTGGACGAAGGGGAGATATTGCGGTCGGACGACGTGACGTGGGGAAGACCCGAAGGCGGCTTCATGTGGGCGCCCGACTGCGCCTTTCGGAACGGCACCTACTACTTCTATTATCCGCATCCGAGCGGCTCCGACTGGAACGCTACGTGGAAAATCGGCGTCGCCACGAGCGACAAGCCTGCCGAAGGATTCGTCGACCGCGGCTATATCGAAGGACTCGGCGGGTTCGCGATGATCGATCCGTGCGTCTTCCAGGACGATGACGGGCGCGCATACATGTACTACGGCGGGGGCGGCGTCTGCCATGGCGGCGAGCTTAACGACGACATGATGTCTATTAAGGGCGAGATGGTCGACATGGTCGGCCTGGAAGATTTTCACGAGGCGGCATGGACGTTCAAACGCGAAGGCGTCTACTATTTAACCTACGCGGACAATCTGCACGACAACAACCGGATGCGTTACGCCACGAGCGATCATCCGCTCGGTCCGTGGACCTACCGGGGCATCTTCCTGGAGCCGACAGGCTGCTCGACGACGCACGGATCGGTTGCCGAGTACAAAGGACAATGGTATCTGTTTTACCACAATCAGGCGATCTCCGGCCACGGCAACTTGCGCAGCGTATGCATCGACGAGCTGCACTTTGACGAGAACGGCGCCATTCGCACGGTGCGGCAGACGGAAGAAGGGGTTCGTGCCGTACAAGCCGATTCCGCCGGGGGAAATGAGCGAACCTTTTACCCGGTCGACGGCTGCGAGACGGGCGGGGATGCGGCGATCGTCGCCACGGAGCGGGGAACCTTCACCGTCGTGGGGATGAAGGGGACTTCGTCTTCCTGCGAGTTCCGAGAGGTCGACGGCGGCCGCGGCGGCCGGGCCGCTCTCGCCGTGCGCTACACGACTGGCGAGCGACTGGCGAAGCTGCGGCTTGTCGTCAATGGCGCGGACTGCTCGTTATTGAACGCGCTGCAGGCGGATGGCGGGCATACTTCGCTCACCGTGAGACTGGATCCGTGGGCGGTCAATACGGTCAAGCTCGCAGGCGGTCATGGGGACGTGAGGATCGAAGGTTTGTCCGTCGAATGGCTGGATTAGCGCTATCCTGCAAAAGTGTATCATCCAAGGCTGGTATGGCGTTTTTTGCGAGCTATCGCGCGAAAGTGCACGGGAGCTCGTCTTTTGCACGATAGCCCCAAGTATACCTTTTCACCGGCGGAAAGCGACGACCGCGAAGCTAAAAAGGAAGAGTCCCCTCCCAGGCGGAAATGCTCGAACCGCCAAAAAGGGGAACTCATAGCTTGACGAAGGGCACTAAGCCTCTTCCGCCAGCACGATATCCCACTCGTGGATCTCGTAGCCCCGGGCGCCCAGGACGACATACGGATCCTGCTTCACCCAGGCTTCGGCTTCCTCCAGGGAACGCGCCTTGTAGATGACGAGGCCGCCGGCGCCGTCGACGAACCGGCCGTTGGCATGAAGCTTGCCTTCGGCACGGCGCTCCGCCAGAAATTGCAGGTGCTCCTCGCGATGCTTCACGCTGAGCTCGGGATCCTTCATCGGCAGGAAGACGGCGAAGTGCTTGATCGGCTCCCCTGGTTCGTCGCGCCGGAGCTGGTAATTCAGCATCGCCGCCATGTCCTGCTCGGCGAAGCCGTCGCGCACGGCGCCGTCGAGCAGGCCTTTAACCCGGCGTCCCGCGGACAGGCCGACGCCGGACTGCGCGGCGAGCTCGGCGGCGAGCGTCAGATCTTTGGCGAGCAGCTTGATGGCGAAGCCGGCTTCGAAGCGCCCGGGTCCGATATGGTTGTTGTAATGCCTGTCGAGGATGCGGCTGCTGGCGAAGCTGGCCAGGAGCACGTTCACCAGCTGCTCCTCGTCCAGGCCCGCTTTTCTGCCCAGCGCCAGCGCTTCGCTGACGGCCTGCGTGTGAATGCCGACCATGAGCTGATTGACCAGCTTGACGACGGAGCCGCTGCCGACGGGACCGACGCGGTCGATCTGCTTGCCCATCGCAGCCAGCACCTGCTGCGCAACGCGAAATGTCTCTTCGTCGCCGCCGACCATGATGCTGAGCGTGCCCGCGGCGGCGCCGGTCGTTCCGCCGCTGACCGGCGCGTCGAGAAATCGGATGCTGCGCTCGGCCGCGGCGGCGCCGATCTTGCGCGACAAGGCAGGGCCGACCGTGCTGCAGTCGGCCAGGATCAAGCCTTCCCTGCCTAGCGCGATGAGCCCGTCGGTTCCGAGGTAGACCTCTTCTACGTCGGCGGGCATCGGCAGGCAGGTGACGATCAGGTCCATCTCCGCCGCCAGCTGCGCGCGGTCTAAGCCGGTTCGACCGCCCGACGCGGCCAGGCGTTCCTCGGCCGGCTTGCTGCGATTCAAGCCGTAAACTTCGTAGCCTGCCTTGATGAGGTTTTCCGCCATCGGCAAGCCCATGTTCCCCAATCCGATGAATCCGATTTTTTTCAAGTCGATCACGCTCCTCGGCGTTATGTTTTCGTCTTGATCAGCCTTGCGACATTGCGCGCGGTACGGGCCAAGTTGTCCTCGGCCTCCGCCAGGCATTCGTCCAGCGTCGACGGCCGGCCGACGATCGGGAAGACGGCGGCGAACGTCTCGTAGAGCGGTTCGATATCCGGGCCCAGACCGCCGGACACGAGGATGGCGGGGACGCCTTCGGCCGCCGCCCATTCCGCGACGCGGAATGGCAGCTTACCGCTCAGCGTCTGCGCGTCGGTGCGCCCCTCGCCGGTCAGCACCCAATGGGCGCCCGCGATTCGCTTCTTCAGCCCGGTCGCTCGCGCCGCCACCTCGGCGCCGGATTCAATCCGGGCGCCGAGCCGCAGCAGCGCGAAGCCGAGCCCGCCCGCGGCGCCTGCGCCGGGCCGCTCCGACAGACGCTGCCCATTCGCGCCGGCTTTATCCGACTCGGCTCCGCTAAGCCTGATTTCGCCATCCTCGACCGCCGAGCTTGCCTCGACCGCCCGGTTTGCGCCCACGCTCGGCTCGCCCGGCAGCTCCAGCAGCGCCGCATAGGCGGCCATGGCCGCGTCAAGCTCCGCCGCTTGCGCCGGCGACGCGCCCTTCTGCGGTC
The DNA here is from genome assembly GCF_030014955.1 of Cohnella hashimotonis. Taxonomy (NCBI): domain Bacteria; kingdom Bacillati; phylum Bacillota; class Bacilli; order Caryophanales; family Paenibacillaceae; genus Cohnella; species Cohnella hashimotonis. Next base: position 8,486,980 of record NZ_JAGRPV010000001.1, read on the forward strand.
CGAACACGAGCGACGCGCCCGCCGGTCCCGTCAGCGGACTCGTCACGTCGCTGGCCGCCGTGATCTCGCACGCCGCGAGCCGCGGATCCAGGCCGCTCCAGTCGACCGCGGCAATGCGGAGCAGATCGCCGCCTTTGCCTTCAAGCAGGCGGCCGTCCCGATCCGCGAAACGCACGCCGAGCGCCGTTAGCATGCCGATGCCGCCGTCGTTCACGGCGCTGCCGCCGAGTCCGACGATCAGGCGCCGGGCGCCGCGGTCCAGCGCGTGCGCGATCGCTTCGCCCAGCCCGCGCGAAGTCGCTGCGTACGGATCGCGGCGGTCCGCGGGAATCATCGGCAGGCCGCATATGTTCGCCGTTTCGATGACGTAGACCGGCTCGCCGTCTTGCTCGATCAGGCCGATGAGCGCCGCGGCGCCCGGCTCCAGCGGGCCGTGCACGACGATTTCCTCGCTGCGGCCGCCGCAGGCGCCGACAAGCGCCTCGACGGTACCCTCGCCGCCGTCCGCCATCGGAAAGACGTCGATCTCGGCTTGCGGAATTTCACGGCGGATCGCCGCCGCCATAATAGCGCCGACCTCGCGCGAGGACAGGCTGCCTTTGTATGAATCCGGGGCAATTACGAAGCGCATTGCAGGTTCTCCTCCCAAATGGACAGCTGATATGAGATGCTAACCTCTATCATACGCCTGTCCGGGACCGATGCGTACCTTTTCCCCGCTGCGCGCGCTCTCGATCGCGGCGAATACCATCGCCATGCTTTTCAGATTGTCCGAGCAGTCCGTCTCGGCCGGCCGGTCCTCGGCAAGCGCGGCCAGCATCTCGTCGAAGCAGCCGTCGTGCCCCTCTTGCCCGGTCCAGGGCGCGGAAGACTCGACCTGCCTGTACGCATGCATGCGGGCGCCCGGCCTCAACTCGCCTTCTGCTATGCTGCAGTACGAATCGTTCGTACCGTCCCAGATCAATGTGCCTTCGGAGCCGACGACGCGCCAGTCGCCCTGCCAGGAGGTAGGCTCGCCTTCTGCGCACCAGGAGCCGTTATAAGTAAACACCGAGCCGTCGCTCATCTCGAAAATGCAGACGGCCGAAGCGTTGCCCGCATACCAGGAATGGGACGGGTTGAACTCATGGCAGTATACCGACACGGGATCGGACTGCAGCAAATAGCGGGCCTGATCGAACGTATGGATCGCCATGTCCAACAGCAGCGGATGGTCCATCGTCTCCCGGAAGCCGCCGAAATGCGGGCCGAGGAAGAAGTTCGCCGTCGCATGCGCCGGCTTGCCGATCGACCCCTGCGCGATCAGTCCGCGCGCCTCCCGGATCTGGCGGGCGAAGCGGCGGTTCTGCATGACGGCGTAGTGGCGTCCGTGCCGCCGCACGATGTCTTCGATCTCGTAGGCGTCCGCCATCGTCACGGCCATCGGCTTCTCGCCAATGACGTCGCAGCCGAGCTCAACGGCAGTCGTCACGACGGTTTTGTGGACTTGCGGGATGGTGACGTCGAACACGAGGTCGGCGCCGGTCTCGCGGATCGCCGTCCCGAGGTCGGTATAGCAGGGGCAGTCGAGACCGAATTCCCGGGCCAGCGCTTCGGCTGCGGGCAGATGGATGTCGACGAGCGCGGCGAGCTCGATGTCCGGCCGGCCTGTCGCATACTTGACCCAGCGCCGGGCCATATTGCCGCAGCCGACTTGAACGAGGCGGAATTTGCGGGCCGCTTTGTCGGTCGTATCGGTCATAGCGGTCGCCTCGGCTTTGCCTGTCGTTTTCGTCGTGTCGGCGGTGCCCGTCGTATCGGTCGCATTTTGCAAGTCGGTCTTGATCTCGGTCATGCCGTTACGCCTCCTGCCGCGACTTCAGCGGCTCGAGCGGCTTGCGGTTGCCGAACAGCGGGGCGGGACGTCCCGTCGGCGCGGCCCAGTGCACGGCGTTGCGGATGACCTTGCGGATCTCTTCGTTGTAATAGGTCGGATAAGTCTCGTGCCCGGGGCGGAAATAAAAAATCTTGCCCTGACCGCGGGTATAGGTGCAGCCGCTGCGGAACACCTCGCCCCCCTCGAACCAGCTGACGAACACGAGCTCGTCGGGTGCCGGGATCTCGAAGCTTTCTCCGTACATCTCTTCCTGCTCCAGCTCGATATATTCGCCGATGCCTTCGGCGATCGGATGGCCCGGCGACACGACCCACAGCCGCTCCTTCTCGTCGGCTTCCCGCCACTTGAGGTTGCAGGTCGTGCCCATCAGCTTCTTGAAAATTTTGGAGAAGTGGCCGGAATGAAGCACGATGAGCCCCATGCCGGCGAGGACGCGCTTATGCACGCGTTCGACGATCTCGTCGGACACCTCGCGATGGGCTTTGTGCCCCCACCAGACCAGAACGTCCGTATCCTCCAGCCGCTGCTCGGAGAGGCCGTGCTCTTCTTCGTCGAGCGTCGCGTATCCGATCGCCAGATCGTGCCCGAGTCCTTCTCCGATTGCGCGGTGGATGCCGTCCGGGTAGACGGCCTTCACCTTCTCGTTATTTTTCTCGTGACGGAATTCGTTCCAGATTAACACGCGCAATTCGTCCTTCATACCGCCAACCTCCTCATTTTCGTTCAGCCGTGACCCCCACATTATAGGCTTCGCCGCTCAGGCAAGAATAGTTTCAAAGCTGACCGATTATTCTCCAAAAATGACATATGTGCTATACTGAGGGCTCCAAAAACTCCTGCGCGCCAAGCGAGGTGTAAGCGATGACAACATTGACGGACGATCTCCGCGAACCGGTCCGCGAGGAGGCCGTGGTCTACGGCCACCCGCTCCTGTACATGAAAATATGGGAGGTCGGCATGAACCCGCCGGCACCCGCGCAGGAGGCCTACGGGCCCTGGCATCATCATAAAGAGGTCGAGCTGCTCGCGATGGTCGAAGGCGAGATGGGGATGCAGACGCAAGAAGGCTACATGCGCCTTGCACCGGGGGACGTCGCGCTGTTCGGCGCCTCCCAGCTGCACCGCACGCATCGCGCGGGCGCTGCGCCGGTCCGCTTCGTCGTGCTGCAGGTCGACCTTGGCCGGCATATGGAGAGCGCCGCGCTGCCCTACGCGTATGGCTTCGCGGACGGCGCCGCGCCGCTCGAACGGCTGAACGGCCTGTTCCGCGAAAAGCACGAAGTCCGGCGAGAGATCCATGACTTGATCTCGCATATGTACGAGGAGTATCGGGGACGCGAGCGCGGCTACGAACTGGCGCTGGGCTCCGCGATCCAGCGGCTGCTCTGGCTGTTCGTCCGGAACGGCGACGAAGGCTTGCTTCCTGCCGCGGCGGAGCCGGATCTGCTGCGCCTGAGGCCGGCGCTGGACTACGTCGACCGGCATCTGCAGGAGCGGATTACCGTCGAAGAGGTCAGCCGGCTGCTTAATTTCAGCTATCACTACTTTATTCGCTACTTCCGTTCGGCGATGGGCTGCTCGTTCGTCGATTATGTCAACCGCAAGCGGATCAAGGCCGCGGAGCGGCTGCTGCTGACGCGGGACATCAGCATCGCGGAGGCCGCGCTTCAAGCCGGGGTGCCGAGCATCGCCCAGTTTTACAAGCTGTTCAAGCGCTTCAACCGGTGCTCGCCCAAGGAATTCGTCACCCGCATGAGCGGCCGCGAGACTGTCTGATCGCCTGCCGCGGGACCGGACTTTTCTTACCCGCACGCTGCAGCCGTCGCTCGCAAGCCTTGCCCTGCCTGGGTTTTCGGCGGACATTTCTTTCTCCCGGCCCGATTCAAGTAATGTCCCTACCATGCCTTGGGCGGCGGTCGTACGATGGGTTTGCAGCGACAGGCCAAGGCGGCAGCGAGCCTGCGCCGAGCATTTCAATCCGGGGAGGACATGACAGGATGAAGCCGACGATAAAAAATGCATGGCTGGCAACCGTACTTTTGACAGCGATTACAGGTACTGCGGCATGCGGGGGAAACGGCAACAATAGCGCGACTCCGGCAGACAATGGCGCAAATGGCGCGACGCAGGCGAGCTCCCAGGGAGCGGACAAGACGGGGGATAGCGGCGAGCCGCTCTCTATCCAGATGTTCGCCGGACTGTACAATGAAGTGCCAGACATGAACGACGCCTTCTGGACGGAGTGGCAGAAGCAGACGAACACCAAGCTGAACGTCGAGTGGGTGCCGTCGGGCGATCTCGACACGAAGCTGGACCTGCTGCTGGCCTCGGCGCAGCTGCCGGAGGTGCTGGCGGCGCCGGACTTCAAGCGGCCGACGCTGATCAACGCAATCAAGGGCGGCGCGTTCTGGGATCTGACGCCGTTCCTCGGAGACTTCAGCAAGTACCCGAACCTGAAGAACAACGTGCCGGAGAACGCTTATAAGTACCGGACGATCGACGGCAAGATTTATTCGCTGCCCGGCTCCCGCTCGCAGATCGACCCGGGCATCAAAATCCGCAAGGATTGGCTGGACAAGCTGAATATTCCGGTGCCGACGACGCTGGACGAGTATGCGGACGCACTGGTCAAGATAACGAAGGGCGATCCGGACGGCAACGGGCGCGCAGACACGCTCGGCCTGATCGGCGGCGGCGTCATCATCAGCGACGGCGACGCATCCTTCGCCTCGGCGTTCGGGGCGATGGAGCCGACTTACAACGACGAGGGCGGGCTCATTTACACGAACCTGAATCCGGGTTACACGGACGCCATCGCTTACTTCCGCAAAATGTACGAGATGGGCGCGCTGTCCAAGGAGTTTTCCGTCATGAAGCGCACGCAGGCCCAGGACCTGTTCACGACCGGCCGCGCCGCCTCCTATACCCGCAGCATCTGGTGGGACAAGGAATGGGAGGACCTGATCAAGAAAAACGGCCAGCCCGACGCGAAGATTCTCAACCTGACGCTCAAGGGGCCCAAAGCGTACGCGGTCAATCTGACGCTCGGCGGCACCGGCAGCTTCCTTATTTCCAAAAAGGTGCCTGAGGAAAAGGTATGGAAGCTGCTCGACTACTTCGAGAAGACGGCTTCGACGGAGATGAGCGATCTCGCCTACTACGGCATCGAAGGCGTGCACCATACGGTCGAGGGCGGCCAGAAGGTGCTGACGGAGCAGGGCGTGAAGGAAGTCAACACGACCAGTAAAAACGCGGGCGTCCTGGCCACCCAGAAGTGGGGCAAGGTCATCAGCGCGTCGGGCGACAAGGCGTACAACGACGCCAAGATCGCAGAGGTGCAGAACTTTGGCGAGATCGGGAGCATCGACCCGTTCGCCTACCTGATCTCCGACACCTGGAACGACGTCTGGGCGAAATATCAGAACGAATGGAAGTCCACGGTGACGCAGGCGATCGTCGGACAGATCACGATGGACCAGTACAAGCAGTTCGTCGACAAGATCAACAATCTGCCGGAAGCCAAAAAGGCGTATAAGGAATTCGCCGAGAACTTTAAAGCGATGAACCCGTAAACGCGGCAAAACAAGACTCACAGAAAAGCGGAAGGCGACCGGCCGGGAGCCGGTTGCCTTCCTTGTCTGTCGCGCCCCAACCGCCGTTCCGAGGGAGGTCCCCATGAAGCCGCTGCTGAACAAAGTCCGACAAGCCGCCTACCGGGCGTTTCCGCGATCGAATTATTTCAGAAGGCTCGTCTGGCTGGGATGCGTCTCCGTGACGGTTCCGATCCTGATCCTGGGCCTCGCTTATTACCGGTACTCCGTGAACAAGATCGAGGAGCAGTTCCAGGCGGACAGCCGCACCTCCCTGACGCTGCTTCAGGAGCGAACGGAGAACTTGATGACGGACATCGAATACCAGTCGATGCAGCTTGCCGCGAACGCCACGATCCGTTCCTGGCTGGGCAGGCCGGGCTTCGCCGAACAATACGTGATTCAATTGAGCATGCTAGACCTGATGACCGTGCAAAAAAACGCGAGCAGCCTCGTGCAGGATATCGTCTTCTACGCCAGCGCATCGGATACGGTGTTGTCCAACGCCTATGGGAAATCGACGCTCGCTGACTCGCCCGAGCGCGTTAATATAGCGGCGGTCCTGAAGGGGACGCGCAGCGAGGGCTGGACCTACCTGCCGGCGTACGCGAGCAACGGCTATATCTCGTACGTTCGCCAGCTTCCGGTCATGCGGACGGGGCAGCCGATGGGCGCGTTGATCTACGAGCTGAAGGCGGCGGATCTCGGCCGGCAGCTGTTCCAGTCGGGCGTGCCTGCGGGCGAAGAGTCTTATGCCGTTGTGGATGCGGACGGCACGATCCTGCTGCACTCCTCGGACGCGTCTCTTCTGGGCAAGCGAGCCGACACGATCGAGCTGTTCCGGAGCGTCCTGTCCGGCAGCGGCGGCGAGGGACAGTTCGTCATGGGGGAAGCGGACGGCGGGAAGGTGCTGACGGCGACGTACAAGACGGCGCTGGGGCGGACTTATATCTCAATGCTGCCGGAAAGCGCGATCGCGGGCCAGCTGAACTGGATGCGGCTGTTCGTCTTGGGCTCGGTGCTCGTCATTTTGATCTTCGGCATCGTGCTGACCGTCGCTTCGTCCAAGTTCGCCTATAGTCCGATCGACAAGCTCATCTTGTACGGCCGGCAGCTGCGGCACGGTCAGGGCACGGCGGGAGGGAGCAACGAGATTGGCTATATCCGTTCCAGTCTCGCCTACCTGAACGACCAGGCTGAGTCGCTGCGAGCGTATATCGAGCGGATCCAGCCGGATTTGCGAGACCGCTTCGTGCTCAAGCTGCTGACGGCGTCCGCGCCGCTAAGGCCGCAGAAGGTCGAGGCGGAGGCGCAGGCGTACGGGATGCCCGCGGCGGGAGGGTTCGCGGTGCTGGTCGTGCGGCCCGAGAATTTGTTCAAGGAGAAGCGGTTTTTGCCCAGCGAGGGACCGGTTATCGTTTTTGCGGTGAAAAACGTCATGCAAGAGTTGCTGCAAGGCGGTCCCTTCTCGAGCGGCTATGTGGTGGGCAAGGAAGACAAGGAGGCCGTCGCCGTGCTTCGCTGGGAAGCGCCCGTTCGCGAGGAGGAGGCCGCTTGTATGCTGGACGCCTATGCCGGCAGCGTATGCGAAGCGCTGAAGACGCATCTGTCGTTTACGGTATCGGTCGGCATCGGCGGCGTGCGCCAAGGCCTTCATCTGCTGGCTGAGTCGTACCGTGAGGCCGAAGCCGCGCTCCAGCAGCGCCTTTTCGACGAGCATCGCCGGATCTTCCGCTACGACGCGCTGCCGGCCCCTTCGGGCAAGCTGGCGACGTTTAACTATCCGAAGGAGCTGGAGCTGGAGATTACGGAGCATCTGCTTCAAGGGGAGCTCAGTCTGGCGGAGGCGTCCCTGGGACGTTTTTACGAGCGCATCCGGCAATCCGAATCGTACAATACGGCGATGCACTGCTACCACATTCTGCTGTCGTCGATCATTCAGTCGCTTGAGGAGATGGGCTACGGCGTGCTGGACAATCTCGGGGACAATCTGTTCGAGCAGCTCAAGGCGAGGCAGACGTATCGCGAGGTGCAGGAGTGGTTCGTGGAGTTTCTGTTTCCGATGCACCGGCAGATCACGGAGGAGAGCCGGGCGAACGCGACGCGGATCGCCGTGCAGCGGGTGTGCGCCTATATCGAGACGCATCAGGGCATGCCTTCGCTGATCGAATGCGCCGAATATGTGAGCATGAGCCCTTCGTACCTGAGCCGGCTGTTCAAGCAGGAGGCGGGCATGACGTTTATCGAGTACCTGATGAAGTACAAGGTCGACCGCGCGAAAAAGCTGCTGGAGGAGACGAATCACAGCGTGGCGGAGATCGCTGAGCTCATCGGCTATTCCGAGCGCAACCTGAACCGGGCGTTCCAGCGGCATCTGTCGATGTCGCCGAAGCAGTACAGGATGTCGCTGCGCTGAGCGCGGACGAGAGAAGCCTGCCCGAAGAGGGCGGGCTTCTTTGCCGTAGGGGACGAGTTGCCGGGAAAGACCGTGCAACTCCGCACTACCCTCTGCTCGAGAGCTGAGATACCCGGAAAGACCGCGCAATTCCGCAATCCACCTTCGCTTGGGAGTGAGTTGCCTGGAAAAACCGTGCAACTCGGCAACTAACCTTTGCTTAGGAGCGAGTCACCCGGAAAAACCATGCAATTTCGCAATCCACCTTCGCTTGGGAGTGAGTTGCCTGGAAAAACCGTGCAACTTCGCAAATAACCATCGCGCTGCCTAAGCTAAATCGCTTGCCCCCGTCCGGACGAGCAGGCACTCCCACACCTCCAGCTTCGGAATGTCGATGAAAGCCGCGCCATCTACCTCGCTATGCGGCAGCGCATCCTCCGCGATGAGGCGTTGCACGCCCGTGACGCGCCGGCCCGGGAGCCGCAGCTTCAGCGCAATATCGTGCAGCGGGAGGTTGGTGGCGAGCGGCCTTCTGCCGGCGCCGTTGACCAGGTGGACCAATACGTAGTCGTCCCGTTCGAACAACGTGATCTGCAGCCCCTGATAGTTCGTGACTTCGACGAGCTTATCCTCGCCCAGGGCCAGGTCGATCGCGTTGGCGAGCAGCTGGTAATGCTCGCCGAGCTTGAATTCGTTGAGCATGCCGCTGAGCGAGAACGGGAAGTACAGGAAGCCGCCGAGACCGCTCCGGCGATGCAGCGCCAGCGGCAGGTCGGTGCGGATCACGGGCAGCGAAGCCCGTTCGGGCGGCGCGCCCACGCACTCGAGCGGGGCGAACGGCGGGACGAGCGTCGCCAGCACCGCGGTCTCCGCCGTTGGCTGCGCATAGTAGACGGCGCCCCGCAGCGCGATCAGCTCCGTGTCCGCGAGCCCGGCCTGGAGCGGATTGTCCGCGCCCTCGAACCGCAGGTAGGCGGCCGACAGCAATTCTCCGGCGGCGCCCTGGTCGCGGACGCCGAGCAGGTCCCGCCATTCGGGCTTGTCGGCGGCATCGCCCTCAGTGATGACATGCCCGCCCGCGGCGGCATAGCCGGCCAGCGTGGCGGCCATGCCTTCGGTCAGCGCCAGCCCCTCCGGCGCGATCAGCGCCTTGTAGCGCGCGAGACGCTCCGGCGTCGCCTGCTCCTCGAGCAGTACGTCGAACGGGACCTGGCGGTTGATCAGGCCGTCCGCCCAGCCTTCGGCGGCTGCGTTCGCCGTCCACAGCAGCGCGACCTGCGCCAGCGTCCCGGCGCCGTCCATGTACGGCTCCACTTTGGCGACGTCATGGTTGAGCGCCGCGACCGTCTCCAGGATCCGCTTGTCGCCGATCGTCTCCGGGATGCCGGTGAGCGAATGCCAGATGCTGCCCCCGTGCGCAGGGATCTGCGACAGCCAGAAACGGTATTCCGCGGGCGGCAGGCCGGTGTGACGCCACTCCATCCCCGGACTGGAGTGTACGATGCCGAGCGGCGCGGGGACGCCGGGCGCGGAGCGGCCGAGCTTGATGCTGAGCGCAGGCTTCCAGAACTCCGGAATCCGGCGGTGGCCCTCGGACAGCACATCCTGCGGCTCCGTGCACAAGAGATCCGTCGTCTCCAGCCGATGGTACAGATTGTCCTTGTACAGGTTGTAGTACAGGATCATCTGAACTTCCGGCCGCTTGGCCTTGATGAAGCGATACATCTTGTCCATGTTGTCCCGGATGCACGCCGACGGCCAATCCGCCGCGAATTCGGCCTGGTCCACCGGCAGCGGGACGCCATACAGCCGCTCGTACTTGCGTTTGCAGATGCCGCACCAGCACGGGAGGAAATGCGGCGCGTTGAAAAAGACGGCGTCCACGTCGTAGCGCGACAACACCTCGTCCAACACCGGGACGGCGACGTCTTCGTTGCGATAGCCCGCATTCAAGCACGTGCTCATGAGAAGCGACCATGCGCCGGGGCGATGCGCGCCGATGATCTCCGGCTGTCCGTCCTGCTTTCGCACGAACCACCCCGGCCGTTTCAGATAGACGATATCGTCCGTCTTGCTGAAGTCGAGCCGGGCGATGAAGCGGATGCCCTCGTCATGGCAGGCGTCTACGACGCCCTTCAGCAGATCGAAATCCTGCGGCAAATATTCGTTGACATGATGGCCCTCGACCTCGGAAGGGTACCAGGCATAGATGCCGCCGACATTAAATACGAGGGCGGTCGCGCCGAGCTCTTTCATCTGGCGCGCCAGGCGGCGGGGCTCGATCAAATGCGTGTCCTTCACCTGCAGATTCGTCTGAATGATGCGTTGGGGTTTGTGCCACCAGCCGCGTTCGTTGTTTTCCAAAAGAGATCGACCTCCAGCATTCATGAAATTTATCCCTTCACCGAGCCGAGCATGACGCCCTTCGCGAAGTGCTTTTGCAGGAACGGGTAAACGAGCAGGATCGGCGCCATCGCCAGCATGATGGAGGCCATGCGGATCGTCTCCTGAGGGACCGAGCGCTCGTCCCCTCCCGCGCCGGCCATGCCGGCGTTGTCCGAGTCGATGACGAGTGTCTTGACCAGCACCTGCAGCGTCCACTTCTTGGCGTCGGACAGATAGATAAGCGCGTTGAAGTACGTATTCCAGTGGGACACGGCGAAGAACAGCGTGAACGCCGCGACCGCCGGCATGGACAAGGGCAGGACGACGCGCAGGAAAACGCCGATGTCCGAGCAGCCGTCGATGCGGGCGGCGTCCTCCAGCTCCGAGGGCAGCGACTCCAGGAAGCTCTTGATGATGATGAGGCTCCAAGCGTTGGTCAGGACCGGCCAGATGAGCGACCAGTAAGAGTTTAGCAGCCCGAGGTTTTGCACCAGCAGGTAATTAGGCACGATACCCGCGCTGAAGACGAGCGTGAAGATGACGAAGCCCATCATCGGGCCGCGTCCTGGCACATCCTTCTTGGTCAGCACATAGGCGAGGGAGAAGGTGACGATCAGATTCAGAATCGTGCCGACGGCGGTGATGAAGACGGTGCTTTTCAACGCATTGAGGAAGCTGTCCGTCGATAAAATGTAGGAATAGGCGGCCAGCGACCATTTTTCCGGGAACAGATAGAAACGTAGCGGCACGTACACGTCAGGGTCCGTAAAAGAGACACTGAACACGTATAGGAACGGAAATACGCATACGAGGGAAATGAGGGCGAGCAGCGCGTAGTTGATCCAGTCGAACGCCGTCATTTTTTTGCGGGATACGAAGCTCATGCGAAATGCCCCTTTCTGGCCTTAGTAGATGCCTTCCTGGCCGGATTTTTTGACGATATAGTTGGATGCCATCACGAGAACGAAACCGACGACACCCTTGAACATACCGACCGTCACGCCCGTGCTGATCTGTCCGCGCAGGATGCCCTGCGTGTAGGCGTAAGTGTCGAACACCTCGGCTACCTGCATAACCAGCGGGTTCATCATAAGCAGCATTTGCTCGAAGCCGACGTCCGCCATCTGGCCGAGGCGCAGAATGAGCAGAATGAGGATCGTGGGGCGGATCGCGGGCAACGTGATATGCCAGATCTGGCGAAACCGGCTCGCGCCGTCCACGACCGCCGCTTCGTACCGCTGCGGGTCGACGCCCGCCATCGCGGCGAGGAAGATGATCGTGCCCCAGCCGGCTTCCTTCCACATCGTCTGCGCCGTGATGAGGCCCCAGAAGTACTTCGATTCGGAAAGGAAGCTGATGGGCTCGTGTCCGGCTTCGCCGATCAGCTTGTTGACGATGCCGACGTCGGTGGACAAGACGAAAAAGGTCATGCTCGCCACGACGACCCAGGACAGGAAATGCGGCAGGTAGACGATGGATTGGTTGAAGCGCTTGAAGGCGCCGTGCCGCACTTCGTTCAGCATAAGGGCGAGCAGGATGGGCAGCGGGAACATGAAAACGAGCCCGAAGACGTTGATGGCGAACGTGTTGCGCAGCATGATGTAGAAGTTGCTGTCGGCGAACAGGTCGGCAAAATGCTTGAAGCCCACCCACTCGCTGCCCGCGAAGCCCGAGTAGGGATTGTAGTCCTTAAATGCGAGCAGCAGACCCCACAGCGGGGTGAGCTTGAACAAAATAAAAAACAGCACGCCCGGCAGCGCGAGCACATACATCGCCCGATGTTTGACGATGCGCGCGCCGAGCCGGGACCAATAGCCTTTTTCCTTTCGGACCGGCAATGCGGCTAACGCCTTCTCCATGATCCGAAGCACCTCGTTTCCGTCCGCTGGCGGACCTAATCTGGATCTGCCTCCAGTGTAGGCGCGCGGCGATCAGCGGAATACGGACATAAATTGAAAAGGACCGGCTGCGTCAGCCGGTCCTGCGTTTATGCAATTGATGTCCGCGCTCCGCAAGGGGCGGCCGGACGGAAGAAGCCCGGCATGGCGCGGGTAAATTAGCGGTGGAGCGGTAGCTTGGCGGGCCGCGGGAAAGAAATGTCCGGTTTGCGGGAGCTCAAAAATGCGCTATCCCGCGGTTTATCAAGGTCAGCGCCTCACCCGTCGCCCTGCAATGCTTGCGGTCAGGACCTCAACCGCCGTCCTACAACGCCCGCGGTCAGCGCCTCGCCCGCAGCCTCGCATATGCCCCGCTGTAGCTCAAAATTGCGTTATTATGCAACGGCCGCGGCCAGCGCATCACTAGCCACCTCGTATAAGCTCCGTTGTAGCTCAAAATTGCGCTATTCTGCAACGCCCGCGGTCAGCACCTCACCCGCCGCCACGCATAAGCCCCGTTGCAGCTCAAAATTGCGCTATTCTGCAACGCCCGCGGTCAGCACCTCTCCCGCCGCCACGCATAAGCCCCGCTGTAGCTCAAAATTGCGCTATTCTGCAATGCCAGCGGCGAGCGCCTCACCCGCCTCCGTAATAGCTCAAAACAGGTCGGTGTCGGCGATTACTTTTCCGCTCAGTGACGCGTCCGCTCAGTGACGCGGAACGGCCAGCTCCTCGAACGAACGCGCGAGCTCCCCCAGCCCCTCCGTCAACGCCTCGCCCGCCATCGGCTTGCCGTGGCCGGTGATCGCGGCAGCCGGCTTTAACGCTTCCAGCTTACGGACGGACTCGGCGGCATGGCGCCAGTCAAAAGTGAAGTACGGCGGAGGACCGTGTATCTCCTCTTCCTGCAAGAGCACCGCGAACGCGGACGTTTGCTTCACGGTGATAAAGGCATCGCCGGCCACCACTGTCCGGTCGCGCTCGCGGAAGAGCGAGATATGCCCCTCTGTGTGACCGGGCGTATGCACCCAGCGCCAATCCGGCAATGTCGGGACCGTACCATCCTCGGGCAGCGGACGTACCTCGCCCGAGATGTCGATGCCTTTGTGCGGATACAACGGGGAGATTCGCGCCATGAGCCCGCCCCCGACGTCGGGATCCGCTTCCGGGTAGTCGGCTTGTCCGGTCAAGTACGGCAGCTCCAACTCATGCGCATACACGGGCACGCGCCAGCGCGCAAGCAGCGGTCGGAGCGAGCCGACGTGGTCGAAGTGGCCGTGCGTCAGCACGATCGCTCCAGGCGGCGCATCTCCAAATCTGGCGGCAGCCGCTTCGACGATGACGTCCGCGCAGCCGGCGACGCCGGCGTCGATCAGCGTCCATTCCCGTCCGCCCGGCTCGCCGATCAATACGACGTTCGCAATCAGCGTCCGCACGCCGTGCACGTCGGAGGGGAGTCGATTTTCGATGTTCATCCGTTCGCTTCCTCTCGGCGGTCTTTTAGTAACAATAGGCTGTACAACGGGAATGGATTTATTCGCAAATTCCGTACGTCCGCGCAACCTGAAATTGAACTGCGGTTAACGCCACGCAGGTCAAGTCGAGCTGCGGCCGCGGGCGAATTCAGAGGGCGTTATGCCGGTTTTCTTTTTGAACGTCTTGAAAAAATAGCTGGCGCTATTGAAGCCGCATAAGGCGGCGATGTCCTTCATATCCTCGCGCCCGTCCTCCAAATACGCCTTGGCCCGCTCGAGGCGGGCGTCGGACAAGTACTCGGCGAAGCCGATCTTGACTTCGTTTTTAAATAACGTGCTTAAGTATGCGCCGCTGATGCCGATCCGCTCCGCTACTTCGGTGAGCGAGATGCTGTCCGCGAGATGGCTGCGGATATAACGGATCGCCTCCGCAGTATACGCCGAGTAGTCTCCTCTTTCGTCGGCCTGCAGCAACTCGAAGTACCGTTCGAACAGCGAACGGAACCACGCCTTGACCTCCTCCAGCGTCTCGAAGGCGGCAAGACGCTCGTGAGGCGGAACCGCGTCCGCATAGAGCGCCCCCAGCTCCAGGCCATGCTCGCGGATGGCGCGGTGCAGCAGGCTGAGCAGGTCGTTGAACAGCAGCTGGGAGCCGGCCATGCTGAGCGCCGCCGTCTTGATTCGCGCGAACAGGCCATCCAGAATCGACAGCAGGCCGGCGGCGTCCCGCGTTTTCAGACAGGCGAGCATGTCTTTCTCCGTCCCGATCTCCAGCCCGGCCAACGCCTCGGTTTCTTGCACGATGGATGCACGCCGCAGCACGACGTTTTTCCCCAGATGAAAACGATCCTGCATTTGCTTCTCCGCCTGCTTATAGCTTTGCGGGATATGCGCAGGCGCCGAGCAGGTCGGCCCGATGCTGAAGCTGGCGGACAGATTCAGGAAGGTCCGCAGACAGCTCGCGATGCGGGATACCGCTTCGCCGACGGCAAGTGCCAGTGCATTCTCGCTTCGTACGTTGGGGAACGAGAACAGGATGACGAACCGGTCGCCGCCGATGTGGCCGACCGCGCCGTTGCCGAGCTCGCCCGCGACCTCTTCGACAATGTTGAGAATGGAGAAGCGCTCCAACTCAGCCGCTTTGAGCGTCGAGCGGGACTGCCGGGATCGGTAATCGTCGATCGACAGAAGGACAGGAATGAGCTGTCTGGTATCCAGCTTCAAGTCCAGCGTCCGGATATGGTGTCCGATCTCCTCCGGGCTGTAATGAAACCCGGCGATTAATTGGGTGATGAACCGGGTTCGCAGCTCCAGCCGCTGGTTCGCGTCCGTGCGGTCGCCGCCCGTTCGCTGCGGCCGGTCATCGAGCAGCGCCTTGACCCGTGCGAGCGCCGCGGATAACGACGCCGCGTTCAGCCGGTGCTTGAGCAGGTAGTCGACAGCGCCGTTCTGCAGGGTGCCCTTCACGTATTCGAAGTCGTCGTAGTTGCTGAGCACGATCATTTTGGTGCCCGGATAGCGGCCGGCAAGCTCGGCCGAGAGCTGTAGGCCGTCCATGACGGGCATGCGCAGATCGGAGACGACCAGCTCCGGCCGCTCCCGTTCGACCAACGCCAGCGCTTCGGCGCCGTTCGCCGCTTCGCCGCACAGCGAGAAGCCTTGCGCCCGCCAGTCCGACATCAGCTTCAGATTCGTCCGCACGAGCAATTCATCGTCGACCAGCAGCGCTTTATACATAACGCATCGCCTCTTCCTCGCTCAGCATTGGAAAGGACATCTCCACCGCCGTAAACCGCTGCGCCTCGCTCCAGATGCTTAAGCCGTACGGTTCCCCGAACAAGGTGCGAATCCGGGACCGGACGTTGGCAAGTCCGATATGATCGGCGCCCCGGGCCGAGGCTTCAGGCGCTTCGAGCGCTTTGAGCTGCGCCGGACTCATGCCGACGCCGTTGTCCTGCACGCGAACCTTGAGCTGCGCGTCGCTCGTGAACAGCTTGATCTGGATAGCCCCCTGCGTCTTCAGCGGCGCGATGCCGTGCAGCAGCGCGTTCTCCGCGATCGGCTGAAGCAGCATCTTCGGAATCATCAGCTTGCCGACGCCCTCCTCCAGACTGAAATGAACCGCGAATTTGTCGCTGTACCGGAACTTTTGAATGCTGAAGTAGCTGCGCAGGCAATCCATCTCCTCGTCGACGCTGACGAACGGCCGCCCGTCCATCTGCGCGTGCATCAGACCGGACAGCGACTCGGCGACCAGCTTGATGTTGTCGGCACCCTGCAGGATCGACAGGAACTTGATCGTATTCAGCGTATTGTGCAGGAAATGCGGATTGATCTGCGCCTGCAGCGCCCGGATCTCCGCCCGGCTGCGCTCGCGCTCGGTCGAGCGAACTTCGGCGACGAGGTCGCTCATGCGGCGGGTCATGGAATTGAACTGATGGTACAGCTGGCCGATCTCATCCTGCGACTTGGTCTCGATCGCGACGTCGAGGTTGTTTTTGGCGACCTCCTTCAGCGCCCGACCCAGCCGCAGCAGATTGCGGGTGAGGAGCGAGGACATGGACAGGATGAGCAGGACGGCGACGGCGGAAAACAGCAGCGAGACGTTCAGCATCTTGTCGCGCGTAGAGGAGGAGTCCGCGAGCAGACTGGCCTTGGGAATCAGCACCATCGTCGTCCATTTGGTGAAGGCGGAGGTGCGATACACCGCGAACGTATTTCCCGTCGACAGGCGGGCGTAGAAGCTGCCCCCGTCGGCATCCGGGCGCGAGACGAGGCGTTCAAGATCGGAGGGAGCCAGGCCGAGGTCCGGCTGTTCGAGCACGGGCTGACCCGTTCGCGTATTAAAGATGAGCATACGGCCGGCATTGCGGATGTTGGTGGCGAAAAGGTCCTCGACGATCTCGTAGTCGACGTCCGCGGCGACGAAGCCGATCGCCCGCCCGCCGCTGCGGATCGGCCGCGCGATCGTAATAACCTTGCCCTTCTGCGGGTCCGCGCTGCTGCCAAGACGCGGATTCAAGTGGGGAGGCAGCAGCAGCGCTTCGTTCTCCATGCCTGTCAGTTCGCCGAACGAAGGCTGAGAACGCAGCGCGTCGAACGGGGTCGTCACGCCGTACTCGATGGTGTGCCCCTCCAGATCGGAGAGGGTGACGCCGGTCAAATAATGCTTGAACATCGATACGTTGACCAGATAGTCCTGAATTTCCCGCTCGATATGGATCAGTTCCACCTTGTCCATCGTGTCGTACTGCTCGATATACTTGCGCACGAGATCGTTCATGTATTCGCCGGTGTCGACGGAGAGCAGCGCGACGATCTTGTCGATGTCGCGCAGCGACGTCTCCAGATTGTCGCTCGAAACGTTGATCATAGCCGCCGCGGCCTGTCCCGCCTGCCGCTCGGCATCGGCCGTCGAGTTGGCGTACCACATGTATACGGTTACGGACATAAACGTGACGAACAGGAGGAGAATCGCGGCGGACAGCTTGAACTTGATGCTGTTCAGTCGGGTGCGAAGCGGCCGGTGCATCGGTGTCATCTCCCAATCGCGTCGCTTCTCTCGCGAAGTAATGGCGCGGATATTTAATAAAAATAAAGCGTTTTTAAAAAAAATACAATCCTTCCGCCTCCGAATCTTCGCTATATTCAAAGTGCGAAAACAAACAACCGACAAGGGGCGAAACAAAAAATGCAACAAAGGCGGCTGCATAAAAAAGCGTTGTTCCTGACCGCGCTCTCGGCGACGATGGCGTTCTCGCTGGCGGCGTGCGGAGCGAACGGAAAAAACGAAGGCGCGTCTCCGGCAACCTCGACAGCGCCGGCATCCTCGTCGGCCTCCCAAACGGCGCAGGCATCGGATTCGGCCGGCAGCAAGCCGCAGGAGGTCAAGACGCTGTCGCTGCTCATGTTCACCGATTGGTACACGCCGGGCTGGCAGGCACTGGAGAAGTACATCGGCGATCATGCCTCCGAGCTCGGCTTCAAGCTGGACATTCAGAAGATTGCCGGCGGCAGCCAGGGCGAGCAGCTGCTGAAGACGAAGATCGCCACCAACGATCTGCCGGACCTGCTGCAAAACTACGGGCCGAAATGGATGGATCAGAACGCGGACGCGCTCGACAAGCTCGTCGATCTGACGGGGCTCGCCAGCTACGCGGATTACGACGAGAGCGCGATGGACGGCGTTTACAAGTACAAAGGCAAGTATTATTCCGTGCCGATCGACGCGACGACCTTGATGGGCGTGTTCTACAACAAGAAGGTGTTCGCCGATCTGAACCTGACGGTTCCGAAAACATGGGACGAGTTCCTGGCGGTGTGCGAGAAGATCAAGGAAGCGGGCAAGACGCCGGTCTACTACTCCGGCAAGGATACGTGGACGCTTCAGACGGTTCCGCACTTCGGCTTCTCGCAGGATATCGTGCAGAGCGGCAAGTCTTTCCCTGACTTCTGGCAGGACATGAACACGAACAAGAAGCATTACGCGGATCTGACGAACTTCATCGACACGATCAAAAAGTCCAAGGACCTGATCGACAAAGGCTACGTCAACAAGTCGTATCTGTCCGATACGTACGATTCCGCGCAGCAGGCGATCGCGGACGGCACGGCGGCGATGCACGTGAACGGCACCTGGTTCATCGGGGAGATCATCAAGAAGTTCCCGGACAAGGTGAACGACATCGGCGCGTTCCCGTTCCCGCTCAACGGCGACAACTACGTCAATATCTCGCCGCCGGGCTCCTTGTCGGTGACGACCTCCGCGAAGGACGTCGAGCTGGCCAAACGCGCGGTCGACTTCATCGCTTCGGCGCAAGCGCAGCAAATTTTCGCCGAAGCGCAGCCGGGCATCTACCTGAACAAAAAGGTGGAAGTAGCGCTGTCGCCGGCGATCGCCGACCTGAACGCGGCGCTCAAGGACGGCAAGGGCATTCTGCACTGGCAGGGCAACGGAGAGCTGTATCCGTACGGCTCGTTCGACAAGTTCATGCAGGATTACTACGCCGGAGGCAAGACTGCGGAGCAGGTGGCGCAGGCGCTCGATCAGGAAACGGCCAAAAACGCGAAGGCCAAAGACGATCCGAACTGGAAATAAAGCCGGTCGCCCCTCTCTCCATTCCCCGGGAGGGGCGATTCCTTACACAAATAGGAGCGGAGCAAGATGAAACCAACTAAAAACAAGCCTTACACGTATACGCTCATCCTGCCGGGCATGCTGCTGTACGCCGTATTTTTCCTCGTGCCGTCGCTCTTCGGGGGCGTGCTCTCGTTTGCGAACATCGGCCGCTTTTCTTTCTCGGACATCCGCTTCACGGGCTGGACCAACTACATGAATGTGCTCACCGACGATTATCTGAGCGCGGCCATCCGCAATTCGTTTGTCTTCGCCTTCGCCACGACGCTGCTCAAGGTCGGCATCGGCACGGCGCTCGCCGTCTTCCTCAACCGCAGGCTGCGCACGACCAACTATTTGCGTACGGTGGCTTTCCTGCCGGCGGTGCTCAGCACGGTGGCGGTCGGCGTCTTCTTTACCTCGGCGATGCATCCGACGAACGGAATGATCAACCGCTTTTTGCACGCCGTCGGCCTCGGCGCGATCGCGCCGGACTGGCTGACCGATCCGCATCTGGCCATCTATTCGCTCGTCGGCATCGAGACGTGGAAGTGGTCGGGCTTCACGATGGCGATCGTGCTGGCGGGATTGCAGTCGATCTCCAAGGACTACTACGAAAGCGCCAATCTAGAGGGCGCCTCCGAATGGCAGCAATTCCGATCGATTACGTTCCCGCTTGTGCTCCCCTACTTCAACAACGCGCTGATCGTCAACCTGATCGGCGGGCTGAAAGTGTTCGACCTCGTGCAAGCGGTGACGCAAGGCGGTCCCGGCTCGGCGACGGAGGTGTTCGGCACGCTGGTGTTCAAGTCGTTCGGCAGCGGCCGGCTAGGCGAAGGCGCGGCCGCGAGCATCCTGCTGTCGCTGATCGTCATCGCGATCACGCTGCCGACGTGGAAGCTGATCGCGCGCAAGGAGGTGGAGCTATGAGCCGCAAGCGGCCGCGGTGGGCCGCGGAGGCGGCCGGGCTGCTCCTCAGCCTGCTCGTCGTCGTCCCGCTTTATTTTATCGTCGTCAATTCGTTCAAGGACAAAGCCAGCGCGGCGGCCATGAGCCTCGCGCTGCCGAGGAAGTGGTTCCTCCTCTCCAACTATGCCGAGATGATCGACGCTGGCGGCGTGCTCACCGGGCTGAGAAACAGCGCGATCGTCACGTTCGCCACCGTGGCGCTGCTCATCGTGCTCTGCTCGATGACCGCCTTTACCCTTCAGCGCAAAAACACGCGGATGTCCGGTCTGCTCTATTTGCTCATTTTGCTCGGCTTGATGATCCCGCTGCAGATCATTCCCGCGTATTTCATCACGTACTATCTGCATGTCAAGACGTATCTGGCGGCCGTTGTCATGCTGGCGGTGACGAATTTCTCGTTCGGCACTTTCCTGTACACCGGGTTTTACAAGAGCATTCCGCGCGAGATCGACGAATCGGCCATCGTGGACGGGGTCGGGCCTTACCGCCTGTTCTTCGGCATCATTTTCCCGCTTCTGCGGCCGGTGACCGTCACGCTGGTCATCATTTCATTTATGGGCGTCTGGAACGACTTCGGCATTACGATCTACTTCCTGAACAGCCCCCGCAACTATACGGTGACGCTGACCATCTTCAACTTCCTGGGTACGTACAGCTCGGACTGGAACCTGATCTTCGCCAACGTCGTGCTGGTCTCGGCGCCCGTCGTTATCGTCTATTTGCTGCTGCAGCGCTACATCATCGACGGCATGACCGCAGGTTCCGTCAAAGGATAAAGGGGAGAAGACGAAGTGTTCGAACAAAAAGGAGCAGGCTACCGGATCAGGCTCGGCGGAGCCGACATCGCGGTCGAAGGCGAAGCGATGACGCTCGCGCTGGGTGGAAAGACGTACGCGGTCTGCTTAAGGCCGGTACTGGACGGCTTCAAGCTGCCGATCTCGGGATGGACGCAAGAAGGCGGTGCGTTGCTCGGGGAACTGTCGGACTGCGGCTATCGCGTCAAGCTGACGGCGGGCGCGTCCTGGCTTGAATATACGATCGACGGATCCAGCTCGCTGCACGGAGAGATCCGCTATTTTGCCGGCACGGAGCTGGTCGATTCCGTCGTTCGCGGCTTTCTGCCCGACCATTACAACCGGGTGTTCCAGCCGGGCGAATCGGCCGAATTCGTATTCAGCGCGACGGCCAAGGAATCGCAGTTCGACCGCGGGCTGGAGCGGATCTGGATGACTTGCCCGGCGCCGAAGACGCTGGCGTTTCGGGATAAATGGGTGGAGGCCGGTCCGTGGTGGGGCATCGTCGTGCCTGACCCGCTTCCCGTCCGCGAGACGGTGGCGACGTTCCGGCAGGGCCGCTTCGATATCGCGTTCACCCATTTTTACGGTGCCGCGTACGAGGGTCGTTTTCCCCGGGTGCAGTTCCATTTCGGACTCGAAACAGAAGACGCGGTGCTGGATCGCTATGTGGCTTATTACAGAGATAACGGATACCTGCGGGAAAGGGGCGAATGGTTCGATTGGTGGAACCGGCCGATTTTCTGCACCTGGGGGCAGCAGGAATATCTCGAGCTTAGCTGCGACTTCGAGCGCAATCCGCTGACGGCGGACACGTTGATGGATTGGGTCGTAAGCCTGGAGGAGAAGACGGGCGGCCATCCGTTTACGCTGATCGTCGATTCGCACTGGTTCGATCATTACGGGGAATACGGCGTGCATCCGCAGAGGTTCGGCGATACGGCCCGTTTCCGCCGGCTGATCGAATCCGTCAAGGCGCGCGGTCACAAGGTCGTGCTCTGGTACACGCCGCTATGGGTGTCGAAGACGTCCCGTATCGTGCGCGAGCATCCGGAGTGGCTGGTGAAAACCCTGGAGGGGGAGCCGGCCCGCGTCACGAACACCGAAATCTACGACTACGTCTACTTGCTCGATTGCTCGCGCCGGGACGTGCGGGCGCATATCCGCAGCACCGTGCGTTACCTGCTGTCAGACGAGGCTGACGGCCTGAATGCCGACGGCTTCAAGATCGACATGAACTACTACGGTCCGGTCGGCGGCAAGCATGCGATCGACAATTACGAATGGGGCATCGGCGAAAAGCTCTGGTACGAGCTCGTCCGGTTCATCGGCACGGAGGCGGCTGCGGTCAAGGCGGATGCGCTTCTGACGCTGAGCGGGGCGGAGCCGTACTTGCAGCCGTGGGCGCCGGCGCAGCGGCTGAACGATCTGTTCCCCGTCGTGCCGGAGTCGCCCGATCCGTGGTACCGCCGGGCCGCGCTCGTGAGTAAGATGCTCCCCGGCGTGCTGATCGACGTGGACGGCTGGCCGAGTACGCGAACCCGGTCCGCCGAGTATTGGATGGTGTCGCCGACCTTCGGCGTGCCGGTCACCTACCATCTTGATGGCTTCGATAACAAAGAGAAGCTTAGCGACGCCGACTTCGCGCGAATGCGGGCGGCCTGGAACGTCTATGCGAACGCGCCGGTCAAGGCGGACATGGCGCTGCATATCGATCCGGATCGCCGGGTGTTCTACCGGACGTACGGGTCGGGACCGCTGGCGGGCTTCTACGCGGCGCTGGCGATGCATAGCTGCTGTCTCGTCACCTACGGCGAGCGATGGATGATGGCGGCCTCGATCGCGGACATGACGGTGGAGGTGCCGGTGCCGCCGGGCCGTACGATTAGCGCCGCCTGCAAGCGGCTGCCGGGAGGTGATGTGCCGATCGTCTGGGAGGAGGATCGCGAGGCCGGAACCGTTCGATTCAGAATTGAGGATTGCGGCAGGGGCATCGAAGCGTTCGTATTGGAATTCGCGCAGGTTGACGGTTAAGGAGGGAATGGCGGTATGCTGCACAGAAGCGACATTCAAATCCGCGATCCGTTCGTCGTGCCGGTGCCGGAAGAGGGATTGTACTATTTGTACGGCACGACGGATCGTAACGCTTGGTCCGGTCCGGGCATCGGCTTCGACGTCTACCGAAGCCGCGATCTGGAGCAGTGGGAGGGGCCGTTCCCGGCGTTCCGGCCCGAAGCCGGGTTCTGGGGGATCGAAAATTTCTGGGCGCCCGAGGTTCATCGCTGGCGGGGCATGTACTATATGTTCGCCAGCTTCAAGGCGCCCGGACGGCGGCGCGCGACGCAGATTCTGGCCGCGGACGGGCCGCTCGGCCCGTTCAGGCCCTTGTCTGACCGGCCGGCGACGCCGCCGGACTGGGAATGCCTGGACGGCACCTTGTACGTGGACCGGCAGGGCGAACCGTGGATCGTATTCTGCCGCGAGTGGCTGCAGGTGACGGACGGCGAGATGTACGCCCTTCGGCTTAGCGGGGACCTGGCCGAGACGGTGGGTAAGCCGGTTAAGCTGTTCTCCGCGACGGAGGCGCCGTGGGTGCGGAGCACGGTGTACGAAGCTGAGGGTCAGCCGGACGTTCGCGGCTACGTGACGGACGGGCCGTTCCTGTTCCGACCGGCCGAGCGGGAGCTGTGGATGCTCTGGTCGAGCCACGGTGCCGAAGGGTATGCGATGGGCATCGCGATGTCTGCGTCCGGAGAGATTGAAGGGCCGTGGATGCAGGAAGCGCTGCCGTTCTTCCGCCGGGACGGCGGGCACGGGATGCTCTTCGCCGATCTGGAGGGTCGGCTGA
This sequence comes from Cohnella hashimotonis, assembly GCF_030014955.1. Taxonomy (NCBI): domain Bacteria; kingdom Bacillati; phylum Bacillota; class Bacilli; order Caryophanales; family Paenibacillaceae; genus Cohnella; species Cohnella hashimotonis. Next base: position 8,510,305 of record NZ_JAGRPV010000001.1, read on the forward strand.
CGCTCGCGCTGCACTGCCCGAACCGGACGCCGGACGAGCGCCCCGTATTTTTCCGCGTGAAGACGGAGGGCGGTACGCTTGCGCTATAGGAAGACTGAGACGTTCCGGGAGGATGGGCAGCTCGCGCTGGAGCGGGGCTGGGCGGCGTGGGGCCCGCTTTCCTGCTCCGCCTCAGGCGCTTGCCGGCGTGAAAGGCCTTTTTTTACATCTTTATGAAAGCGTTTTATATTAATGATCCTCATTACTTCATATCAGGAGGTAAATCGCTATGAGAAACATCGGTTTGCGTTTCGTTCGTCTTCTGATCGCGGCGGCTTTATTCGTCGCACCTCTGGCCTTCGGCGTGCCGGCGACGCACGCCGCCGGTACGGTCACCGCCTACGCGGCGCCCACCGGCGCGCCCCGCTCCTCCGACTTCACGGTCACAGCCGGCAGCAGCGCCATCGATTTGTACGGAGACAACAACGGCTGGGGCAACAAGGTATCGTACGGTTACTTCGACATGACCGGCTCCGTGACCGTGTCGGTGACGGTCAACTTCTCTTTTTCCTCCTATAAACTGGCGCCTGCTTCCCTCGGTCTCGCCTCTACCCGAAGCGGGAACACGATACAGTTCACGCTGAACGGTCCGACCAACGTATCGCTTATTTTGGACGGGAATTATCAGGGGCGCACGCTCCACCTGTTCGCCAGCGCGCCAGAGACGAGCGTGCCGAGTCCGTCCGATCCGAACGTCATCTACATCGGACCCGGCTATTACGACTACTCTTCCACGCCGACGACGACGATCACGGTCGGTTCGGGCAAGACGCTGTATATCGCCGGCGGCGCGTTCCTGAACGGGCATATCGAAGTGCGCGGCGCCTCGAATGTCGCGATCCGGGGCCGTGGCATCGTCAGCATGAATTATACGTCGACTTATCTGAATCAGCCGATCAGCATCTTGTCGAGCACGAACGTGCAGATGAGCGGCATCATCGTGGACCGGCGAGTCGGTGCCTGGTCGAGCCTGATGGACAACAGCAGCCAGGTCAGCGTCACCGATTACAAAGTCGTCAGCCCGACTTATGCGAGTACGGACGGGCTGAATCTCGTCAATTCCCACGACGTGACGATCGACCGCTCTTTCTTTCGGACCGCCGACGACTGCATCGCGATCAAAGGCGTCGTCACGCCAGGCTACAACGCAAGCGATAATCCGGCGAGCGGAGCGCCCAACTACAACATCACCATCCAGAACAGTCAATTCTGGAGCGATGCCAACGACGTATGGGCGCTCGGCGCGGAGACGCAAGCGGCCTATTACGAGAACATCAAGTATTTGAACAACGACGTCCTGTACAGCTATGACGACCGCGACAATCACGGGGTCATTCAGGACCGGGCCGTTATGGATATCACCGCCTTGAACGGCACGCAGTTCCGCAACATTCTGTACCAGGACATCCGGGTCGAGCAGAGCGTCCGGCTCGTCAATCTCTCTTTTGCGGACAGCTTCTGGTTCGGCTCGCTGCCGGGCAACCAGTCCTTCCCGGGGCTCATCAGCGGCGTGACGTTCCGGAACATTACCGCCGTCGGCACCGGTTCGAAGGAGATTCGGCTGTGGGGCTGGGACCTGGGCAAGCCGGTCAGCGACATTCTGTTCGAGGACGTATCGATCGACGGACAATATTTGACCGATCTGGGCGATAAGCCGTTCAACGTCAACAATTACGTGAAAAACGTCGTCGTCAGGCGCTCTGCCTCACCGGTCGATGCGTATGTCGGCGGGCTGGACTTTTCCTCCGTACAGGGGGCGAATCAGTGGTACTACAAGGAGTGGAACGGCAGCAGCTACGCCAATATGACGTGGAACGCGACGGACCGAAAATGGAAGGGGACGGGCTCGTACATCGGCATGTGGGGGCCGAATTTCGTCCACCCGGAGAGCAACGACGCGGTCAAAGCATGGCTGGCCCCGAGTACGGGCACGGTGATGATCAAAGGAACGGCAGCCAAGTGGGATACGGGCGGCGGCGACGGCGTGCGGATCAAAATCATGAAAAACGGCACCCCGCTGTGGCCATCCAGCGGCTGGCAGACGATTGCGGCGACCGATCGGCTCGGCGTACAGTTCGGCGTCATCGCGAACGTCGCTGCCGGCGATTACGTTTATATCGTCGTCAACAAGAACGGCACCGACAGCTATGACACGACCGTGCTGGATGCGATGATCTCCTACAAACCGGTTTTTAACGCATCGACCGACTTCCTGACGTATCAGGGCGGCTGGAACTGGAGCTATCTGCAGGGCAATGCCGCTCCCTATACGAACATGAACTGGAACGCGGCCGACAAGACGTGGCGGGGCACGAACGCGTGGAATATCATTCACGACGGCGGGCTGATGCATCCGGACGCCGACGACACGGTGCGGGCGTGGACCGCCCCGGCATCGGGTACGGTGCGCGTCACGGGCAACGCGCGGAAGCAGGATACGAACGGCGGGGACGGCGTCCGGGTCAAGATCTTGAAGAACGCCGCGCAGCTATGGCCGGCGAGCGGCTGGCAGGCGATCGCCTACAACGACGCGACGGGTGCCAGCCATTCGCTGACCGTCAGCGTGACGGCGGGCGACGTGCTCTACTTCGTCCTGGACAAGAACGGAAATAACAGTTACGACACGACGTACTGGAGTCCGAACATTTTGTATACGTAACGCGACCGCAAACAGGTCCGCAACCCGACCGCACCGACCGCAACCCGACCGCAACCCGACCGCACCGACCGCAACCCGACCGCAGTCCGACCGCACCGACCGCAACCCGACCGCACCGACCGCAACCCGACCGCAGTCCGACCGTATAGCGAGGATCGCCTGCCCGCAGCCCATGGTCGGCGGCAAGCTCTTCCCTTTCTTTCGATTCGCTTCGTTCCGGGTACAATATACCATCGGAAACGTCGGGATGACGGACGGAAGGGGAGAGACGGGCGGATGATCAATACGATAATCGTGCTGGCGCTCATCGCATGCACGGCTTTCTTCGTGGCCGCGGAATATGCGGTCATACGGGTGAGAATGAGCCGGATCGAGCAGATGGTCGCCGAGGGCAACAAAAAGGCGTCGGCGGTCAAGCAGATCGTGGCCAGATTGGACGAGTACCTGTCGGCATGCCAACTGGGCAACACGCTGACCAACCTGGCGCTCGGCTGGCTGGGCGAATCGACGGTGGAGCATTTGCTGAGTCCGGTTTTCGGGCTTTTCGCGCTGCCGGAGTCGGTGGAGACGGTCGTATCCTTCGTGATCGCGTTCCTCATCCTCACCTTCCTCGAGGTCGTGGTCGGGGAGCTGCTGCCCAAGATCGTGGCGATTCAGAAGGCTGAATCGCTGGCGCTCGCGTTGGCAAGACCGCTTATGATTTTTTTCAAAATCACCTATCCGTTCAGCTGGCTGCTTAACCGTTCGGCGCGGCTGCTCACGGGCATGTTCGGGATGAAGCCGCTCTCCGAAACGGACAACACCCGCACGGAAGCCGAGCTGCGCCTCATTTTGTCGGAAGGCTACAAGAGCGGCATCATCAACTCCTCGGAGTTTCGTTATGTGACCAACATCTTCGAGCTGGACGATATGGTCGCCAAAGGGATCATGATCCCGCGGCGGGACGTGGCGTTCATCGACGAGAGCGAGACGGTGCAGGAGGTCGTGGCCCGTACTTCGCTGGACGCCTATGATCTATATCCGGTGACGGCGGGCGGCGATAAGGATACGGTAGTCGGGCTGATCGATTACAAGGAGCTGCTGACGACGTATATTCGCCATCCGGGAGAGCCGGACATGCCCGTCAAGCCTTACATCGAGCCGGTGCTGCAGCTGCTGGACACCGTATCCGTACAGGAGATTCTGCTGCTCATGCAAAAAAAGGACATCCATATGGCGGTGCTCCTCGACGAATACGGCGGAACTTCGGGCATCGTCACGATCCGCGACATCATCGCGCGCATCGTCGGAGAGCGGAGGCAGCAGCGCGACGAGGACGGCCGCCCGCTGATCCAGCAGCTCGGGGACGGTCAATACGCGCTGAGCGGCACGCTTATGATCGAGGAGACCAACCGCCTGCTGAAAACGGAGATCGAAGACGACGAAGGCGTGTACACGTTGGGCGGCTGGCTCATGTCCGAGCTGGAGGAGGCGATGCCTGGCGCCGAAGTGTCCGCGGACAACTATACGTTCGTCGTCGCGGAGATGGAAAACCGCCAGATCAAGCGCGTTAACGTGCGACGCTCGGCCGCGGCGGTGGACGATATGCAGGAGGCCGCGGCCCCCTCTGCGGAGTATCATTCTTAAAGCGCAGTTCGTGATTTGCAGAACGCGCGGCAAAGCGAATGCGCTCAGGAACCGCACAGCGATGTGCGGTTTTTTGAGCGTACCTGAAAGTGAAAATTTGGCGGCGATTCGCGGGCAGGGCAGTAAGCGCGCTATCCGCGTATCGGCTATCGGCTATTGGCGTTTCGGCGTGTGGCGCTGTTCGGTTGTGCTGCGGCTCGAAATAACTGCATTTGTGCAGGTATTTTTCTCGGACCAACGACGCGCGACGGAAAAACTGCAAATATGCAGGTAAATTTAATCCGTAAGCCGAAATTCGGGCTGATGGGGCAAAAAAGCTGCATTTTTGCATCTATCCAGTCTAAAAGAGGTTAGACCGGCAAAAATAGATGTATATTTGCAGGCTTTGCGGTGCAAGAACGGCGCCGCAAGAAGCCGCCGCTGCAAGCGCGAAAGCAGCGTTACAAAACGACGAGGGCGCTGAAGCGTGCGGTAAGCGAGGAAACCGGCGTGTTTACAGGGAAAGGGCACGCTCGAAATCATTTGGCGGAGGAATTGTAAAAATAAAATGCGGTTTGTGTAAAAATAAAAGAAAAAACGAGGATTTTAATGGATACGGGAGCATGCGACGGGCTGACGCCGCCTCGTGGGCGGAGAGGCTCGTTTATCAATATTCAGAAAATTTGAATAATTGAATCCGCTGTCTTATAATGAGGGCAACTCAAACGAAAGGGGATAGTCCAATGGGCCAGGTAAGCGAAGCATATCCGCAGCGTACGGAAATGTGTCGAACGCAACCGCCCGGCAATTGACGTAACGCGGCGGTCCGGGTATGCGGGAATCCAACGATTACGAGCAAGGGACGACTCTTCGGCAAGCAAGGCGCGAACCGGTCGGTTCGGACGGCGAGCGGATAAGAAAGCGCACGATGATGCAGAGAACGACGATTAAACGAACGGCAAATAAACGAACGATGCAGTAAACGAACGATGCAATAAACGAACGACGAATAAACGAACGATGAGCAAGAGAACGGCGAAAAAAGTATGAGGTGAGAGGTGTCGCGGCAAACGAGCGCCAAGGGCGCCGGCAAGACCCTTTAAACGCACGAATGCGCGTACGACCTTTTGGAGGTCACATTTAAAATGAAGTCTAAGAAGATTACGATCATGCGCAAGCGAATCTGGATGAATCTTCGGAAACTTAAGATGGGAGCGTCTTGAGACAATTGAATAGCAAACCAGAACAGTAGAACACCCGGTTATCAGCTGTTAACCGGGTGTTCTGTTTGTCGTGGGCGCATATTCGGAGCGGCTGATCAGCGGCGGGCGCTTCGGCTTTCGAGCAGTCCGTACTTTTTGCGGATGCGATCGAGCAGCCGTACCCAGCTGAGGCCGAAGAAGCCGAGGAACAGCACGTTCGCCGCCGCGTGAGCGAGATCGAAGTAGAAGCTCTGGGCGTATGTGATCAGGAAGAGCTGCCAGCCGAAGGCGTCGGGGAGGCTGAGCAGCGACCACACGTTCATGATCCAGCCGAAAAGGAAGCCCCAGACGAGGCCGAAGGCGCACAGGCCGATCCGCGACTTCATGAAGCGCGTATGGCGCAGCCAGCCGGCCGAGGCGCCGACCATGCCCCAGGCGAACATTTGCCAGGGCGTCCAGGGGCCCTGACCGAGGAACAGATTCGAGGCGAGCGCGGCGACCGCCCCGACGATGAAGCCGGCTTCGCTGCCGAAGACGAGCGCAGCGACGATAACGACGAAGGACGTAGGCTTAAAGCTCGGCAGCGGCGCGAACGCGATCCGTCCCAGCGCAGCGACGGCCGCCATCGCGGCCAGCATCGCGATCTCGCGCGGCTCGAGCCTGCGCCGTTCGAAGCGGACGAATAGCGGCGCCATGGCCAGCGTCATCGCGACGGCCGACAGGAGCAGGTAGTGGCCGTCCCAGATCGCCGAAGCGACGGCCAGGCCGGCGGCGAGGAGAATGGCGGCGATCAGGAGCGCGCGGCTTCGCTTGTCCATCTGCGCATAACCTCCTCCGCCGTAACGGCGTCCGGATACCGGTGCCTGACCGCCCGGTTTACGGCTGTCGTGTAAAAATAGTTGCCGCCGAAGAAGAGCGGCGGCTCCGCGGCGGCGGCGATCTCTCCGTCGTAGAGCAGGGCGCACCGGTCGGCGTGGCGGGCGGCGAATTCGGCGTCGTGCGTCACCATGACGATCGTCATGCCTTCCTCGCGCAGCTGCAGGAGGAGAGCTGCGAAGGCTTCCTTGGCATCGGGATCGAGCCCCTTGGTCGGCTCGTCGATGCAGAGGATGTCCGGGCGCGGGAGAAGGGCGAGCGCGAGCGCCAGCTTCTGCTGCTGGCCGCCGCTGAGATCGTGCGGATGCCGGTCCGATAGCGCGCCGAGATCGAACGCCTCCGTCCAATGCGCGATCTCGGCGGCGGCCGCGCCGCCCCTGTATCCGGCGTGCTCGGCCTCTCTCTCGAATTCTTCGCGTACGGTGTCGCTGCTGAAGTAGAGCATCGGGTTTTGCGCGAGATAGCCGAGCTTGCGTCCCGGCGCGATCGCGATCTTGCCGCGCTGCGGCTTGCGCAAGCCCGCCATGAGCTGCAGCAGCGTGGACTTGCCCGCGCCGTTGCCGCCAAGGATGGCGAGCAGCTCGCCTTCGCGCACTTGGAGACTCAACTTGCGCAGAACATCGGGGAGGTCGCGCTCGAAGCGGTAGGTAAGCTCGCGACAGGACAGCGCTTCGGCGAAGCCTTGGGCGCCTTGGCGGGCTGACAAGCGAAGCAGGCTGCGCAGCTGGGAGACGCCGCTTGAAGCCGGCGGCCGGCGGGTCTCTGCGCCGTCCGCGGACGCCTGTCCGTGCGGACCGCCTGCCATAGGCGCATGGTCTGCCGGTCCGTCCGAAGCCGCGCGTTCCTCGGCCAGCCGGTCGAGCGCGGCGACCGCCTCGCGCACGGTAAGCGGTAGCGGCGTGTCCGGCGCGGCCGCCGTTCGATCCGCGGCGCCAGTACCTGCGTCGTCTAGCGCGGCGAGCAATCTGGCGACGGACGGCACGTACAGCCGCTCGCGCGGATCGTCGGTCGCCCAGATCCGCCTGCAGACTTCGCCGGGCGAGCCGTCATGCCGGATTCGGCCGTCCGCCATGACGACCAGCCGGTCCGCAAGCGGCAAAATGTCGTCCAGCCGATGCTCGCTCGCGATGACCGTCACGCCGAACTCCTCGTTCAGCCGGCGCAGCAGATGCACGAACTCGCGGGCGGCGACGGGATCGAGCTGGGACGTCGGCTCGTCGAGAAGCAGCAGACGCGGCTGGAGCAGGAGCACGGACGCCAGGTTCACGAGCTGGGTCTGTCCGCCGGAGAGCTCGTGCACGGAGCGCTGCATGAGCGGCTCCAGCCCGAAGAAGCTGGACAGCTCGGCCAGCCGCTGACGCATGACGACCTGCGGAAAGCCTCTGTTTTCCATCGAGAATGCCAGCTCGTGCCATACCGTATCCATCACGATCTGGCTCTCGGGATGCTGGAAGACAAAGCCGATCTCTTCGGCCGCGCGCCCGTCCGGCAGCGCAGCCAGCGGCCAGCCATCATAGCGCACGCTGCCGGACAGATCGCCGACGGGCGCAAGCTCGCGCTTGAAGTGGCGGAGCAGCGTCGTTTTGCCGGAGCCGGAAGCCCCGCACAGCACGACGAACTCGCCTTTGCGTATGGACAGGTCCACTTCCGTCAGCGCAGGCTGGGCCGCGTCCGGATAGCGGAAGGTCAGGCGCTGCGCCGCGACGATCTCCATCGGTATCTCTCCCTCGTTTCGAATACGATCGGCATGCCTACGAAAAGCGCGAATATCGCGAAATGAATCCATTCAAAGGACCCGAGCCGGAGCGTCTCCATCCGCGGGAAAAGCGTGAGCAGGCCCCACCCCTCCCGCCAGCCCGCGAGCGCGAGCAGCAGCAGCAAGCCGAGTATGGCGAGCGTCGCCCGGTCGCGGCGATCCATTCGGTACGGGTAAAAGGCGGTCCGCTTGGCCGTGCCGTAGCCGCGCGCTTTCATCGAATCGCCGGTGCGCATCGCGTCCTCAAGCGACCAGGTCATCAGGATGCGAAGCAGCAGCGCGCCGTTCCGCAATCTGCGAATCGGACCGCCGGTCCGCATGTCGATGCCGCGCGACCGCTGGATCAGCTCGATCTGCTTGAACCTGCGGGCGAACAGCGGGATAAACCGCAGCGTCATCCAGGCGTGCAGGGCCGTCTGGGGCAGAATGGCGGAGAACAAGTACATGAACTTGTCCGTCGTCATCACCACGCGATAGGAGACGAACATCAGCAGCACGGCGAGGATGGTCATCATCGTCATGACGCCGTAGAGGACGGCCTCAAGCGTGATCGGCTGATCCATCATATAAAAAAGAATATGCCGTCCGCGGTGGGACAGCAGCGGATTGACGATCGCGAACAGCCCGCCGATCAGCAAGTAGTAGGGAAGCGAGCGCGCCAGAATCCGGCCCTGCCGCTGCAGAAGCAGGAGCGCTGTCAGCAGAACGAGCGACGCCAATTGGTAGACGGGATGAGTCAGCATCAGTCCGAGCAGGATCACGCCGGCGTAATAGATGAAGCAGACGAGCGGATGGAGGCCGGCAAAACCGCCTGCGTTCACGACCCTGTCTCCGTGCCGTCCGTGCCTTTTCCGACATCCTTGCCCATGTCGAGCGTATACAGCCATTCTACGACGTCGCCGGGTTTCAGCTTGTAAGCGCCCGCGCTCTTGCCCGGAAATTCCCCGTTCACGCGGAACAGCCAGCCGCTCTTCGCGCCCTTGTCGAACTCGTATAAATTATCGATGCCTTCTACATAAGCGGCCGCGCCGCTGCCTTGATACTCCATTTGCATCTTGCGGCTGCGGGTCGCGCGCTTCAGCGCGTCGAGCACGCTGTCCCCGGACTTGAGCTCGACCGCGGCGGGAGACAGGATCGTGCCTGTATCGCTGTCGCCCACAATCGAAAGGGTGATTTCGGCCTTTTGCGGCGCCTGGGTCGCAGCCGGGGAAGGGCTGGTCGTCGCTTGGCCGGACTGCGGAGGGGACGAAGGCTTGCCGCCGACGGTCCCGTTAGGCGTAGGCGACGTTGTCGGCGTGGCGACGGGGGCAGAGGCTTCAGGTTGTGCCGAAGCCGAGCCGGCATTGGCAGTCGCCGGCGGTATCCGGCCGCCGGAAGGCTTGGCAGTACCGGCGGTGGACGCGGCGCCTGGCGTGGCCGTCGGGCTGGCGCCGTCGGGCATGACGCCAGGCGTCGTTGTGTTGCCCGTCGCCGTTGCGGAAGCCTGCGCGCTTGCATGCGGGCTTGCTTTCGGGTCTGCTTGCGGGCTTGCCGAGGACTCGGCGACTCCTGGCTGCCGTGTCTGTGCCGCCGGTGATGACGGAGCGAAGGCGCTCGACTGACCGGACGCCGCCCCGTCATCGGAGCCGGACCCGCCGCAGCCGGCGGCCATGAGCAGCGCGGCCAGCAGGACGAACAATGCCGCGAGCCGGCCCTTGCGAATTTGCTTCACTTCCAGTCCCTCCTTGCGTATGCGCATGCTGTCTATTTAGATGAAGCCAGATTTAGATTTTTAAGCCGGAGGGCGGTCACGGCAGCCATCTCGCGGGTTACGGTGCCCGACGGATCGAAGACGCCGGCGGCGCCAAGCAGAATGCCCTTGTTCGCGACCGCATTAACGTAAGGCAAGGAAGCCGCGCGAATGCTGGAGGCATCCCGCCAAGCCGTGCCGCTCTGCGACTCGGACAGGCCGAAGGCGCGGCCGATCATGACAGCCATCTGCTCGCGCGTGATCGGATCGCCGGGCTTGAAGGCCGTCGCCGATACGCCGTTGACGATGCCGGCGCGGGCGGCTTGCATGACGGCCCCATAGTACCAGGCGGACGGCTGGACGTCGGCGAACGAGACTTCGCCGGTCATGCCGGCGAAGCCGGGACCTTGCGCTGCGCTCAGCCTGTCGCCGGCCAGCCTGACAAGCAGGGCGGCGAACTCGGCGCGCGTGATGCCGCGCTTCGGTTCGAAACGAAGCGGAGAGGCGCTCGTGCCGGATAGCAGCTTGGCCGTGTAAGCTTGATGCACCGCATCTGAGGCCCATCCGGCGATCTGCCTTTCGTCCGCGAACCGTTCGGCGGCGATCCGGTACAGCCCGGGAGCTCCGTCCGCATAACGGTCGTATGCGACCAGCGCCAGCATCGCTTGCTCCGTCGCGATGGCGTCGGAAGCGCCGCCCGGCGTGTGCGCGAAGCCGCCTTCAGCCGTCCGATACGCCAGCAACGCTTCCAGCAGGCCTCCGCCGGCCTTGACGAAGTCAGCGCCGGCAGGATCGCGCCCCGCCGCGGTCAGGCCGATGACGACCTGCGCGGCCGTCTCGCTGTTTTCGTCGCGCTCGAGCTTGAAGCCGCCGTCCGTCAACTGGACGGACGAGAGATAGGCGACGGCGCGGCCGATCGCCGCAGCTACGGCGGCCGAGCTGTTGCCGCCTTGCACGGCAGCGCCGGCCCCGGCGGCGCCGCCTTCGGCGGCATTCGCGTAAGGCGCGAGCGCGGCCAGCGCCATCGCGGTAATGTCCGCGTTGCCGGCTTCGCCGGCGGCCAGCGGGAAGCTGCCGTCCGCGTTCTGCAGCGCGAGCAGCCAATCGACGAGCTTGGCGCGCGTCCAGACCGCGCCGACCGGGACGTCGTAGCCGCCGCTGTCGAGCGCGAGCAGCGCGAAGATCGGGCCGTTGGCGCCCTGGAGCGTCAGCTTGGCGTGGTTATACACCGCGGCCACGAGATCATAGCCCGCGAACGCGCGGGGATCGGCTCCGGCCGCCCGGACGGCGAGGACGATGCGTTCCAGGTCCGTCGCCTTGCGATACGCGCCGCCTGCGGCCTTCACCTGCGCAGCCAGCTCCGCAAGGTAGGCATCCGGAACGCCGCCTCCCGAGCGTCCGAGCGCGAAGGCTTCCCATTCGGACAGCCCGGCGGCAGGCTTGGCAAGCAGAAGCTTGCGGAGCGCCGCGACGTCGGCTTTGTAGGAGGGGCTCGATCCGTCGCCCCCATCCGGCTTGACGCCCGCATTCCCGCCGGAGCCGGAATTCGGAGCGCCTACGTCAGCGCCCAGATCGAGCGTATAGCGCCAGACGACCGAATCGCCCGGCTTCAGCCGGTACATGCTGGCGCTGCCGGCGGGATATAATCCGCCGACCTCGTACATCCAGCCGCTTTTCGGTCCGAGATCGAGCTCGGACAGTCCATCGATGCTGCTCACATAAAGCGTTTCGCCCGACCCGGAAGACTTGACCTTGCCCGGGAGCGTTCGCTCGAGCACGGAGTAGGCCGTATCCCCGTTCCGCAATTCGACCTGCGTCGCAGGAAGCAAGGTGCCGCGCTGGGCGTCTCCGACGACCGACAGCGTGACGGTGCCGGTTGCAGCGCCGTTGGCGTCGGTAACCGCAGCCGCGGCGGGAGCCGCCAGGCACACGGCCAACGCGACGATCAGCATGAGCGCCAGCGGCCAGGCGCGATATGATCTGAGCGAAGGGGATAAGGTGTGTTGAAATAAAGATCGGACGTTCGGCATGGATCGGACCTCGTTTCCGGTAAAGTGGCGGCAGCATGAGGGGGCGAGCGGCTGACGAGTGATCGAGCGGACGACAGTGTCGCTGTCGGTTAGCCGGTCGGACGACAGATCCGCGGCCAAGACGGCCAAGCGGACTACAAATCCGCTATATGGCCAAGAGCCGGCGAATAGAACGCATTAGCGGACCACAGATTCGCTAAAGGCATGATCGGCGGCACAAAAGGGCGCGATATTGAAAAATAAGAGATCCGGAGTCCGCAGAAAAGCGATAAAGTGTCTGGAAATCGAAATTAGCGGAAGCTCGGTCCGTTCGAATAGAGTAGACAGCGCGCGCCGACAATTCAAAAAGCCCCTGCCGTTAACAGGGGCTGACATGAAATACCACGCCAAAGTCGAGCCGCGCAAGCGTTTTTCGCAGCGCATTCTCTTCCTTTAGCCCCCGAAGAAAGAGAATCGACGTTCAAGGCAGGTCTCCTGGCTCTTGCCTCATCGCTGCGCGGCGCCTTCCCGTCCGCTTGGACAGTGGCAACAAGCCGCTTCGCTCCGCAATTACAGTGGCGGGACCGCGCCGGATTCGCACCGGCTTCCCTATTAAGCCCTTCCGCGCCGATCGCGCCGGGGCACCTTGCCGTCATTCGGCTATTCGATTCCTTCTCATGATAGACCCCCGTCGCCGCTTTGTCCATCGGGCGTGCCGAACAAGGCGATGAAGCGCTGCGCCGCGCGGGAGAGATAACGGTCCTTAAGCCAGACGAGCCCGACCTCCGACAGCAGGTCGGCGTCGCGGATCGCGCGGCATTCGATGCCCGCCAGCGGAAACGTCGACATGACGGACTTCGGCAGCAGCGCGGCGCCGAAGCCGTGGGCCACCAGCGTGAGCGCGATCGCCACGCTCGCGCATTCGCACAGAACGCGGGGGCTTAGCTCCGCGGCCGCGAAGGCGCGCATGATCGTCTCGTGCATGACGACCGTGCGATCCGTCTTTAGCGAGACGAGCGGAAAAGCCGCGAGCTCGGCAAGGGACAGCGGCTCCGTGCCGGCGCTGATCGCCGGTCCGCCCTGTGCCGGTCCGCCCTGCGCCGGTCCGCCCTGCCCCGGTCCGCCCTGCGCCTGCGCCGCGCCGTCCGCAGCTTTCCAGGCGCCCGTCGGCAGCAGCGCGACGATCGGGTCGGAAGGGAGAGGCCGAATCTCGTAGCGGTCCTCGCCGCCGGGCGCTTCGAACGGCAGCCGGGCGACGGCGATCTCGATCTCGCGCCGTTCCAGCCGTTCGCCGAGCAGATGGTGGTCGCCTTCGCTCAGCTTGAAGCTCACGTCCGGATACCGCTCCCTGAATCGGCCGAGCGGACCGGGAAGCAGCGACGTGCAGGACACGACGGCGCCGACCGACAGCACTCCGCGCACGCCCTCGTCCAGCTCCCGCACCTCCGCCACCGTCTCCTCCAGTTGTCGGAGCAATCCGGCGGAACGCTCGCGAAGACGCTCCCCGGCCGGCGTAAGCCGCAGCCGCCTGCCCGACCGGTCGAAGAGCGCGACGCCGAGCTCCTCCTCGATCAGCCGCATCTGCCGGCTTAGCGGCGGCTGCTCCATATGAAGCTTTTTGGCCGCGGAAGTGATCTGGCCTTCCTCGGCTACCGTCAAAAAATAACGCAGCTGCCTGACATCCATCGTTCCCGCACCTCGCTAGTTCTGTTTTCAGCATACTTTAAAGGTATGGTATTCGTACAAATCAGATATTTCAAATATATTTCCGTTCGCGTTATTCTACAAGCAACACTTTGCAGGAGGGAATGACGATGGAACGAAGCGGGCAGGAAAGCATGCCATTGCATGGAATCAGGGGGCTTCAAAGCAAGGTTCGCGAGCTGCAGGAGAGCCCGGGCGGGCTCGGTTTCGGACGTTATTTTACCGATCATATGCTGCTCATGGATTACGAGGAAGGCACCGGCTGGGGCGAGCCGCGGATCGTCCCCTACGGGCCGCTGCTGCTGGACCCGGCGTCGAAGGTCTTTCATTACGGACAGACGGTGTTCGAGGGCATGAAGGCGTTCAAGTGGAAGGATGGCCGGGCGAGGCTGTTCAGGCCGCTGGATCATGTCCGCCGGCTGAACCGCTCCTGCGCGCGCATGTGCGTGCCGGCGGTGGATGAAGCGCGGGTGTTGGGAGCGCTGCGGCGGCTCGTGACCGCGGACGCGGATTGGATTCCCGAAGCGCCCGGCACTTCGCTCTATATCCGTCCGTTCGTCGTCGCGACCGAGACGCAGCTCGGCGTGGCGCCTTCCCGGTCGTACGCGTTCGTCGCGATCTGCTCGCCGGTCGGCGCCTACTACGCGGAGGGCGTGCGTCCAGTCCCGATATATGTGGAAACGGAGCATGTGCGCGCGGTCGCCGGCGGCGTGGGAGACGCCAAGACGGCGGGGAACTATGCGGCGGGGCTCAAGGCGCAGGAGGCGGCTGCGCGGATGGGCTGCGCCCAGGTGCTGTGGCTGGACGGCGTCGAACGCGAATACGTCGAGGAAGTCGGGAGCATGAACGCGTTTTTCCGCTTCGGCGACGAGATCGTCACGCCGCCGCTCGGCGGCAGCATCCTGGCCGGGGTCACCCGGGATTCGGTCATTAGGCTGCTCCGGGGCTGGGGCGTATCCGTCAGCGAGCGTCCGGTCTCGATCGGCGAGGTAGCGGCGGGCTTGCGGGACGGCAAGCTGCGCGAGGCGTTCGGCACGGGCACCGCCGCGGTCGTCTCCCCGATCGGCAGCCTGCATTGGCGCGGAGAGCGGTTGACCGTCGGCGACGGGGAGCCCGGCGAGCTGTCGAAGCGGCTGTACGAGACGCTGTCGGGCATTCAACGCGGCGAGCTGCCGGATGCCTATGGCTGGATGGAGGTCGTGCCATCCGCGGCCGAATAGCCGGATCGTGGCGGACGGGGGTCCGGTGATGATATCATCGGAGTACCGGCCCTGGGGCCGGCCGTTCGACCATCAGCCAGAGAGAAGGTCTTTTTTCATATGATAACGCTCATCGTCCTGCTCGCCGTCGTACTGCTGCTGGCAGCGACCGTCTACGCGGTGCTCGCCTTGGATCCGGTATTCGGCGCCCAGGCTTACCGGGATCGCGGACATCGCCTTCACAAGTCTCCGCAATTCAAAGACGGCAAGTTCCGCTATCCGCTGCCGACCTCGATGGTGACGTCCGCGGCGGACTATCTGTCCATGCTCCGCGACTTCGCGAAGCGGCGGCCGAACGCGCGGCCTGCGCCCGGTCGTCTCCCCGTCGTGAAGCTCGACACGGCCGCGATCGGCCGTCCCGGGCCGCTCCGCGTCACCTGGTTCGGGCATTCCGCGTCGCTGCTCGAGATCGGCGGCTGCACGATTCTCCTCGATCCGATGCTGGGCCGCGCGCCGTCGCCATTTCCCCGCTTCGGCGGCAAGCGCTACGCCGATACGATGTCCTTCGAGATCGAGGCGCTGCCGCCCATCGACGCGGTTATCTTTTCGCACGACCATTACGACCATCTGGACTACGGCACCATACGCCGGCTGCATGCCAAGGTCGGCCGCTTCTTCGTGCCGCTCGGCGTTGGCGCGCATTTGCGCCGATGGGGTGTGGACGAGAGCCGCATCGAGGAGCATGACTGGCACGAGACGTTTGAATGGGAAGGGCTGCGGCTGTCATGCTTGCCAGCCCGGCATTTCTCGGGCCGGGGGCTGGCCGGGCGGGATGCGACCCTTTGGTGCGCTTGGGCGATCGAGGGCGGCGGCCAAAAGGTGTTTTTCAGCGGAGACAGCGGCTACGGTCCGCACTTCGCGGAGATCGGCGAGCGATTCGGTCCGTTCGATCTAACGCTCATGGAATGCGGACAGTACGATCCGCGCTGGGCGGCCATCCATATGTCGCCGGAGGAGACCGTTCAGGCCCATATCGACGTAAAAGGAGGAACGCTGCTGCCGATTCACTGGGGCGCGTTCACGCTTGCGATGCACGATTGGAACGATCCGATCCGCAGGGCGTCCGCCGAAGCGGCCCGCAAAGGCGTGCGGATCATCTCGCCTCGCATCGGGGAGACCGTCGAGATCGGCTTCGAGATGAGCGGCGCGAGCGCCGACGCGGCCGCGGCCGTGGAATGGTGGAGGTGACAGCGGCCTATGCCCAAGGTTGTTTATGCCGCGCTGATCCTGCTCAGTCTCATTTGGGGCGGCTCGTTCTACTTTATTAAAGTGCTGGTGGAAGACTTCGGGTCATGGGGCGTCTCCTTCCTGCGGTCGGCGTTCGGGCTCGTTGCCGTGACGGCGATCATGCTGGCGATGCGCAAGCCGTTCGGGCTGCGCGGCGTCCGATGGCCTGCGATGGCCCTCGTCGCGATCGTGAACACGGCCTTGCCCTGGTACCTCATCGCGCACAGCGAGACGCGGCTCGACAGCAGCGTCGCCTCGATCCTGAACGCCACGACGCCGCTCTGGACGGTCGTCATCGGCGTAGCCGCTTTCCGCGCGTCCTCGAACCGGTACCAGTGGATGGGCATCGCGATCGCCTTCGCGGGCGTCGCGCTGCTGCTTGGCATCACGCCGTCCGCCGTCTCGTCGATCGATGCGACCGGCCTGCTGCTCATGATGGCCGCCACGCTGTGCTACGGACTGGGCTCGCAGCTGTCCAAACGCGTGCTGACCGGTTACTCCATGTACCAGTTGACCTTCGGCACACTGCTCTGCAGCACGGTCGCGAGCGGCGTCATGGCGCTCGTCGTCGATCCCTTCCCGGTCGAGCCGCTCGCGGACGGCACGAACCTGCTCATGCTGCTCGGACTCGGCGTCTTCGGCTCGGGCATCGGCTACATCCTGTTCTACTACATCATCCTGGCCGCGAGCGCCGAATTCGCCACGACGGTCACTTACCTCGTGCCCTGCACGGCGCTGGTCTGGGCGTACACGCTGCTCGGCGAGCGCGTCGGCTGGAATATGCTCGCGGGGCTGATCGTTATTCTCTGCGGCGTTTACTTAGCGGGGAAAAAGAAGCAGGCATCCCCCGCACTGCCGGCCGCAAAAGCATAAAATCAATAAACGGAGCGGTCCCGCCAGTCTTTGACTTGGCGAGGCCGCTCCGCTTTTAATGACCGTCGATCAGGCGCCCTTCTCCGGCGGAGTCAAAATGATCTGCCCGTCGCTAAGCTCCAGTCTGACTTTATTTGTATCTTTAATCCCAATCGCCTGCAGATAGTCCGCGGGCACCTGCAGCCGCCCCGCCTTATCCAATATTGCATATTCGACATGAGACTCTTCCTGCTCGGGGCTCGCCTCGAGCTCTTTTAATTCCTCGTCGTATGACTTGCGCCGCAGCATCTCCGAGCTGATCTTGCCGTCCCGGATCGCGACGACGCGGTCGACCTTCTTCGCGAGCAGCGGATCGTGCGTGACGATGACGATGGTCAGGTTCAACTGCCGGTTGAGGTCGCGGAACAGATCGAGGATCTGCTCGGCCATGCGGGAGTCGACCGATCCGGTCGGCTCGTCGGCCAGCAGCAATCGAGGCTGGTTGGCGAGCGCGATGGCGATGGCGACGCGCTGCTGCTCGCCGCCGGACAGCTGATGCAGCTTGTTCCGCGCCCGGTGTCCGAGCCCGACCGCTTCCAGCAGCTCCAGTGCCCGCAGCCGCTTGCGCCGGCCGGACAGCAGGATGGGGAGCTCCACGTTTTCCAGCGCGGTTAGATACGGAATGAGGTTGCGGGCGTTGTTTTGCCAGACGAACCCTACGCTTTCGCGTTTGTAACGGACGAGCTCCGACTCTTTCATCTTCAGCATGTCTTTTCCGTCGACGGTGAGCGAGCCTGCCGTGGGACGATCCAGCCCGCCCAGCATATTGAGAAGGGTGGACTTGCCGCTGCCGCTGTTGCCGATGATCGCCATCAGCTCCCCGCTCTCGACCGACAGGTCGAGCCCCTGCAGGGCGAATACCTCTAGATTCGAGGCTTTGTAGATTTTCACCAAGCCGTCGCATTGGATCATCGGTTAATCCTCCCCCAGCTTGAGCGCTTGATGGATGCGGATGCGCGTCAGCATGAACCCGAGTATGCCGAGCCCGACCGCCAGCATGAAGAACACCGTCGAATAGAGCCTGATATAATCGAGCCGCGCGAAGATGACCTCGAAGGGCGGAACCAGCGTGCTCGGATTGAAGGCGATCTGGAAATGAGGCACGTACAGGCGCGCGGCCAGATTGCCGACGACGACGCCGATCAAGACGGCGACGCCAGACGTCAGCAGCTGCTCCACGGCCAGCATGCCGGCCATCTGCCGGACGGACAGGCCGAGCGCGCGCATGACGCCGTTCTGGAGCGCGCGGCTGCGGAGCGACAACACCCAATAGAGCATGAAGCCGACGAAGCTGACGAGGATCGATAAAATGAAACCAAGCGTCAGGATGCCGTTCAGCGCCAGCAGAAACGGATCGTTTTTCGCTTCGATCAGCTCCGTCTGCGCGTTGCGCACGGAGGTGACCGCGATCGGACTGTCCTCCAGCGCCTGATACAATTCGGCGGACTCAAAGCCAGGCTTCATCTTCAGCCACACCTCGTAAGGCTCGAGCCCGAGCTGGAACTGGATGCGGGACAGATGGCCGACGATGAGCATCGGCGCGTTCGCCTGCGCGGCTTCTTCGCCTGCGGTCACGGAGCCGGCAGGCGGCAGCGGATTGAACGTCGGGAAATAATCGACCGTGCCGTAAACGGTGAACGGCGCCTGCTGTACATTGTCCCATCCGATCCATATCGTATCGCCCGGCTTTACCTTCATCTGCGCCGCGAGCGACGTCGATACGAGCACCGCCTTGGCGTCGCCGGCAATCAGGTTGAGGTATTCGTAAAACGGATGCGCGAGCAGGCTGTTTTTGAACCAGGCGGCGCGGCCGAAGTCGTCGGTGTCGACGCCGATGAGCGTCGCTTTGCCCGAACTGCTCGCAGCCTCGCCGTCGCTCGCGGCGCTGAAGCCGACCGATTTGCGAAACACCTTGGCCGCTTGCTCCACGTCCGGCAGCTTTGTATAGGGATCGAAGGACGGCTCGAGATAGTGTACGATGCTTGAACCCATCGTCGCCGGCGCTTGCTCGGATGCCGGGCTGCCGGGCGCGGGGGGCGGGGGCTTGTCGTTCGGCCATTGAGACGTAACCACGATGTCCGAACCGGCCGAATAGCGGATGCGGTCCGCCGTATTTTCATTGATCGTGCGGGCGGCGCTCGCGCCGAACAAGCCGGTGGCGATCGTCAGGATAAGGAACACCATCAGAAATTGATATTGGCTGTTCGAGCGGCCGACCTGGATGAGCGTGTAGTAGACGGACGGGCTCCACCATTTGCGGCCGGCGATATAAATAAGCCTCAATAGATAAGGGTACAGCCGAAGCAGCAGGAGACCGCCGCCAAGGATGAACAAGGCCGGCACGATGAACTGGAGCGGATCGATGCGCAGATCGTCCGCGCCCAATCCCAGGCGCTGAAGGTCCTGCAGCCTTGAACGGAAGGTATACAATCCGTAGATGGCCAGCGCCAGCGCGACCAAGTCCAGGCACAGCTTGTGCCAGAGCGGCGTCTTGCCTTGGCGGGCCAATTGCTGCTTGTGGCCCACGATGTTCGCCCGCGTCGCAAGTCCCACGGATATCATCAGCATGAGGAAGGAGACGGCGGCCGCGCACGCGCCGTACCGGTATGCTTCGGCCGTCAGGCGGACGGGCAGGCTGGCGCGCTGCACGAAGGATAGAAATCCGCCGGAGGCGCCGAGCAGCTTCGTGAGCAGCAGGCCGATCGGCGGTCCGGCGGCGAGCGCCAGTCCGCTCAGCAGCAAGCTTTCGACGGCGAAGGAGAGCAGGATCTGCCAGCGGGACGCGCCCCGGCTGCGGAGCACCGCGATCTCGTTTTTCTGCCGTCCGGCGATCAGATTGGACACCATGAACATATAGAAGCCGAGCATGATCAACACGGGCATGTTCAGCGACCATACCAGCTTCTGAACCTGCTTCGCGCGCGCCTTGTAACGCTCGATCGTCTTCTCCGCGGGGAAGCTGAACTCGTTGCGGAATAACGCCACCCTGCTGTTGGCCGTCGACTGAATCTGCTTGGCTGCGGCTTGGAACCGCCCGATGCCGGACACCTCCAGCTTGGCGTAGTCCAGCGCGACGTACCAGCCGGCCGTAAATACCGGGACGACGCCCGCCTTCACGAATTCACGATCGAACAGCCGCTCGTCGACGATAAAGGACTGGGAGAGCGATTCGAACGAAGGATCGCGATAGTACGGATCGTCCTCGCGCAGCGGTTCGATGATGCCGACGGGCTTGATCAGAATTTTGCGGTTCAGCTTGGCGTCGCCGACTTCGAGCACGACGCCGAGCACGCTTCTGAAGTTGTTCAACGCCGCCTCGGTCACGAGCGCTTCATAGACGCCGTCTTTAACCTCCGGGGAAGGGAGGACGCCGTCTTTTAAGCGAATATGCTGCCCAAGCCCTTCCAGACTCGTGAATCGGCCGCTTCGGCTTGCGTTCTTGCGTTCTTTTTCAGGCAGTCCTTGCCGGTAGACGTTAAATCTCTCCGTATTCGATTCCCTGACGATATCGACGACCGGCAGGCCGAATGCGGGGGCGCCTTCCTTTTTTACGAAGGTGTCGAGCTCGGCTATGATCTGGCCGCGCTGCGCGGTCGTCTGCGCGTCGAACGATACGCGCGACCAGACGGCCCCCTGATAGACGCCGGACTTCTGCTGCGCGGTCTGCAGATCCTTGACCAACATCCGCGAGAGCGTCGCTTCCTTGTAGATCGGCATGCTGCCGACCAGCGCCACGGAGATGAGAATGCCGAGGAAAAGGCTGATCACCAGCCATAGGTTCTGCGCCATCTTGCGTAATATCATGACCAACAAAGCCATGGTGCGGTCCTCCCGGTGCCCGATTTCTACTGCAATACGACGCTGTCGCCTTCGGACAGACCGGTGACGATCTCGACTTCCGTCGGAGCGGAGATGCCGGGCTCGACGTCGACCTCCCGAAGCTTGCCGTCCTGCAGCACGCGCACGTAGTTGCGGCCCATTGTGGTACGCAGCCCGCTGCGGGGGATTTTGATGACGTCATCTTTGTGCTGGAGGATGATTCGGATGCTGACGCTTTGGCCGAGCTCGGCGCCTTCGGGCATTTTGGGAACGGTAAAATACAAGGTCGACGCATATTTCTCGGCCAGCTGCTTGTTCAGCGTTTGCGGCGCGCTCGCGGGGGTCTGCGACACCTTCGCCTCGAACTTGATCTCCTTGTTGTCCGCACCATTAAAAGTAACTTCGGCTTTGAAGCCGATCTCGGCTTTGCCGGCTTGTTCGGCGCTGGCCCCCGTCGTCACGAGCTGCATTTTCGTCAGATTCGCGACCTTCACGATCGTTTGGTAGGCATCTACGTAATCGCCGGGCTGCAGATCCTCCACGAAGACGACCTGGCCGTCGATCTTCGCATAAAGCAGCTTGCTGTCGAGCTGTTTGCGCAGGCGGTCGTATTTCATTTGCTCGATATCTCTTTGCAGCGTCGCCACGCGCAGCGCGGACTGGCTGTCCTCGTCCTGTTTATCCCCATACTGCTTGTCGGCCGACTTCAGTTCCGCTTTTGCCCGCAAGAGCGCGATTTCCTGCTCCTTCACGCGCAGATCGAGGTCGTCCAGCACGAGCTCGGCGAGCGGGTCGCCCTTTTTGACCATTTGTCCGGACGTGACGTCGATCTTGGAGATACGCCCGCCCGTACCGGTAAATTGGGCGACGTCGGAGATCAGGGACTCGAACGTCCCGCCCAGCTGAAGCGCGTTATCGATCGGCCCCTTGACCGCTTTGACCGTTTGGTAGTTTTCGGCGGCAGGCTTGACCAGCGGCGGCGCGAGCGCCGCCTCCTCGCGGGGGAGCAGCGAGCAGCCCGCCAGCGCGCCGCCGAGCACCAGGACCATGCCCGCAGCGGCCATGCGTCTATACCTGTGAGACAATTTGACCATCCTCCAGTTCGTAAATGTGGTCGACGATCTCCATGATGGCCGGGTCGTGCGTCGTCATCACGATCGACAAGCCGTGCTGCTCGACGAGGTCCCTGAACAGCTTGATGATATGGAGGCCGGTCTTCGAGTCCAGCTCGGCCGTCGGCTCGTCCGCGAGCAGCAATCGCGGCTTGTGCGCGATCGCCCTCGCGATCGCCGTACGCTGCTGCTCCCCGCCGGAGAGCTCGAAGGGCCGGTGATGCATTCTCGGCTTCAAGCCTACCTGTTCGAGCGCCTGGATCGCCGCAGCTTTCCGGTCCTCCTTGGCGCTCGCGCTGATCCGGAGCACGAACTCTACGTTCTCGTAGGCGGACATGAGCGGGAACAAGGCAAACGATTGGAAAACGAGTCCGATCTCTTGACGCCGCAGCTTGTCCCGCTCGCCGTCGCTCATCGCCGTGACATCCCGGCCCGCGAACGCGATCTTGCCCTCGGTAGGCCGGTCGAGCGCGCCCAGCAGGTTGATCAGCGTCGTCTTGCCCGAGCCCGAACGGCCTTTGAGCACGACAAGCTTGCCGGCGGGGATCGAGAGATCGATTCCCTTCAATACCTCGACGGTCCCCTGACCGCTGTTGAAGGCGCGTTTCAGACCGGAAACGCTTACAATGCTTGCATCTGTTGGCTGCAAGGAACGCTCCACACCTTTCGCAAAAAGCCGTCGCGCCGGACGAATAGAGGAAGGGATTCGATTCGACAAGTGTCGGCATCGCCGCCATCTAGTGTTGATGATGGCAATATTATACAATGGCGGATCGTCGTGCACTATAACCAATCTTCCTATCCTCAGGCGTTTTTTTATGGTTTATAGGCGGAGGGAGCGTTTTTCGCAAAATAAGCAGTGCGAAACCTAACGTTTTTTGACTATGGTCTGTTGTTTTTGGTCTAGGAAGCGTCCTGCGATTTTTTTAAAATTACAACTATCGGGAAATGAAAGCGCTTCAGAACGAGGAACCGTTAAAGGCAAGCCATCAGAACCTGCTCCTCCGCCTTTACAACAGGAAGGGAATGATGTCCATGGACGCAAGGGTCGACCGCAAGGGAAAGCGAACGCGCTGGCGCAAGCACGATACCGAGCTGACGCTGCTCGCGCTCCCCACCGCCATCTGGTACGTTCTGTTTTGTTTTTTGCCGATGTTCGGCGTCATTATCGCTTTCAAGGACTTCAGGATCCACGGTAATTTTGTCCACAATGTCTTTAACAGCGCGTGGGTAGGCTTCAAGAACTTCGAATTTCTTTTCAAATCGAACGACGCCTGGATCGTCATTCGCAACACGATCGGCTACAACATCATCTTTATTATTCTGGGCATCGCGGTCCCCGTCACGCTCGCGCTCATGGTCGGACAGCTGCATAGCCGCAAGGCGGCCAAGGTTTATCAGACGATGATGTTCCTGCCTTACTTCCTCTCCTGGGTCGTCGTATCCGCCGTCGTCTGGGCGTTCCTGAGCTACGACAAGGGCATCTTCAACCAATTTTTGTCCGACTTCGGCCGAAGTCCCAAGAACTGGTACATGGAAGCGTCCTACTGGCCCTATTTTCTCGTGTTCATGAATATGTGGAAAGGTCTCGGATACGGGATGGTCATCTATCTGGCGACGATCACGAGCATGGATTCGACCTATTACGAGGCGGCCGTCATCGACGGCGCGACCAAGTGGCAGCAGACCCGATATATTACGCTCCCCTTGATGAAGTTCGTCATCGTGCTGATGTTCATCCTCGCGGTCGGCCACATTTTTTCCACGGACTTCGGCCTCTTTTTCCAGGTGCCGCGAGATTCCAACTCTCTGTATAACGTGACGACGACGGTAGACGTGCTCGTATTCAAGCAGCTCAAGACCGCGACGGTCGGCATGGCTTCCGCCTCTTCCTTCCTGCAGTCGGTGCTGGGCTGCGCGATGATACTGACCGCGAACTGGGTCGTTCGCAGAGTCGATCCCGATAGCGCGATGATCTAGAGAGGAGGCAACCACATGTCCACGCAAACGAGCTACGATTCCGGTCTTGATAAATTCAATCGAATCGGCAGAGGAACGAACGTCATCTTTCACCTGATCTTTATTCTGTTGGCGCTGCTGTGCCTCATCCCCGTCGTGGTGGTGCTGTCCATCTCGCTGTCCGACGAGTCTTCCATTCGCGAGAGCGGTTACCATATCCTGCCGACGGTCCTGTCCGGGGATGCCTACAACTATATCGTGAAGCAGGGCTCGATGATGACGCGGGCGCTCGGCGTCTCCGTGCTCGTCACGGCAGCGGGCACGCTGATCGGCGTGCTGCTCACCACGTCGATGGGCTACGTGCTGTCGCGTCCGAACTACAAGCTGAACGGGCTGCTGACGTGGATCGTGTTTATCCCGATGATTTTTAACGGCGGCCTGGTGTCCAGCTATTACATCAATTCGTCGCTGCTGGGGCTTAAGAACACGATCTGGGCGCTCATTCTGCCGCTCGCGGTGTCTTCCTTTAATGTCATCATCTGCAGAACCTTTTTCAAATCGACGATTCCGGACGGCTTGATCGAATCGGCCGAGATCGACGGCGCCGGACAGTTCCGCATCTACTTCACGATCGTGCTGCCGATCTCTCTGCCCGTCCTGGCGACGATCGGACTATTCCTCTGCTTCTCGTACTGGAACGACTGGTTCCAGTCACTGCTCTATATCGACGACCAGAACCTGTATTCGCTGCAGGCGCTGCTGAACAGCCTGATGAGCAACGTCGACGCGTTGGCGAGGAACGCTTCGACGATGGGCGTCAGCTATGCGCAGCTCGTCGCCACGATGCCCAAGGAATCGGCGCGCATGGCGGTCGCGATCATCATCGTCCTGCCGGTCGCGCTGGCCTATCCGTTCTTTCAGAAATACTTCATATCCGGCCTGACGGTAGGCGCCGTCAAGGGATAAGCGCGAAATAAGCCCGGACGTCTCGGGTTTATCATATCAGCCATACAGGTACACGCTTAAATGACACGAGGGAGGAAATACGATGAAATCATTCATGAAATCCCCGCTCTTAATCGGCGCAGCCGCGCTGGCAATGACCGGCCTGGCCGGGTGCTCCAAATCGGACAACAACAATGGCGCGAACGGCGCGGCAGCCAGCTCGTCGGCGGCGTCCACGGCGTCTGCCTCATCCGCGGCGTCTAGCGCGCCCGCCACGAAGTCCGGCGATATCCCCACGCTCGTATGGTGGACGATCGGCGGGCAAATACCGGCCAACTACGACAAGGCCATCGAGAAGATCAACGATTATACGGCCGAGAAGATCGGCGTCAAGATCGATCTCCGCGTCGCCGGGTGGGGCGAATGGGATACCAAGATCAACACGATCGTCAACGCCGGCGAACCTTTTGACATCATGTTCACGAATAACGGCAAATACAACCAGCAGGTCAACATGGGCGCGTTCGCCGACATTACCGATCTCGTGCAGAGCGCGACCCCGGAATTGAACAGCCTGGTGCCGAAGATGGTGTGGGACGGAACCAGGATCGGCGGCAAAATCTATGCGGTGCCGACTTACAAGGATTCGTCCGCGACCCAGTACTGGGTATTCGACGATGCGCTCGTGAAGAAGTACAACATCGATCTCGCCGGAATCAAGACGATGCAGGACCTGGATAAACCGTTCCGCGACATTAAGGCCGGCGAAGGCAAGAGCTACTACCCGCTGTCCTTGACGCAAGGCGAGGGGTTCAACGGTTTCTTTAACGCCTACGACGATATGACGCTCGGGTTCGCGCCGATCGGCGTCAAGACCGACGATGCCTCGCGCAAGGTCGTCTCCGTGCTGGAGCAGCCGGATACGATGGCCAACCTGAAGCTGATGCACCAATGGTACCAGGACGGCATCATCAATCCGGACGCGCCGACCAAGATCGAAGCGGATCCGTACCGTCCGTTCTTCAGCGCGCAGGCATTCCCCGGCGCCGAAGTGAACTGGCAGATCAACGCGGGCATCGAGAAATACGACATGGTGCAAATAGCGGGCCCGATCTATACGACCAGCACGATCCAGGGCTCGATGAACGCGATCTCCGCCAACTCGAAGTACAAGGAAGAGGCGCTGAAGTATTTGCAGTTGGTCAACACCGACTCCAAGCTGCGCAACATGCTGGCCTTTGGCGAAGAGGGCGTCGACTTCGATTATGTCAGTGACAAGGTCGTCGAGCGGAAAACCGATACTTGGCCGCTGGCTGCGTATACGCAAGGCACGTTCTTCAACCTGGCCGTCACCAAGGGCGCGCCGGAAGATCAGTGGGATCAGGTGCGCAAGCTGAACGAAGCCGCGACCTCTTCCACGATTCTCGGATTTGCGCTTGACCTCACCGATCTGGCCACAGAAGTCGCCAACGTGAAGTCCGTCTGGAGCAAATACAGCTATGAGCTGGTGACCGGCGCTTCCGATCCGGAGAAGCAAGTGCCGAAAATCGCGGATGAGCTGCGGAAGGCCGGCATGGATAAGATCATTCAGTCCGCGCAGGCGCAAATCGACGCCTACTTCAAAGCCTAAGTCTAAAAACGGATAAAATGAGCCCGAACGCGCCTCTTTGGACGTTCGGGTTTTCCGGTCTTGCATCCGGCGGGCACGAGGATTGATTTATCCGAAGCATACGGTATATGGTTAGACTATGACTTCGTCAAAAGTCCGACAGCAAGGGAGCGCCGCATGTTTTCCTTTTTTCAAATCCAAATCTATCGCGGCAAGTTCATTGCGTTTGCGGTTTTTGCGTTTCTTATGGGGCTGGGCTTAAGCGCGCTGGCCACCTACGTGTTGTTGGAGCAATGGCTCGAGAATGCGAAAAGTCAGTCCGAAGACTCCTTTTACAGGGTGGAGAGCGCCCTTCAGAACGATTCCGAGCGGATCGACGCCTACCTGCAGCGGGTTTACTCCAACAGCGGCCTCGTGGCCGACGTTCGCTATTTTCTGGGCAACAGCGCGGAAGGCTATCTGACGGTCAGGCTCCAGAACAGCCGCTACGATCAGACGCTCGTCTCGTTTCCGGAGGATATGAAGGCTTTTCTGGGCAACGGCGGACAGAACCGCATCGTGCAGGTGAGCCTGCATACCGGGGAACAAGGCAACGTCGTGCGCTTCGGCAGCAGCGGCGGCACGAGCTTCAAGTTCAACGTGCCGAACACGGACGATCTGTTCCGGGAGACGATCCAACGCGGATTCGTCATTCGCAAGCAGCTGCTCGATCCGAACCAAATCTCGCGCCAGCTCGGCGAATTCCGGTTTCTCGTCAGCAGCGACGCGTTGTTCGCGGACGTGCAGAACAATCGGCGGGTCGCATCCGCCGCCGTCAGCAGTGCAGGCGACGTGTATCTCGCCGACGGCGGGGACCGCGCCGACGCGGATTTGTTCCGCAAGGCCGCGGCGAACCCAAGCAGCCATGGCTTCATTCGTCTGGGCGAATGGGGCCGCGCGTTTTACGTGACCTATCCGTCCAAGGCGTTCAACTATCAATTCGTCAGCATCGTAGACTTGTCCGCGCTCTTTCGGCAGAAGGCCGGCATCCTGCTCATCGTATTCCTGGTGGTGTGGGCGGCCATGGGCAGCATCCTCCTGCTCGCCGCGTACAATCTGCGCGAAGCCGCTGGCTTCCTGCGGCGGATCATCCATTCTATCGAACGGGTCAAATCCGCCAACTTCACGCCCGTCAGCCCCGCGCGCTACCGGAAAAACGAGTACGGCATGATCGCTGCGGAGCTCGACGATATGACACTGCAGCTCAACAAGCATATTCAGACGGAATACCTGCTCAAGCTGAAGCAGCAGCAAACGGAAATGAAGGCGCTTCAAAATCAGATTAATCCGCATTTTTTGTACAATACGCTGGAAATTATCCGCTCCTCCGCGCTGTCGGGCCGTTCGGACGATACGGCAGAAGCGATCGCGACGCTGGGCGCGCTGTACCGCGAGATCGTCAAAAACGAAAATATCATACCGCTGGGCGGCGAGCTGGCCTTGCTGCAAAAATATTTGAAGATCATGGAATTCAAATATCCCGACCGTTTTTTCTACCAGCTTAACGTGGACGAATCGCTGCTGTCCCTGCCCACCGTGAAGTTTTGGATGCAGCCGCTCGCGGAGAACTTTTTCGTCCACGGCTTCGATCCGGACCACGAGTTCAACCTGCTCGTCCTGAACGGCAACGAACGCGCGGACGCGTACGTGCTGGAGATGGTGGACAACGGCGCCTCGATCTCCAAGGAACGACTGGCCGAGATCCGCCGGCATCTGTCCCTGAACGAGGATTCGGCCACGGAGAGCATCGGCCTGCGAAACGTGTATACGCGGCTTCACTTTTTCCACGGCAAAGGCTTTGCGATGCAAATCGATAATAACGAGGAAGCCGGCGTCAAGATCACCTTGACCTTTGCGAAGGAGGCGTAAACCATGTATAAGCTTCTGCTCGTGGACGACGAGCCGCAGATTCTGGAGGGCGTCAAGCGAACGCTGGATTGGGAGAAGCTCGGCTTCGCGAGGATCGAGACCAGCGAGACGTACGAGGGCGCGATCGCCAAAGCCGTCGACTTCGGGCCGGACCTGGCCATCTTCGACGTCTGCATCGGCAAGGAGCGCGGATATAACGCCATCCGCAAGCTGAAAGAAATACGGCTTCCGGCTACCTATATTATGATGAGCGGCTACGAGGAATTCGAATACGCCATGCAGGCGATTCATTGCGGGGCCAAGGACTATCTGCTCAAGCCGATCGAGCGGGCCAAGCTGCAAGCGCTGGTACAGCGGATTATCGTCGAAGATCTGAACGGTACGCTGGCGGGGGCGGAACCGGACGAACGCGACGAGGACCCCATACTCGGCGTGCGATACGACAGCCTGTCCAAGCTGACGAACCGCATTCTGCAGATGGTCAAGGCGGAATACGGCCAAAATCTCAACCTCAAAACGGTGGCCGAACGCTTTCGCATGAACGGAACCTATCTCGGACAACTCTTTTTGAAAGAGACGCAGATGAAATTTTCGGAGTACCTCATGGCTTACCGGATGTTCCGGGCGCGCGAACGCATCCAGACGACGGACGAGAAAATAGCGACGATCGCCCAGTCCGTCGGCTACGCCAACCTGAACTACTTTTATACGCATTTTAGCGCGTACTTTCACAAATCGCCTTCGGACCTGCGGAGAAAGGATTAGTGCGGCTATGCGACATCGGCGAATCGGGGGACCGTTCTTCAAGACGGCCATGCTGGCCGCGCTGCTGGCGCTGCCGCTGTCGGGCTGCATGACCCGATCGGCCGGGGGCGATCAGCCGACGCGCGACAGCCGTGCCGTGAATTTGATCTACTATACGATCGGCAATCCCGATCCCGACCTGAAGCGGGTCAACGAGAAGATCAATGAAGTGACGTCCAAAAAAATCGGGGTCACGATTACTTATATCAAAGTAGGCTGGCAGGAATACAATGACCGGCTCCATACGCTGATCTCGACGGGCTCGCCGTTCGATATCGCGTTCGCCACCGATTATGCGGGCTTCGTGCAGCGGGGCGCCTGGCTCAAGCTGGATGAAGCGCTGGCCGGGCCCGGCCGGGAAATGTACGAAGCGATCGACCCCGTGCTGTGGGAGGGCGTCCGCATGGAGGACGGCGGGATCTACGGCGTGCCGACGAACAAGGAGCTCGCGGTCCGGATGCAGTGGATGTACCCGGAGTCGCTCGTGCGAAAGTACGGCATCGATATCGCCAAGTACGGTACGCTCGAGTCGCTGGCGCCGCTGCTCGAGATGATTAGCGACAAGGAGCCCGACTATCAGCCGATGGAGCTGGATAAGGATTCGCAAAATTTTTTCGCGCTGGACGGCTACGAGTACGTGACCGACAAGCCGCTGCCGCTCATGGTCCGATCGCTCGATCCGAAGGCGCCGGTGGTAGGCATATTCGAGACGGAGGAAGCCAGGCGCGTGCTGGACACGCTCCGTGCCTATTATCTCAAAGGCTACATTAACGAGGATGCGGCCTTGCGGGAGGGGCAGAACCTGAAGCGGGGAGAACGGGTATTCTGGAAGCCCGCGGGGGGGGCGGTCCGCTGGCTGAGAACAGCTGGAGCAAGGATCGCGGCTACGAGGTTGTCGCCCATCCCGTGTCGCCGCCCCTGATCACGACCGAATCTGTACGCGGCGGGATCATGGCGATCAACGCCAACGCCGCGCATCCAGCGGAGAGCGTCAAGTTCCTGAATCTGCTCAACACGGACCCCGAGCTGCGCAATCTGTTCAATTACGGCATCGAGGGCGTGCACTACACGCTGGACGCCAACGGGCAGGTGCTGCCGAAATCATCGGGGGATGGCGGCGAGCAGGGCGGGACGGTCGGCTACGAGGGGGTGCAGTACACCCAGGGCAACTGGTTTATCCTCAAGACGCTTGGCGGGGAGTATCCGGATCCCTTGGACAAATGGGACCAATTCCGGGCGGCCAACGCCGGCTACGTCAAATCCAGGCTTTTCGGCTTCACGCCGGATCTGGCCGGCATGTCCGTCCAGCTCGACAATATCAGAACGGTGTGGGAAAAGTACTACCCGGGCCTGATGACCGGCAGCGTGGACGTGGATGCCGTGCTGCCCAAGTTCAACGCGGAGCTGAGACAGGCAGGGCTGGACGCGGTGCGGGCGGAAGTGCAAAGGCAGCTGGATGCCTGGCGCGCACGACATTCGTAGCTTAACGACAAGGACCTATTCGTATGCCCGAATCGACCCGATCTCCGCGAGCAGCGGCCACAGCCGCTCCTCCCAAATCGCGCGCGGACTGTAGCGCTGCCTGGCGGCAGCCTTGGCGCGCAGCACGGGGTTGTCGGCGAGATGTCCGGCGATTCTCCGCGCATGCTCGAACAGGTACGCTTCCTCGGAAGGATTATAGGCTTCCGCCGTGTCGAAGCCGAAGTTGCGCGCGTCCCAACGCATCATATACGCGCCAAGCTGCCCTCCCAGCTCTGCGAGCGCAGGAACCGCTTCGTTCAGCACGAGCAGATTGCCGCGGCTGGCCGCTTCGAGCACGACAAGGCCGAACGATTCGGAGTAGGATGGACAGACGAATAGATTGGCAAGTCCGAACAAATCCATGACGCTGCGATGGGGATAGCCGTCGGGCCAGCCGAGATCCGACGTGAACGCCACTTCGGCACCTGCTGCCGGCGTCGTCTTGCCTGCAGGCGGACCGGATGTCATCCCGGAGGCGGACGCGTCGTTCTCTGGGGAGCAGTCGCTGTCGCCTGCCTCGCCGTCCGCCCCACGCTCCGTGCGCGACTCCTCGCGAAGAGCTGCGAAGACACGGTCCGCCGCCAAGCGAATTGTCTGCTTGTAGGCGGATGGTTCGGCGTCCATCGCCGGAAAGTCGCAGCAGACGAGCTTGACGCGCAGACCCGAGATCGCAGAT
Source organism: Cohnella hashimotonis (assembly GCF_030014955.1). Classification (NCBI taxonomy): domain Bacteria; kingdom Bacillati; phylum Bacillota; class Bacilli; order Caryophanales; family Paenibacillaceae; genus Cohnella; species Cohnella hashimotonis. Next base: position 8,541,635 of record NZ_JAGRPV010000001.1, read on the forward strand.
AGCGCGCCGGCGAGCGCGGCCGCCTTGTCGAAGCGCTTGGCCGGCGTCAGCCTGCCCGGACAGACCATCAGCACGTCGGGGCTCAGCAGATCGGTGGCGGCGGCGAGCCGTTTCGTATCCGGCGATGCGTAGGCGAGCGGATCGAGCCCGTTGGGCATGACCCTGCAGTCCGATTCGGAGACGCCGTACTGACGGGCGAGCGCGGGGATGCCGGATGCCGTCGGATAGAGATGGAGGGTACGCGGCATCGGCTTGTAACGTGCGGAGAATGGCCAAGTCGCGCGGAGCGGCCGGGGAGCGGGAGCGGAGTGGACCATCGACAGAAACCGGACGTCCGGCAGCGCCAGCTGGGCTTTGCGAATGGCCACGTTGTGTACGAGATGCCATCCTTGATACAGGATGTCGTGCATGATGCAGACGTCCGCGCCTTCCAGCTTGCGGACGAAGTCGGCGGCGATCGTCTCCGTCTCGGCATCGAAGCGATCGTGCGTACGCCCGGTCGCCTGCGTATAATCCCGCCAGTGAATGACCGCGCCGTCATGCCGGTTCACGACCGGAACCCAGGCAAGTCGCTCGTCCAGATAGGCGCCGTACCGCTCGGAGCGGGGACAATCTTCGGAGACGAGCAGCCGCACGTCGATGCCCGCGTCCAGCAGCATACGAAGCTGAAGCTCCGCGACCTGGACGAGCGAGTAGGTCGGGGACAGGCCGTTGAACATCGTGAGCACGGCAACCTTCATCTTTCCGCCCTCCCCTTCTTCCGTATGTTTTTTCTTCTCTTATGTCAGCGACTCGCCGCGTATGCATACGGACAGGCGGAGCCGTCGTACAGATGGGAAGAGCGAAGGAGTGGAGGGATGAGATGGCTTGCGGCAATCTGGGAATCGCGAACGACTTTAACTTGTTTATTTTCGGCGATCACACGCAATCCAACGTCGACGCGGAGGGAAGAGTCGCCGTCGGCGGCAATGCGACGTACGTCAACTACGGCGTCGGCGATACGTTGCCGGTATCGACGACGAGGCCCGACCTGATCATACAGGGCAACGTAAATATTACGAACGGCACGAACTTTGCGGGGAACACGGTCATCTATCCTGACAGCACGGTATTGACGTATACGATGACCAACAACAACGGCGTGCCGGACCAGCCGCTGCGCGGGACGCCGATCGACTTCGCGTCGGCGGAGCGGGCGCTGACCGAGCTGTCGCTGAATCTGTCGGCGCTGACGCCGAACGGCACGGCGAGCAACAACTTCGGACAGATCGTCCTCGCGGGTACGGACCGGGCGCTGAACGTCTTCACGTTCGGCGGCAACAACGTAGACGGCAACGGCCTGCGCCTCGACACGGCGAACGGCATCAATCTGGCGATTCCGGCGGGAGCCACGGCCGTAATCAACGTCGGGGACAACGATGTGGGATTCGGCAGCTACCAGATTTTTATCAACGGCGTGGCTGCCAATCGGGGCAACGTCTGTCCCATCCTCTGGAATTTTTTTCAGGCATCTGTCGCCTTCAATCAAAATATCGCGATCGCGGGCTCCGTGCTGGCGCCGAACGCGAACTGGCAGGCGAGGGGGTTCGGCAACATCGACGGCACCATGGTGGCGGCCTCGCTTGCCAATGTCGGCGGCTCGATCGAAGCGCACAACGTTCCGTTCTGCGGCTGCCTGCCGGTCCTGCCGTCTGCGACGACGACCACCACGACGACAACGACAACGACGACCACCGCATCGACCGAGTCGCCTACCACAACGACGACCGCATCCACGACGGGGCTGCCGACGACAACCACGACGACGGCGGCTCCGCCGACTACGACGACCACGACCACGACCACGCCGGTTCCGCCGACCACGACGACATCCGTGCCGCCGACCACGACGACGATCGTGCCGCCGACGACGGCGAGCACCTCGACGAGTGCGGGCGGAGGCTCCGCGATCGCGCCGCCGGCGACGGGACCGATCCTCAAGGCCGTCAAGACGGCAAATGTCCAAACCGCGTCGCTGGGCGATATCATTCGCTTCACGCTTGCCGTGAGCAATGTGGGAACGGCGCCGGGCGAGGCGGTGCTGAACGACGATCTGCCGCAAGGATTGCTGTTCATCCCGGCCAGCGTCGTCATCAACGGCGTACCCGCAAGGGCGCAGGATCTGACGGAGTCGACGCTGCTCGGCGTTATTTTGCCCGGAGAGACGGTCATCGTCGAATTCGAAGCCATCGTGGCCACCTATCCGGCAAGCGGAAATATCGTGAACAGGGGCTCCGTCATCGCTTTGACGCCGGGAACCGCACCGCCGCGTTGCAGCCTGGGCGAGGCGGCGATCGACGCGCCGTCCGGGGTGCCGCCGATTCCGAATCAGATGCTCCCGGTCGTCCTCGTATTCAAGCCGGGGATTACGCCGCTGCCCGGTCAAGCGGGAATCGCGGGTCCGTTCGTAATGCCGAACGGGACGGTCGAATTCGCCGAGTCCGTGACCGCGCCGGGCATTACGCTGGCCCCCATTCGCGGCGTCACACTGGGAGACCCGCTGGGCGTGGCGTCGCCCATCGAGCAGGCGGCGCCGATCCCGGTCGCCTTGCCCGCCCTGAAGCCCGGTTCGAGCCTGATCGTGTTCCAGCGCGCGTTCAACAATGCCTTTTTCGTCGGTCAACGTATCACCTACAGCATCTTCGTAATCAACGACGGGAGTTTGCCGGTCGTCTCGGCCATATTGCGGGATACGCTGCCGCCCGAATCGCAATTTATCGACGGGACGGTACGCGTGAACGACCGGCTTATGATCCAGGAGGATCCGGGCAGGGGCATCCAGATCGGTCCGCTGTCGCCCGCCCAAGGCGCGGTCGTGCGCTACGACCTGCTGATTACGGGCAAACCGGGCAGCGCGTCGGTCGTTAATTCAAGCCAAGTGTCCGCGACCTTCCTTCGGGCGGACAACGGGATCGAATCAGGCCGGTTCGCTTCGCAGCCGATCTCCAATCCGTTGCTGCCGATCAGCCTGGAACCGTTCTTCAGCTTCGTGAAGCAGGCGTCCAAGGCCAACGTTACGGTCTGGGAAACTTATCGTTACGATTTTGTCATTCGCAATACGTCGAGGACCCTGGTCGCGGAGAACGTCACGTTGTTCGATACGTTGGCTTCGCCGCTCCAGTTCGTCTCGGGCAGCCTCAGGCTGGACGGCATCGCCCAGCTCGATCCGCAGGTAGGCTTCGACCTCGGCGGGCTGGCGCCCGGCGCGACGCGTCGCGTCTCGTTCGAAGTGCGCGTCATGTTCCACCCGAACGACAACAAAATCGTGAACCAGGCGGGTATGTTCTTCGAGTTCCGCTTCGAGGGAGTCTGCTATCGCGGGGGCATTCTGTCCAACGAATCCATCGTTTTCGTAGCGGAGGATGAGGAGGAGTAGGTGTAGGAGTAGGGAATACGATGTGAACGAATCAAAACCGCATGCAAAAGCCCGCCGGCAGCCGCCGACGGGCTTCAAATCGTTTAACCCTTCACCGCCCCGGCGACGACGCCCTTGACGATGTACTTTTGCAGGAACATGAACACGACGATCGACGGCAGGACGGCCATCACCATGGCGGTCATCGCGTACTGCCAGTCCGACGTGTACTGGCCGACGAACGTGTAGGCCGCGAGCGTCAGCGTCTTGGTCGTCGGCGAGCCGTTGACCATGAGGAGCGGGAGCAGGAAGTCGTTCCAGATCCACATGACGTCGATGATGACGATCGTCGCCGTGACGGACTTGAGCAGCGGGAAGATGATCCGGAAGAACAGCCCGAAGCCGGAAGCCCCGTCGATCATCGCGCTCTCGTCGAGCTCCTTCGGTATGCCTTTGACGAACCCGTGGTAGATGAAGACGGCCAGCGGAGCGCCGAAGCCCCAGTACAGCAGGCCGAGCCCCCAGGTGCTGTCGGACAGATGCAGGAACCGCGCGGTCTTGAGCACGGTGAGCATGATCGACTGGAACGGGATAAGCATCGGCATGATGCAGATGAAGTAGACGATGCCGCTCAGTCTCGACTTTGTGCGCGCCAGCTTGTAGGCGGCGATCGAAGAGACGAGGACGATGCCCGCAAGCCCCAGCACGGTGATGATCGTGTTGTTCAGGAACAAGCGCGGGTAGTTGATGAAGTTCCACACGTAAGTGTAGTTGTCGAACGTCCAGTGCTTCGGCAGCGCGATGACGTCGGACATGACCTCCTGGAAGCTCTTGAACGAGTTGAAGATCGCCAGGAAGAGCGGGTACAGGAACACGAGGGAAAGCAGCACCATGACGACCTCGCCGACCCAGCGTGCGGCTTTGTTCGTAGAGGACATTAGGCTTCAACCTCCCTGCGCTTGAAGATGGTGAGCTGGATGACGGTGATGATCAGGACGGCGACGAACAGAATGAGCGCCTTGGCGGTGCCGTAGCCGTACAGATTGTTCGTAAAGGTATCGCGGTAGATGTCGTAGGCGACGCTGTACGTCGTGCCGCCCGGTCCGCCCCCGGTAAGGGAAAGGATGACGTCGAACACCTTGATCGAGTTGGTCAGCGCCATGAAGACGGCGATCGTGATCGACGGCGCGAGCAGCGGCAGCGTGACGCTGAAGAAGCGGCGGACGGGTCCGGCGCCGTCCACGACGGCGGCTTCCTTCAGATCGCCCGGCACGGACTGCAAGCCGGCGATGTAGATGACTAAATAAAAGCCGATCGACTGCCAGATCGAGACGAACAGGACGGAGATGAAGGCGAGTCCCGGCTCCCCGAGCCAGCTCATTTTGAAAATATGCCAGCCCGTGCTGTTGCCGAGCGACTCGAAGCCTTGCATGAAGATGAACTTCCAGATGAAGCCGACGATGACGAGGCTGAGAATGTACGGGATGAAAAAGGCTGCCCGCAGCCAGGTCTTCGACTTGAGCTTCGCATCGAGGACGAGCGCCAGCAGGATGGCCAGCACGTTGATGAGCACGATATAGAGCACGGCGTATTTGACCGTGAACCAGGCCGCGTTCGTAAAGTTGGCGTCGCCGGTGAAGATCTGCTTGAAGTTGTCCAATCCGATGAACTTCGGATGCTTGGAAATGCCGTTCCACTTGGTCAGCGAGTAGCGGACGGTCATGACGAACGGAATGTAAAAGGCGACGGCCACGCAGATCAGAACGGGCAGCGTGAAGAGGCCGAATTCCATCTTGGAGCGCCATTTGCGGTAAAACGAGGCCATAGCGGCACCTCTTTTCTCTTGTGGTGTGACGGGTTTAGGCTATAATGCATTATAAAACGGCGCCGAATACGTCCTAAATGGATTTAAGTAATCACTTAAGGGTAATAAGGTGAACTGGAATTGGAGGCATGTATGCAGATCTTCGCGCAATGGCTGCGGCGGACGGGGCGCCGGCTGCGAGAGGCCCCTTCCCGCAGGCTGGTGAACAAGCTGATCCTGCTGTTCACCTCCATCATCATTCTGATCGTCTCGAGTCTCACGTTCATCGCGTACAAGATCATCGAGCGGGAATCCGTGGCGAACAGCATCGCGAGCAACCGGAGCAATCTGAAGCTGGTGAACCAGAACTACGCCAAGTACATGAGCGAGCTTGAGCAGCTGTCGCTGCCTCAGATCGACTACGATCCGCTCATGCGCGCCATCGAGCGCGAGGGCGAGGACTACGCCTCTCGGCTGTACCTGGAGGACTACTTGCGTTCGCTGTTCTACGCGAGGTCCGATCTGCAGAGCATCTACCTGTACCTGGTGGACGAACGCAAGTATCTGTACGTCACTCGCGAGCGATATAACGTGACAGTGCGCGCCGCGCTGGACGACGGCATCCCCAAGCAGGCGTGGTACAAGCGGGCGATGGCGGATCCGCACAACCGCAGCGCGCAGTCGCTCGTTCTCTCGCGCGAGACGGGATACGGCACGGCGCCGGAGGGCGTGTACATGGCTTATCACCGGGTGCTGCGTTCGCTCAAGGACCGGCAGGCGCGCGCCGTCCTCAGCTTTTACGTGAACGATTCGGCCAAAAACGCGATCATGGCGGACATACCCAAGACCGAGGGAGAGCACGCCATTTTGCTGGACGCGGACGACACGCCGTTTCACGTCGACGATCCCGAATTTTATTCGGCGGCAGCAGGCGACGAAGACTTCGTCCGCTCGCTCCATGCGGAGGAGGCGAAGGAGAGATTCAACTGGCAGGGACCGGACGGACGTTACTTGGTCGTCGAAAACGTCGACGCGCAGGACGGCTGGCGGCTCGTCAAGCCGATCCCGTTCAGCGAGATCTACCGGACGGCGGTGGAGGCGCGGCGCATCAGCCTCTGGATCGGCCTGGGGTTCCTCGCCGCGGCGGTGGGGCTCGTCATCTTAACCTCGAACGCGATCACCCGTCCGCTCAAGCGGCTGTCCAAGGAGATGAGCCGGTTCGGCGCGGGCGACTTCGAGACGGTGACCGAGGTGCGCGGGCGCGACGAGATCGCGTATTTGTCCAAGCACTTCAACCTCATGGCGCGGCGGACGAACGAGCTGATCAACGAGCGGTACAAGATGAAGCTCACGGAGCAGAACGCGATTCTGAAGGCGCTGGAGGCCGAGATCAATCCGCATTTTCTGTACAACGCGCTGCAGGCGATCTCGACGAAGGCGCTCAAAAGCGGCAACGATGACGTGGCGGACATGGTCGACGCGCTCGCCGGGACGCTTCGCTACTGCATCAGCGGCAAGGACATCGTCTATTTGAATGAGGAGCTGAAGCACGTGGAAAGGTACATGATGCTGCAAAAGGCGAGATTCGGCAGCCGCGTCGCCATGTCGTACGACATCGGGGACGAGCTTCTCCAGCTCTCGATCCCGAAGCTGTCGATCCAGTCGCTCGTGGAGAACGCGATCAAGCACGGGGTCGAAAAGGTGCAGCGTCCGGTAACGATCGCGGTATCCGTCTATATGCAGGAAGACCGGGCGGTCATCGCCGTGCGGGACGACGGACCCGGCATTCCGCCGGACCGGCTGCGGGAGGTGCTGGCCTCCTTTGAAGAAGCATGGGGGGACCGCAGCGACAGCGGCGAGCGAATCGGCCTGCGCAATCTGGACGCACGGCTCAAGCTGCTGTTCGGCGGGGAGGCGGGCCTCGAGATCGAAGCGCTCCAAAGCGGCGGTACGGAGCTTCGGATGAAGATCCCGGCGGGAGGAGGCGGACGGCTTGTATAAAGCGTTGATCATCGACGACGAGGAGCCGACGCGCGAGGCGATCCGAATCTTGGGCGATTGGCCGCGCCACGGCATCGGCGAGGTGCTGGAGGCCGCGGACGGCCAGGAAGGGCTGGCGCTGCTGGAGCGGGAGCGGCCGGACCTGGTGCTGGTCGACATGAAGATGCCGGTCATGGACGGGCTGGCGTTCCTGCAGGCCGTGGAGCAGGATTATCCCGACCTGTTCACGATCGTCATCAGCGGCTACAACGACTTCGACTATACGCGCCAGGCGATCCGCTCGCGGGTCGTCGACTACCTGCTGAAGCCGGTCAACCGCGGCGACCTCAACCAGGCGCTGGCGAAGGCGGCGGGCGTGCTGGAGGCGCGGCGAAGCAGCAAGCAGGGCCACATCGACAGAGATATCGCGCTGAATATGTCGCTTCCGAAGCTGAAGGAGAACATTTATCTGTCGCTGCTGACCCGCTCGTTCCGGGCCGGCAGCAGCGAAGCCTATCTGAGGCTCATCGGCGCCGACGATCCCGCGATGCGGTTCGGGGTGTCCGTGCTGCGCGTGTTGAACCTGGACGAGGTGGCGGCGGGTCGCTTTAAGGGCGAGACCGCATTGCTTCATTTCGCCGCGGCGAACGTGATCGGCGAGTTCGCCGAAGAAGGGTTCCACAGCTTCGGCTTGGCGAATCCGAAGCGGGAGCGGGAGCTGATCGTTATTCACGCCATGACGGGAGGCTATCCAGAGGACCTCGCGTTTCGGGCTGCGCACTTCTTGCGCAAGATCGCCCAGGGGCTGGCCGACCTGTTCGGCATCCGCACGTCGGCAGGGCTCAGCGGCCCCGGCGTGGTTGTCGGCGGGCTGGCGGACGCATACGACGCGGCGGTTGCGGCCGCCGACGGCGCGGATCTGTTCCGACCGGACGAGCTGCAGCCGGGGGAGCGCAGGGAAGCGGGCGCGATCTCGATCGCATCTCGCATGCCGCAGCTGCGCAACGCCATCGAAGCCGGGAGCGCCGCGCAGGCGCGCACGATCGCACAGCATTTCATGGCGGGCGTGCGCGAGCAGGGGCACATCAGCTTCAGGCAGGCGGATCGGCTGCTCGCGGAGCTGCTCTTCGTGCTGGGCGAGATCGCGCAGGATTTGGGACTGCCGGCTGCCGGGGACGAAGAGGGCGAAGGAGAAGGCGGCGGAACCGCCGGCGGCGAAGGGTCGCAGCCAGCGGCGGGCACGCGGGGCGGCGGAGCCCGGGGAGCTGCCGGCGTCCAAAGCAGGGGGGCGTTGGAGGCGCTTGGGCTATCCGCCGATTTCGGCGGCATCGACGAATTCGAGGCGCTCGTCTGCCGGATCTGCGAGCGCTATGCCGAACTGGCACGCGCCGCGCTCTCGCCCGAACGCGCCTTCGACGTCGCGGAGATCAAACGTTATATCGAGCAGCATTACTTCGAGGATATCAAGATCTCGATGTTCACCGAGCGGTACTTCCTGAGCAGGGAGTACCTGATGAAGCTGTTCAAACAGCACTACGGCTTCGGCATCCACGAGTACGTGCAGAAGGTACGGATGGACAGGGCCAAGGCGCTGCTGGACCGCCCGGAGCTGAAGATTCAGGAGATATCCGAGATGCTCGGCTTCAAAGACAAAAACTACTTTTCCAAAGCATTCCGAAACTACGTCGGCCTGTCGCCGTCGGAGTACCGGGCGCAGGGGGCGGACGAGTCGTAAATCGAGCCGCGCCCGGCCGGCGCAGCCCGCCTAAACGCATGCCGGTCTGAGGTATGCGATACGAATAAAGGCGACCTGCAGGCGGCATGCGTGCGCATGCCCGGCGGGTCGCCTGTTTTATTTCTGCTGCGTGCGAAGGCTGCGCTTCGTCCCCTTATCAGCCTACGTCTACGCGGTCGATGTTGCGGAAGCTCATATAGGTGCCGAGGATTCCGAGCAGCCCGAGCGCCACCGGGACGGCGACGACATTGCTCAGACTGAAGCCCCCGTTATTGGAGCACACGATCATGACGATCAGGATGGAGGAGGCGACTGTCGTCGCTACGGACTTTTTGCGCAGGCCGAGGACGAGAGGCAGCAGGCAGGTGCCGGCTGCGCCGAACGCTTGCATCAGCACGAAGATGCCGTGCTCGTACAGAATTCGGGCCGTCAGCGGATCGGACAGGTGGCCGAGGCGGGCGTCGATCGCGATGAGGAGGCCGCCGACGACCGCGTTCGCCAGGACGACATTCGCGAAGGTCCAGCAGAATACCATCGACAGCTTGGCCAGAATGATTTTCTTGCGGCTCACGGGATAGGCGAACAGCAGCGAGATCGTCTTGTTCTTGAACTCATTGACGACCAGCTTGGCGAGAAGCACCGCTGCATAGACGACGAAGGTCGCGCACACGATCGTAGCGATGCCGCGCAGCATCTCCGCATAGTTCCGGAAGGCCGGCTCCTCGGATGCCGTGCCTTCGGTAAAGTAGATCGCCATCATGAAGGCGGCGATGAGCGCGTATGCGAGCAATGCTCCCCATACGTAGGCCGAGAAGCGTCCTTTCTTAAGCTCCAGCTTGATGAGATGCAGCATGGCCCTCGCCTCCCTTGATCATGTCGAAAAAATAATCCTCCAGCGTATGGTGGCGGCGGTTGATCGAATGGATCGGCACTTCGTTCATGATGAGCGCCTTCGACAGCTGCTCCTGGGTAAGCTTTGAATCGTAGATCCGGATGGTTCGTTCGCCCACCTGCTTGAAGTTGGCGATGCCCAGCCGTTCGGACAAGACGAAGGCTGCATGGACCGAGTCGGTCGTGACGACTTCTACGTACGCCGCCGTCGATTCGCGAACCGCATCCATGGATACTTCGCGGATCAGCCGGCCGCCCTGGATGACGCCGATCGTATCGGCGACCTGTTCGATCTCCGCGAGCAGATGGCTGGAGATCAACAGCGCGACGCCCCATTCGTCCCGCAGCCTGCGGAACAGATTGCGCATGACCTGGATGCCTTCGGGATCCAAGCCGTTGATCGGCTCGTCCAGCAGGAGCAGCTCCGGCCGGGTGGAGATCGCCCGCGCGATGCCGAGCCGCTGCTTCATGCCCAGCGAGAACTGCTTGACGGGCTTGCCCTCCACGCCCAGAAGCTGCACCAGGTCCAGCGCCTCCCGAATCGACCGCTTGTTGTAGTAGCCCATGTATTCGGCATGAAGCTCCAGGTTCTGCTCGGCGGTCAGCTTTTCGTAGAAGACAGGCGTCTCGATCATATGGCCGATCCGCTTGAGATGCTCGATCGCACCGTCGCGCAGACGCTCGCCGAACAGCTCGATCTCGCCGCCCGTCGGCTTGACCAGCCCGAGCAGCATCTTCATTACCGTCGATTTGCCGGCACCGTTCGGCCCGAGAAATCCGTAAATCTCGCCTCTTTTGACGCTCATATTGACGCCCGACACCGTATCCGCCGCGCCATAGCTCTTGCTTAACAGCCGCGTCCGAATAATATCCGTCATGATTGTTCACTCCCCGTCTGTATTCCGTCTGTACTTAGATTAACAGGGGACTCTCTCATTTTCCGGTCTTAATACTTACTTATTTCTTAAGATTGGAAGCTTGCAGCTGTTGATGCGGTCGGCTCGGGATCTATAGGAGCCAAACTGGAGCGATATTAAGATTGCGGCGGCGGCTTGTATTCGGACGCAGGCAAGGTTAACGAGAAGCAGGTGCGGACGTTCGGTACGCTGTCCAGCTCGATGCGGCCGCCCAAGCGCTCGGCCAGCCGCTTCGCGATGGCGAGGCCCAGCCCGCTTCCTTGCATGTGACGGTTGCGAGAGTCCTCCATGGTATACATCCGCTCGAATACCCGGGCCTGATCGATGCCGGCGATGCCGCGTCCGCGGTCCTTCACCTCGATCCGGACGCAGCCGTCGCCGCGCGAGAGCGACAGTCCGAGGTAGCGCCCGGCCGCGCCGTACCGTACGGCGTTGGACAGAAGATTGTCGAGGATTCGGGACAGGGCTTCTTCGTTCGCGTATACCCACGCCGGCTCATCGGGCAGGCGAATGTCGACTTGATAGTCCTGCTCGGCGAGCAGGTCGAAGTAATCGAGCACCCGGCGGCGGCATACCTCGCAGGCGTCCACGACGGCGAGCGGGATGTCGTAATCGTCGGCTTCGAGCCGGGACAGGTCGAAGAAAGCATTGATCAGTTCATGCACCTCGGCCGTCTTTTTGTGTACTTGGCCGAGCATTCTCCGCAGCTCGTCCTCGGCGAGGCCTTCTTGCCGGGACAGCATCTCGGCATAGCCCATGATCACGGTGAGCGGCGTCTTCAGATCGTGGGATACGTTCGAGAGCATCAGGTGCATGGCCCGCTCGGTTCGTTTGTGGCCGGCGGCCGATTGCATCGCGCGGTCGAGCAGCGCATTGATGCCGCGCAGCAGCTCCCGCAGCTCCGGATCGCGGGTCATGACGAGCAGGCGCTGCCGGGTCAGGGGCTGGGCGGGGTCGGTGAATTCGCCCAGCTTCGCGTTGATATAAGCAAGGGCGGCGCGGTCCGAACGTTGCTTCATGCGCTCGCGGACATACAGCGCGAGGAGGACGGCGGCCGGGATCAGGCAGAGCCATCCGAGCGCGGCCATTTACAGCTCCCCCAGACGGTAGCCGATGCCCCACAGGGTGCGGATATAGCGCGGGGCGGACGGATCGTCCTCGATCTTCTCCCGCAGGCGCCTCATATGGACGTTGATGACATTGTCGTCCTGGCAATATTCCTCGTCCCAGACGAGCCGATAGAGCATCGCCTTCGTATAGACCCGCGTCGGATGCTGGATGAACAGCTTCAGGATCTGAAATTCCTTGGCCGTCAGCTTGATCTCCTGCCCCCGCTTGGACAGCTGAAAGTTGTCCGGATCCATGACGAGATCGCCGGCGGACAGCAGCGCGGGCGCCTCATCGGGCTCGGCCTCCGCATGGGAATATTGCGTCGCTCTGCGGATCGAAGCCTCGACGCGCGCCGCCAGCTCCATCAGCGAGAACGGCTTGGCAATATAATCGTCGGCGCCGAACCGCAGGCCCAGCGCCTTGTCCACCTCGCCGTCCTTGGCCGACAGGATCAGAATAGGCACGCGGCTGCGCTCCCGGAGCAGCCTCAGCACCTCCAGCCCGTTCAGTTTGGGCAGCATCAGATCCAGCAGCACAAGGTCGTAGCGCTCGGAGCGGAATCGCTCGAGCGCCAGCTCGCCGTCATGCGCGACGGTCGACGTATAGCCCTCCTTGGCCAGATAGTCCGCCACCATAGCGCTGATCTCCGGATCGTCTTCAATGATCAGCAGGTTGCCCTCCACGGCGATTCCTCCTTCTATCTCAATGCTTCATCTCTATATGCTTCATCTCTATCGACGCGATCGGGACCGGCTTCTCGAGGACGCAGCAACGCTTGCAGCGCTACGCTTGGGCCATTGCGAAACTTCCATTTTTAGAAAAGAGCGGAATCATTATAACATAGAATAGAGGGGCTGCCCGGGGAACGCCATCTGGAGTGGCGACGGGGAGCGGTAAGACGGGACGGTGGAGGATTAAAAAGGAAGGCTGTCGGGAGATACTAAGGCTGCTGAGCAGGGTAAAAAAGCGAACCGTCCGACGAGTCCGCTTTTTTACCCTCAAGAGGCTACTTAAATGCATTGGGTTGCCGGCCGCGGTTCTTTAATATAGGCATCGTAGCGCAAAATCACAAACGAATCGGGGGCAACATACATGCTCAAAAAGATTGCGGGCGTATCCGTAAGCGCAGTTATGATGGCCGGTCTGCTGGCTGCATGCGGCGGCAACAACGACAACAATAACGCGGCATCGAGCGGGGCGGCATCGGCAAGCGCTTCGGCAGGCTCGTCGGCGAGCGCCTCGGCGGGCACCTCGGACAAGCCGGTTACCATCAATATGTTCACGGCTTCGCCGGAGTACACGGACGCATTTAACGCCTACATCGCCGAATACAAGAAGGTCAAGCCGAACGTCACGATCAACCTCGAGATCATGCAGGCCGACTACAACACGGTGCTGAAATCGCGGATCGCATCCGGCAACACGCCGGACGTGTTCCAAACGACGGCAGGCGGGGACATCGACACGTTCGCCGAATATAGCGCGGACCTGACGGGCGAGCCGCTGGCCGCGGCTATGACGGACGCCGTGCGCAGCAACATGACGTCCAGCGACGGCAAGGTGCTGGGTCTGCCGGTTAAGGGCAACCTTTTCACATTGATTTATAACAAGAAGCTGTTTGAAGAAGCAGGCATCACCGAAGTGCCGAAGACGACCGCTCAGCTCGACGACGCGATCGCGAAGCTCGAGGCCAAGGGCATCACGCCGTTCGCCAACGCCTACAAGGAATGGTGGACGTGGAAGCACGTGTTCCAACACTTCGTGGACGCCGCCGCGCTGGACGCCGGCACGGACGCCAAATCGCTGGTCGCCGACTTTATTGCCGGCAAGACGACGTTCAAGGATCACCCGGTGCTGGCCGACAACTTCTTCAAGTTCGTCGACACGACGATCGCGCACGGTACCGACAAGCCGCTTGAGCGCGACAGCAACGCCGAAGTCGGCGATTTTGCCGCCGGCAAGGCTGCGATCATGACCGGCAAGGGCGCGTGGGACGAAGAAGCGATCGAGAAGATCGCGCCGGACATCCAGATCGGCATCATGGGCTACCCGGTGAGCGACAAGCCGGAGCAAGCGGTCATCATCACGGGCGCCGACCAAGCGCTGCGCATCAACAAGGATTCGAAGGTCGCCCGCGAGACGGTCGATTTCTTCAACTGGCTGTATACGTCCGACTACGGCAAGAGCTGGTTCTCCAACGTCGCAAAGGTTATTCCGCCGATCAAGGACGCGCCGCTGCCGGATCTGCAAATGCCGAAGGCAATGGACGAGCTTCTCAAGACCGAGAAGTCCGGCGACCTGTCCGTCAACTACTCGCTCGACACGTTCCACCAGAAGTTCGGCGAGATCATGCAGGCATATGTCGGCAAGAGCAAGACGAAGGATCAGGCGATAACCGAGATCCAGCAAGCTTGGACGCAGCTGGGTTCCGCTCAGTAATGAACGCAACGGCATAGCGCACTGCGCAAACCGGATGCGCCGGTTTCGAATAGAAAAGCACGCAAGACTCAGCCCTCCGGGGACTGGGTTTTGCGCGTTTTAGGACCTTATTCATCCCAAAGTTGAATCGTAGGAGCGTGTGCGACAATGAGCAAAGCGATCGAAATTGCCGAAAACGGCCTGCATCTCTATATTGAAGTCACGGCTGAGGGAGATGCGCGGCTGATGCATTTCGGGACCGAGCCGTACCGTGCGGGCACGGTATCGGACGATCAAGCGCCGGGCTTTCGCCTGCTGGAGCTGCAGCTGACCGGGGAAGACCGCGCCGAATATCACGGCCGCACGCATCGTGCGACTTATCCGGGTTTGCGCATGCAGTACCGGTCGCATAGCGACGCGCGCAGCGGACCGGGCCGCAAGCTCGAAGTGACGCTCGCCGATCCCGAGACGGGGCTCGAGGCCGTGTCGCACTTCCAGTTTTACGACGGCATCGCGGTCGCCCGCTGCTGGACGGCGCTGCGCAACGGGGGGGCGGCGCCGCTGGGCGTCGAGTACGTATCCACGTTTGCCTTGACGGGACTCGACAAAGAAGGCGCGCTGGACCGCGACGACAAGATGTCCGTCTCCATTCCGCATTCCGGCTGGCAAAGCGAGCTGCAGTGGCGCACATACTCGCTGCCGGAGCTGGGACTGTCCCATGTGACGGACCGCAGCTCGAAGCGCATCTCTTGCAGCAATACGGGGTCCTGGGCCGCCGCGGAGCATATCCCGATGGCCGTGTTGGATAATTTTGAAACGAATACGCAGCTGTTCTGGCAGATCGAGCACAACGGCTCCTGGCATTGGGAGATCATCGACCAGTACGATTATTTGACGCTGCTCGTGAGCGGGCCGACCGAGCACGACAATCAGTGGTGGCTCGAGCTCGCGCCGGGCGAGTCGTTCGTCTCTGTGCCGGCGGCGGTCGGCGCGACGCGCGGCGGGTTCGATGCGGCGATCGGCGAGCTGACCCGGTACCGGCGCGCGATCCGGCGTCAGAACGACGACAACCGGCTGCTGCGCGTCATTTTTAACGACTACATGAACTGCCTCTGGGGCCAGCCGACGACCGAAAAGCTGCTCCCGCTCATTGACGCCGCCGCCGATATCGGCAGCGAATATTTCTGCATCGACGCGGGCTGGTACGCGGACGGCGACTGGTGGGACGGGGTCGGCGAGTGGCTGCCGTCCAAGGCGCGGTTCCCCGAAGGCATCAAGTATGTGCTCGACTACATTCGCGGCAAAGGCATGATCCCGGGTCTCTGGCTGGAGCTCGAGGTCATGGGCATCAACAGCCCGAAGCTCGCGGACGCAGATGACAGCTGGTTTTTCATGCGTCACGGGAAAAGGGTCAAGGACCGTTCGCGCTACCAGCTCGACTATCGGAATCCGGCCGTCGTCGCGCACGCGGACGAAGTCATCCGTCGTCTCGTCGAAGACTACGGTGTCGGCTATATCAAGATGGACTACAACATCAATGCGGGCATCGGCACCGAGACGGACGCGGACAGCTTCGGCGACGGCCTGCTGCAGCACAACCGGGCGTATCTTGCCTGGCTCGACGGCATTTTCGCGCGGTATCCGGACCTCGTCATCGAAAACTGCTCCAGCGGCGGCATGCGCATGGACTACGCCATGTTGAGCCGGCACAGCATTCAGTCCACCAGCGACCAGGAGGACTACGTGAAATACGCGGCCATCGCCGCAGCCTCTCCGTCTGCACTGACGCCGGAGCAATCGGCCATCTGGTCTTATCCGCTCCGCGAGGGCGACGACGAGGAAGTCGTGTTCAACATGGTCAACGCGATGCTGCTGCGCGTTCACCAGAGCGGTCATGTCGCCGAGCTCAGCCCGCGTCGCCGCGCGCTCGTCAAGGAGGCGCTCGACTACTACAAAACGATGCGCGCCGACATCGCTTCGGGCTTGCCGTTCTGGCCGCTCGGCCTGCCGACGCAGCAGGACGACTGGATCTGCTTCGGCATCCGCGCGGAGGGCCGCGCCTATGTCGCGGTCTGGCGCATCGGCGGCGAGGACGCCGAGATCGCGCTGCCGCTGCCGTGGCTGGCGGCGGAGGCTGAGAGAGGCGCCGGCGATGCCGGCAGTGCTGGCAAAGCGGATGCGGTTGGCGGCGCAGGCCCGGTGCGGGCGCGCATCGCGTACCCGGCCGCGCACGAGGGCAGCGCCGTCGCCTGGGACGCCGAGGCCGGCTCGCTGCGCGTGACGCTGCCGCGGGAGCGGACGGCTCGGTTGGTGGAGCTGCGGTTGAATCGATAATCGGCACCCGAAAAGGGTCGTCGCCCTACGGGGCGACGGCCTTTTCGTGTCAGCCGCCGTTCTTAGCCGCAACTTTAGGCTTGCGAACATACAACGCGCGGCGTACGGAATAAAGTAATGAATACCTGCCGTTCCGGTTGATCGGAACCGTGCGGGAAGTCGAGGCGACGGATCCTTTTTCCGTGAAAGCGCAACCAAATCATAAACGCGTAAATTTGAGTGAAAAGGGGGCGGCCGACGATGAGTACGCGACTGTTGTCCGAATCGCTCGTCCGGGAGCGATTTCCTCAACTGCGGTACGTGAGGATCCATACCAGCGGCAAGCAGACAGCGACGATCTATGCCTGGGACGATCAGCTGGAGCTGCGGGAGGAGGATCGGGCGAACCTGTTGAAATTTGCGGCGGCTTATCTGGCGCCGTTCGTCTGCTTTAAGGTGAAGCCGTACGGATTGACGAGGGAGGATCGGGTACCGTCCGCACCGGAGGTGCCCGATGACGTCAGGGAAGCCGCAATGAGTCGCGGATCGGACCTGCACGACATCATCGACGTCGTGGACCGCATGCTGGCCGGCGGGCGAATCTCGTTCGAGCGCTACGACCGGGCAAGCGCGATCGTATATCTGACGATCCGTTCGACGCTGCCGATCTCCCCGATCGAGCGGGAGCTAATAGGCGTGTACCTTTACGAGCTGTTGCCTCTCGGGACGCAGTCCTCTATTCAGTATATATAGCGGTGCGGGGAGACGAAGCAGATGATCTCCGGCCGCATGCAGCGCGGGCCCATGCGAATTGTCGCATGGGTCTTTTTTTGGAGTAGCGGCGCTGTTGGGATGTTTTGCGGACTGAAATAACTGCATTTCTGCATGTATTTTCTGCCGACCAACGATAGTTAATGAAATACCTGCAAATATGCAGTTAAATGCCGAGCTCAAGCCGAAAATCCGGCTCATAGAGTGAAATAGATGCACATTTGCAGGTATCTTGTCCAAAAGGGGCGAGAGCGGGGTAATTAAATGTATATTTGCAGGCATTGGGGAGAAGGATCGACGCGTGCGGCGATAGGACATCCAATCGAAACGAGCCAACCAATCGAAACGAGCCAACCAATCGAAACGAGCCAACCAATCGAAACGGACATCCAATGGAAACGAACATCCAATCGAAACGCCATCCAATCGAAACGGCCAACCAATCGGAACGGCTGTCCGATGAGCGCTAGCGAAGCTGCCTCGGAGGAGAATGGCACGAATTCGTGCTGCAAGCGATAAAAAACGCGGTTACAGTGTCAAACGGAGCGCGAATGGGTGCCGCAAGCGATAAAAAGCGACGTTTCAGCGCATAAATGTAAAATCCTTGTTATTGATCCTTTACATATCTTTTACAAATTAAGTGACAATCTAGTGATATCTTTTATTATACTTAGAAAGAATGCGAACCGAAGGGAGAGCGAGCATGTTGAAAAGGAAGACTGGTTGGAGCAAGAGATCGTCGACCGTGACGGCCGCGGCGGTATTGGTCTCTCAGGTGTTCGGGGGATTCGGTCTGTTGGAAGCCGGCAAGGCGGCTGCGGCAGAGCCATCCGTTGCGCCGCTGCATGTGCGGATCATGGAGACGACGGATTTGCATACCAACGTACGAGGCTACGATTATTTTAAAAACGCCGAGACGGTGGCGGTCGGTCTGGACCGCACCGCAACGCTGATCAAGCAGGCACGCACGGAGCAGCCTAACGCGCTGTTGTTCGACAACGGCGACTTGATCCAGGGTACGCCGCTCGGCACCTATATGGCCAAAGTGGACAAGCTGTCCGAAGCAGGCAGCGTCCATCCGATGTATCAAGCGATGAATCTGCTCGGTTACGACGCAGCGACTTTCGGCAATCATGAATTCAATTACGGTCTCGATTATCTGGACAAAGCGATTGCGGGCGGCAAGGACGGTTCAGGCGAGAAGCTTCCTTACGTCAATGCCAACATCTATGTGGACGATAATCACGACGGCATTGCCCAAGATACGGAGACGACCAATAAGTACGAGCCTTACGAAATTCTTACCCGTACGTTCAAGGACGAAAACGGCGTAGATCAGACCGTCAAGATCGGCGTCATCGGTCTCGTCACGCCGCAAATTATGGAATGGGACAAGGCGAACTTGTCCGGCAAGGTCGTGACGCGCGATATCGCGGAGACCGCCCGTCATTTCGTGCCGTTGATGAAGGCGGACGGCGCGGATATTATCGTGGCGCTCGCGCACACGGGCTTCGACGCGAACGCGGTGGAGGGCGACCTCTCTGAAAACGACGTCAATGCGCTGAGCAAGGTGCCGGGCATCGACGCGATTACGTTTTCCCACACGCACAAGATCTTCCCGACGGCGAGCGACGCCTCGCTCGACGCTCTGTTCAAGGACCCGGCGACCAATCTGCCGTACAACTCGTCCGCCAGCGTCGTTAACAATGTCTACGGACTCGGCGGCGGCACGATCAACGGCGTGTTCGCGGTTCAATCGGGGTTCGGCGGCGCCAGCCTCGGCCTGATCGACCTGAAGCTCGTCAAGGACGGCGACGGCAAGTGGACGGTCGACAAAGCGAATTCGCAGTCGTCCACGCGTTCGATCTTCCGGACGGAGAACAAGGTCAACATCGCGAACGTGGAGCCTGACGCGGGCGTTGTCGCCGCGGTCAAGAAAGCGCACGAAGCGACGATCGCCTATACCGGGCAGGAGCTGGGGCAGACGGATGCGCCGATCAACAGCTACTTCGCCATGGTGCAGGACGATCCGTCGATCCAGATCGTGACGGACGCGCAGAAGTGGTACGTAAAGAAGTCGGTCGCGGGTACGGTTTATGAAAACCTGCCTATCTTGAGCGCCGGCGCGCCGTTCAAGGCGGGACGCAACGGGCCGTCCGAGTACACGGACATCGACAAGGGTCCGCTCACGATCCGCAGCGCCAGCGATCTGTATTTGTACGACAATACGCTGAAGGCGGTTGTCATCAAGGGTTCGACGGTTAAGGAATGGCTGGAGATGTCCGCCGGCGCCTTCAACCGGATCGATCCGGCGAGCACGGCGGAACAGCAGCTGCTGAATTCGTCCTTCGCGGTTTACAACTATGATGTCATCGACGGCGTCACCTATCAGATCGACGTCACCAAGCCGGCCAAATACAAGCCGGACGGTACCGTCAACGACGCTGCTTCGAGCCGGATCGTGAACCTGAAGTACGCGGGCAAGCCGATCGATCCGAACCAGAAATTCATCGTGGTTACGAACAATTACCGCGCGAGCGGCGGCGGCAACTTCCCGGGTCTCAAGGGTTCGCCGCTGGCCGTCGATTCCCAGGACGAGAACCGTCAGGTGCTGATGGACTACATTTCGGAAAAGAAAACGGTTAGCCCGAGCGCAGACGGCAACTGGTCGTTCGCTCCCATCAAGAGCAACGTCGACCTTACCTTTACAAGTTCTCCTTCGGCCGCTAAGTACGCAGAAGCGACGAACGGCATTATCGCGGATACAGGTAAGCGGAACGACAGCCAGTTCGAAATCTACAAGCTGAAAATTCCCGTCGAAGTGCATCTGCTTGGCATCAACGACCTGCACGGCCAGCTCGATACGACTTCGATCGTAAACGGCAAGGCGGCGGGTACGGCCGCGACGCTGGCGGCTTACCTCAAGACGGCGCGCGCTAAGTATACGAACAGTTTCCTCGTTCACAACGGGGATTCCGTCGGCGCTACCGCCCCGGTCTCTTCGCTGGAGCGGGACGAGCCTACGCTGGAATGGATGAACATGATGGGCTTCGATGTCGGCACGCTGGGCAACCACGAGTTCGACCAAGGCGTAGCGGCGCTGAAGGCGCAGCTCGAAGGCGGCGTCGACCCTGTCGGCGGCGAAATCGTGCACAAGGGCGTGAACTTCGACTATGTGAACGCCAACGTCGTGGACGAGAAGACGGGCGAGCCGATCATCGCTCCTTATGTCGTGAAGGAAGTCGACGGCGTGAAAATCGGCTTTATCGGCGTCGTCACGATGGCGACGGTGACCAAGGTGTCCCCGGAAGGCCTGAAGGGCGTCAAGCTCGTCGACCAGGCGCCGGTCGTGAACAAGGCGGTTGAAGAGCTGAAGCAGCAAGGCGTCAAAACCATCATCGTCCTCGCGCATGACCCTGCGACCACCAATGCGACGACCGGGCTGACGACGGGCGAAGCCGCGGACCTGGCGAACAGCGTCGACGACGAAGTCGACGTCATCATGGCCGGCGACAACCACGCTTTGGCCAACGGCCTCGTAGACGGCAAGCTGGTTGTGCAAGCTTACTCCTACGGTACGGCGTTCGAGGACGTCAAGTTGACGATCGATCCGGTGACGGGCGACGTCACGAGCAAGTCGGCGACGGTCACGACGACCTTCCAGGACGGCGTGACGCCGGACGCTGACACCGAAGAACTGGTGAACAAATATCTCGACATGCACCCTGAGCTTAAAAATCCGGTCGGCACGACGGACGGCTCTGTCGTACGGACCGACGCTTACAACAATGAAGCGCCGCTGGGCAACCTGATCGCGGACGCGATGCGCAGCGCCTTTCCGGGTTCGGACTTCGCGTTCATGAATCCGGGCGGCATCCGCGCGGACCTGCCGAACGGCGAGGTGAAGTTCGGCGATCTGGCCAAGGTGCAGCCGTTCGGCAACACCCTCGTGAAGCTGACGCTGACGGGAGCCCAGATCCGCACGCTGCTCCAGCAGCAATGGGGCGTCAAGACGGACGGCAGCGCGGACACGAAGACGCTGCAGATCTCGGGTCTGAAGTATTCGGCCAATCTGGCGCTCCCCGTCGCGCAGCGCGTCACGAGCCTAACCAAGACGGACGGCACGCCGATCGAGGACAACAAGGAGTACACGGCAGTCGTCAATAACTTCATGGCTGCGGGCGGAGACAACTACAAAGTGCTCACCCAAGCGAAGGAATCCGTGGTGGGACCGACGGACCTGGATATTTTCTACAAGTATATCGTAGATACGTTCAAGGGCGGGCAGATCACGGCCAAGATCGAAGGGCGCATCAACAATTCCAATGTCCCCGTGACGCCTCCGGTCAATCCGGGCAATCCCACACCTACGCCAACCCCGACGCCTACGCCTGGAGCGCCGGTGAAAGTGAGCGTCGAGGCCAAGGACGTGCCGAAGGCGGACAATGGCGTCGTGAGCTTGCCGGTGACGATCCCGGCCGGCGCGACCGACGTCAGCATCTCGCTCCCGCTGAATATCGCGGAGCTGGCCGGTTCCGGCACGCAGGTGAAGCTTGAGCTGGACGGCGTGACGCTGTCGCTTCCGGCCAAGGTGCTGGAGGACGCGTCGAAGCTTGTCACGGGCGATGCGGCGAAGGATGCGACCTTGTCGCTGAATTACAGCCGTTTGACGTCCGAAGCTTCGACCTCGCTGCTGGCCGGCGTGCAGAATGCCAACCTGAGCGTCAAGGCGGCGGGCGCCGTTACCAAGCTCGGCCTCTCGGCCGTAGCGAAGGACGGGACGACGGCCGGTACGCTGAGCGGCTTCGCGCAGCCGATCTCGATCGCGATCAAAGTTGACGGCAGCTCGAACGCCAATCTGACGAACCTGTACCGCATCGACGGCGGCAAGCCGGTTTATGTAAAAGCCAAGCTGCAAGGCGGCGCGCTGACGGCTGAGGTGACGCAGCCGGGCACGTACGCGGCGCTGGAATACAACCGTAACTTTGCAGACGTACCCGCATCCTATTGGGCCAAGGACGTCATCGCGGAACTGGCGGCCAAGCAACTGATCGACGGTACGGATACGGCGAACTTCGCGCCGCAAAGACCAATCACGCGCGCCGAATTCGCCAAGCTGCTGGTGCAGGAGTTCGGGCTGGGCGCCAAGGGCGGAGGCGCTTCTTTCTCCGACGTGCAGAGCGGCAGCTGGTATGCTGAATTAGTGAACATCGCGTCCTCCAACGGCTTGATCACGGGCAAAGGCGACGGCAGCTTCGTGCCGAATGCGCCGATCACCCGCGAGGAGATGGCGGTCATGCTCGCGCGCATTCCGGCGCTGAAGTCGGGCGGCACGGCAGGCACCGCCGGCTTCAAGGACGGCGGCAACATCAGCGGCTGGGCGCAGCAAGCGGTCGGCCGGATGCTGGACGAAGGTCTGATGCAGGGCCGCGGCAACGGCGTCTTCGCGCCGAAGGGCTCCACGACGCGCGCGGAAGCGGCGAAGGTCGTTCATGGCCTGCTGGCAACGGCGGAAACGGGCGGCGGTTTCTAACGCCGATCGCTAACGCCGCGCTCAAGCCGAACTGAATACGGATGAGTCATCAAGCTCCCGGGCGCTTCGGCCCCGGGGGCTTGGCGTCTTTGCGGGAACTATTATAAGCTGTAACGTAGAGGTGAACGATATGCAGCCATTTACGGCCCAAGTGGTCGAAGTCATAAAGGCGATACCTGCCGGCAAGGTAATGACGTACGGGCAAGTGGCGGCAGCGGCAGGCAGCTCGCGGGCCGCGCGGCGCGTTGTCTGGGTGCTGCATTCGCTGAGCGAAGCGCACGGTCTTCCATGGCATAGAGTCGTGAACGCCAAAGGCGAGATCGCGCTGCCGGGCGACGAGGCCCGGTTTACGCAGCGCGCGCTGCTGGAGGAAGAGGGCGTGCTTTTCGATGGAGATTATCGGGTGGACCTCGTACAGTGCAGGTGGGACGGGGGGGACCGGGAGAAGGATGGTTAAACGGATGCCGGCGAAAATACTGGTCAGTGCCTGCTTGCTTGGTCAGCAGGTGCGTTACGACGGCGGCGGCAAGCTATGCGATGAGGCCCGATTCTTGCGGTGGCAGGCGGAAGGCCGATTCGTGCCGGTGTGTCCCGAAGTCGCGGGCGGGCTGCCGACGCCGCGGCCGCCGGCGCAGATCCGGGGCGACAGGGTCGTAACGGAGCAGGGGGATGACCTGACGGAGGCGTTCGACCGCGGCGCGGAGCTTGCGCTGCAGGCTGCGCTGGCGCATGGCGTGGCGCTGGCCATTCTCAAGCAGAGCAGCCCCTCCTGCGGCAGTCTGTTCGTCTATGACGGCACCTTCAGCGGCGTAAAGCGTCCCGGAGAAGGCAGGACGGCGGCGCTGCTGCGCAAGCACGGCTTCAAGGTTTTCGGAGAGGATCAGCTGGAGGAGGCGGAGCGCGAGCTGGCGCGCCTGGAGCGGGAGAGGACGGAGCCGGGACGATGAGGATCGAATACAGGAAGATGGAAATCGCCGATTACGACCGGCTGATTGCGCTATGGCGGCGAATCGAAGGTCTGGCGCTGAGCGAGGCGGACGAGAGGGAAGAGATCGCGGCCTACTTACGCCGCAACGAAGGCATGAGTTTCGTGTGCGAAGCGGAGGGAGAGCTGGCCGGCACGATTCTGTGCGGCCATGACGGACGGCGCGGCTACGTGTACCATGCCGCAGTAGATCCTGCTTATCGGGGCCGGGGGATCGCCCGTCAGCTGGCCTCCCTGAGTCTGGACAAGCTGCGGGAGGCCGGCATCGGGAAGTGCCACCTTTTCGTGCTCGAGGACAATGACGCGGGCGCCGGTTTTTGGGCAGCGACCGGGTGGCAGCGCCGAAGCGGATTTTACGTCTATTCCCGTGATGTGTAATCCCGGAGAAGATCAGGACGCCGCAGGCTTGGCGCCGAAGAAGACGGCGAAGTCGAGATATTTGTACATGCAATCCGCGTCCTGGAATCCCGCCTCCGTCATCCAGGCGAGCTGGTCGTCCAGCTTGGCGTTGATATCCACGCTTCGCCGCTCCACGGAGGCATCGATGGCGGATTGGGACAGGCCGCTGGCGGCGATCTCGGCGAGCCATCTTCGGCGATAGTACGCATCCGAGGCCGGCGTATGGCCCGCGACCTGGTCCGCGTTGACGAACACGCCGCCCGGTGAGAGGGCGCGATAAAGCTTTTTGAACAATTCTTGTTTGGACGCATGGGTCAAATGGTGGATCGAGAGAGACGAAACGATGATATCGAAGCTTTCGGGCGCGAACGCGTAGTCCGAGTAGTCGGCTACGATAATTTCAACATGCGGGTCCCCGGAAAATCGCTCTCGGGCGACGTCCAGCATACTTTCGCTCATATCGATCAAGGTCATCCGCGCTGCGGGCAGCTTGCTTCGCACCATCGCGGCCATCAGGCCGGTGCCTGCGCCCAAGTCCAGCACGCGAGGCGAACGCTCCCCGCTCTCGGCCAACGACAAAGCCATGCCGTAAAAGTCGTCAAAGCACGGAATCAAGCCTCTCCGCTGTTCCTCGTACTGCGTCGCGACGGCGTCGAATTGCTTTTTCACGTTCGGGTTCATCGTATGGCCTCCTCGAATATTGGATGTCTTAATCATAGTGTCGCCGCTTCTCGTTAGGAAATATATAAAATATATACTGTTTATAGTTCGCAGCTATCGGGTATATATAAACGCTCAGTTTTGTCGACACTGCAAAATTTGGCGAATCCTGACTGCCAATCGGGACGAGGATCGCCTATAATCGGAAAAGAACGAAATCGGTTATTACGGTACACCCGTTCGAGGAGTGATCGCCAATGGATCGCGCATGGACGCAAAATGCCAAAATCCTCATCGTTGACGACCAACCTACAAACATCATGCTGCTGGAGCACGTGCTGAGAAGGGCGGGCTTCACTAACCTGCACAGTACGACGGATCCGGCCTCGGCGATGCGGCTCTTTTGCGAGCTCGCGCCGGATATTGTGCTGCTCGATCTTCATATGCCGGTCGTCGACGGGTTCGAAGTGCTCCGGCAGCTGTGTCCGCTGATCGGAGAGAGCAGCTTCCTGCCTGTCGTGGTGCTCACGGCCGACGACTCTCCGAGCGCGCGCAAAGAGGCGCTTCATCTGGGTGCCAGCGACTTTATCACCAAGCCGCTCGACGCTTCCGAGGTAGTGCTGCGCATCGGCAATTTGCTGAAATCGCGTTATTTTTACCTGCAGCTGCAGGAGCAGAATCATACGCTCGAACGGCGGGTCCAGGAGCGTACGTCGGAGCTGGAGCAGGCCAAGCTCGAGATTCTGCATCTGCTCGCGCGCACGGCGGAGTATCGCGACGACGAGACGGGCCAGCATACGCAACGCGTGGGGCGGATGGCGCGCGATGTCGCCGTCGCGCTCGGATTGCCGCAGCAGGAGGTCGAGCTGATCGAGCAGGCGACGCCGCTGCACGATATCGGCAAGATCGGCATTTCGGACGAGATTCTGCTGAAGCCTGGCCGCTTTACGGCGGAGGAATTCGAGCAGATGAAGCGGCATACGCTCATCGGCGCATGGATTTTGGAGACGAGCTTGTTCCCGGTGCTGCAGGTAGCGGGCGAGATCGCGCTCACGCATCACGAAAAGTGGAACGGCGCCGGTTATCCTCGGGGTCTCAGCGGAACGGACATTCCGTTGTCGGGACGTATTGTGTCGATCGCCGACTTCTACGATGCGCTCACGCATGAGCGGCCTTATAAGAAGGCCTGGTCCCACGAGGAGGCGATCGCCGAGATTCGAGCGCAGCGCGGCGTACATTTCGACCCCGTGGTCGTGGACGCATTTCTCGACGTTTTGCATGTGCCTGTCTCCTGTTGAGAGCGGGAGAGACGATAAATATAGCCAAGCTCTGCCGATGCGGCGGGGCTTTTTTGGCATTTTGGGTATATTACCTTGATTAGGTTGCGGCGGCGAATCGGGCATAGGCATAGCGGCCCTATCGTTTGAGTCTTAGAGAATTCGGAGGACGGGGGAGGATGTGGAACTTGTTCGATATCGCAATCATAGGTGGCGGTCCGGCGGGTCTTAGCGCCGCGCTCGTGCTGGGCAGGGCGAGACGATTTGTCGCGCTGTTCGACGAAGCTAAACCGCGCAACCGGGTGTCGTTGGCCTCGCACGGCTTTTTGACGCGGGACGGCACGCCGCCGGCGGCCATGCGGAAAATGGCGCATGACGAGCTGGCCGCTTATCCGAGCGTGCGTATTCGCGGGAGCCGGGTGGAGGAAGTGGCGCGCGAGCCGGACGGCGGCTTCCGGTTGACGGACGCGGCGGGAGAAAGCTGGCGCGCTGCGAGGCTGCTGCTGGCCGCAGGTCTGAAGGAGCTGCTGCCGGAAATTCCGGGGCTGTACGATTTTTATGGGAGGAGCCTGTTCTGCTGCGCCTACTGCGACGGCTGGGAGCTGCGCGATCGGCCGCTCGTGCTTATTGCTGGCAATGACCATACCTTCCACCTGGCCAAGACGGTCTATAATTGGAGCAAGGATCTGCTCGTCTGCACCAACGGCTACGATTCGCTCGAGCCGGAAGAGGAACGTGCGCTGCGGGAGCGCGGCATCCGGGTCGACCGTCGCGAGATCGGGGGCTTCGTCGGCGAGGACGGGCAGTTGTCGGCCGTGCGGTTTGCGGACGGCGGGGAGGCCGCGTGCGCCGGGGGCTTCGTCGCCGAGCGGCTGCGGCAGGCGGCTCCCTTCGCGGAGCGGCTCGGCTGCGCGATGACGCCTTACGGCGGCATCGAGACGGACGGCGCGGGACGGACAAGCGTTCCCGGCGTCTACGCGGCGGGCGACGCGACGTGCATCATGCCGGCCCAGCTTATCGTAGCTGCGGCCGACGGCACTCGCGCCGCAATCGGCATCAACGAGGATATGACGGACGAGGCGTTCGCTTGAAGTGAGGGGCGGTCCTTAGCGAGCTTATGGCGAAGCCGGTTGGGGCTGGAAGCGAGGAAAGCGCGCTGTGTGGAGCGGCGGGCGCGTTATGCGAGAATGAAATGCCGATGCCGGTTGCGATGGCGGCGTCGTAAGCGCAATTATTGCTGTTAGAGAACGAACTGAAAGCAAAGGCGTGCTGTAAGCGCACAATTTGCGCCTGCGGCACGCCCCTCACTAAATATTGCTTGTGCAAGCGCAAAAATTGCGGTTGGAAGATCCACCTCGCTTGATAGGCGGACTGTAACCGCCATTTTTGCGTTTAGAGCGTCTCACTCGGTTCGCGATGCTCGTTCTAAATTCCATAACGCGTCCGGAGCGAAGCCGCCATCGCCTCGACCTCTTCCGGCGTCGGCAGGCGTAGCGCAGCCTCGGCGCCGGCGAGACCGGACGGCGTCTGATACGCGCGGATGACGTCTTTCACCGCGGCGGCGAACCGAAGGGATATCCCGCCGCCCATACCGCCATCTGCAACGCCGCCCGCATCATCTCCCCCACGCGCACCGTTCTCGCCATCCGCACCGCCCCGAATACGTGCAAGGCCCGCGGCCCCCGCCCCCGTCAGCTCGGCGAGGCTTGCCATCCGGTCCGTGCCGACGTCCGGGTACGCGGACGGATCGGCGCCGTCGGCCGCCAGCCCGTAAAACTCGCGCACGACCCTCGCGCGCTCGTCGCCTTCGCCTTCGGCGATAACAAAGGCCTGCACGCTGTAGGACTTCACCTGCCTGCGCTGGGCGATGCCGCAGAACTTGCGGCCTGCGATCGACAGGTCGAAGTCGCCGGGGCAGTAGGAGCCAACGACCTCGCCCTTGGCAGCTTCGCCGCCGAGCTGACGGACGGCCAGCCGGATCAGATCGTACATCCGCTCGAAATCGCCATGGAACGCCATGTCCTCGGCCCGATCCTTCGGCAGGATCAGCGACAGGTTGACGACGCCCGGATCGAGCGGTACGGCCGCGCCGCCCGAGTTGCGGACGGCGACGCCGTAGCCCTGATCGGCCAGCCGGTCGGCCGCTTCCCGCGCGCGCGGGAGGCGGCTGTCCCGCAAGCCCATGACGAAGGCCCGCGGATGCCGCCACAGATGGCAGACCGCGGGTCCGCCGGCGCCGGCCGCACGGCAAAGCAGCTCGTCCAGCGCGAACGCGTACAGCGGGTCTGTCGCCTCCAACTGGTCGGTCCGGTCGAGAATCAACAGCCCTGCCATCCATGCGCGATCGTAAGACGAGCCGCCAACTGTCGAATCCGAGGTATCCGCGCGCTCTATGCGCTCGCCGGACTCAGTAGCTGCTCGTGCCCCGCGCCTGCCGGACTCGCCATCCGCCCGCGCCCCGCGCCCGCCGAACCCGGAATCCGCACGCTCCTTTTGCCCGCCGATCCCGTTATTCACGCGCTCGCTGCTCATAGCGCTGGACGATGTCGACGATCACCTTGACGGCCTGCACCATGTTGTCGACGGAGGCAAACTCGTATTTCCCGTGGTAATTCTCCCCGCCGGTGAAGATGTTCGGCGTCGGCAGCCCCATGTAGGACAGCTGCGAGCCGTCCGTACCGCCGCGGATCGGCTTGATGATCGGCTCGATGCCGAGGCTCTCCATCGCTTCGCGGGCGATGTCGACGATATGGATGACGGGCTCGATTTTCTCCCGCATGTTGTAGTACGAATCCTTCATCGCGAGCTCGATGCTGTGCTCGCCGTAAGTCTGGCGGAACTCTTCCGCGATGTTCTCGAGCACGTGCTTGCGCCGCTCGAACAGGTTCCGGTCATGGTCGCGCACCAGATAGCGCAGCGTCGTCCGCTCCACGTCGCCTTCGATCGACTGCAGGTGGTAGAATCCTTCGTAGCCTTCCGTGAACTCGGGCGCCTCCGCTTCCGGCAGCCTGGCATGGAAAGCCATTGCGATCTTGGCGGAATTCACCATCTTGCCCTTAGCGGTGCCCGGATGCACGTTGATACCCTTAACGGTTACGACCGCACCAGCGGCGTTAAAGCTCTCGTATTCCAGCTCGCCCAGCGGCCCGCCGTCCATCGTGTAGGCATACTTCGCGCCGAATGCGGCGACGTCGAACTTGTGCGGGCCCCGGCCGATCTCCTCGTCAGGGGTAAACGCGATGCGAATGCGGCCATGCTTGATCTCCGGATGGCGGATCAGGTAAGCCATGGCGGTCATAATCTCGGCGATGCCCGCCTTGTCGTCCGCGCCGAGCAGCGTCGTGCCGTCGGTCGTGACGAGCGTATGGCCGACATACCTGGCGAGATCGGGGAACATCTCGGGAGACAATGCGATCTTAAGCGCGGAGTTCAGCACGATGTCTCCGCCGGCATAGTTGTAGACAAGCTGAGGCTTGACGTTCGCACCCGTGAAGTCGGTGGCGGTATCGACATGCGCTAAAAACCCGATCGTCGGGACGTCAGCATCCGTATTAGAGGGGAGCGTCGCCATCAGGTAGCCATTGTCGTCGACCGACACCTCCTGCATGCCGATGCTCTTCAATTCCTCCTCCAGCATGCGGAGCAAGGTCCATTGACCCGGCGTCGACGGGTACGACGGGCTGTTGTCGTTCGACTGGGTATCCACTTGCACGTATTTGACGAACCGATCGATTAATTCCTGCTTCATGGCAGGCACCTCCTCAAGTTGGAGCTCGTTCTGGCGTTAAGCTGCGTATGCTGCGTATGATCACATCATAACCCAAATAGCGGGCATGGGAAAACAAAGCGGGTACCCGGCGCGGAAGAAGCGGCCGGTCTCGCCGCACGCCGCGAAGAGGCGCAAGTTAGGCCTTTACGCATGCACGGGCCTCCCTCATAGTGAGAGAGACAGATAGAGGAGGCATCCCGGGCATGGAGCAGTCGCCGTACAGCGCTTTAGTGATCCGTCTCGTCCGAAACTATATCATCGGCTCGGTCGTCGCCGTGCTCGGAGTGGGCGGTGCCATTCTATCGGGCAGCTTGAGCCTGCCGCGGAGCGAGCTGTTGCACTTGCAGGCGATCCTGCTCGTTTCCCTCCTGACGATGTTCATCGCCGAATACTTCGCCTTTCGCAGGCATATCGCGCCGATCCGCGAGCTTTTCCGGTCGGAACGGCCGGCGTTGGCACAGATCGAAGCGGCGTACCTGAGGGCGCATCGGCTGCCCTCGCTCGCCGTCGCACGCACGCTCGGTCCGCATCTGCTGGGCTTGTCGCTGCCCGCGAGCGCGCTGGCGGTGCTGGCCATCCGGCTCGGATGGGCGAATCTGCCCTACTACTACATCGGATTGGCGGCAGCCGGCGCGGTGCTCGTCGCTTGCATGCATGCCTTAATCGAGTTTTTCCTCACGGCCCAATCCATCCGTCCGCTGCTCGCGCACTTGAGAGCGGCCGGGCGTCGCATGTACGGCGCCGACATCTCCCTGAACGGGCGCGTTCTCGTCTCGATCCAGCGCAAGTTTCAGCTGAGCGCTTTTTTGATCGGGACGTTCCCGGTGATCCTGTTCAGCCTGGCGACGCAGATTCGTTTGAACGGCTGGTCGCAAGATCTCGGTTACGACTATTGGCGGTGGGCGGGCCTTATCCTCGTGACGGGCGTCGGTTTTTCCTCGCTGGGCGCCTGGCTGCTCGGGAGGGACGTCCAGCAGCCGATCCGGGAGCTGTACGAGGCGATGTCCGAGGTGCAGGCCGGCAGGCTGCAGACTTCCGCGTCCGACCTGTACTCGGACGAGTTCGCCAGGTTGACGGCAGGCTTCAACGGCATGGTCGAAGGACTGCGGTCGCGGGAGCGGATGAACGCGCAGCTGCTGCAGAGCTATTACGCCACGCTGGCTGCGGCGCTGGATGCCCGCGATGCGTATACGGCTGGCCATTCGCAGCGCGTAGCCGAGTACAGCTCGGTCATCGGACGGGCGGCGGGCCTCTCCGCCGACGAGCTCGACGTGCTTCGCAAGTCGGCGCTGCTCCACGACATCGGCAAGATCGGCGTTCGCGACAGCGTGCTGCTCAAGGAGGGCAAGCTGACGGACGAGGAGTTCGAGCAGATCAAGCAGCACCCCGTGCTGGGAGAAAACATTCTGCTGCAGGTCGAGCCCCGCGAAGCGATGGCGCCGCTGCTGCCCGGCGTGCGCTCGCATCACGAGCGCTACGACGGCCGCGGCTATCCGGACGGTCTGAGCGGCGAAGGGATTCCGGCGGCCGGCCGCATCATCGCGGTGGCGGACGCATTCGACGCCATGACGTCGGACAGGCCTTATCGCAAGGGGATGCCGTTCGGAAAAGCCTTCGCCATCTTGGAAGAGGGCGGAGGCGAGCAGTGGGATCCTAAGTACGTCGAGCTTTTCGTCTCCCGGATGCGGGGGAGCTGAGCGGGACTGCCGTAAACGCGACAAAGAACGCCCGGGCGCTTGCCACGGGCGTTCTTTGTCGTATCCTGCTTGGAGGAGGTACGCTGCCGGTTATCTCCCCGGCATTTTCTCCGTATCCATATAAAGTGCGTTCCACCGGTGCCCGTCCGGATCGGCGAAGCCGCAGCCGTACATCCAGCCCTGGCTTTCCCCGGGCTTGCTGTACAGCTGGCCGCCGGCTGCAGATGCCTTTGCGGCCAGCTCGTCCACTTCCTCGCGGCTGTCCGCACCGATCGAAAGCAGCACCTCCGCCGCCGCGCGACCATCCGAGGCGCCGCTTGCGGCAAAGCCCGCGAACACTTCCTCGGGGAACAGCATGACGACGACCGCAGGGTTGCCGACCAGCAGGCTGACGGCAGAATCGCCACCCGGGAAATTAGGGTTAAACGTGAAGCCGATATCGCGATAGAACTGCTTGGTGCGTTCCAGATCCTTGCTGGGCAGGTTGATCCACAATTCCTTGGTCATAGCGGTCTCCTCCATGGCTCGCGGCCGATTCGCTCGAAGCTTGTCCGCTTCCCCCCAAGCCTCTCGTCGATCCTCATTGTAACATGCTCCCGCCGCCGGGATTTCTCGTCGATTGCTCAAATCCCAACGTTTTTTTCCACAAATACACACTCGCCCGCTTGACGCTGTTGCCAGGATGTTATATGGTTAGTTACATAAGTAATTAACAAATGTGGTGGTGGGGTTAACGATGAGCTTC
This sequence comes from Cohnella hashimotonis, assembly GCF_030014955.1. NCBI lineage: Bacteria > Bacillati > Bacillota > Bacilli > Caryophanales > Paenibacillaceae > Cohnella > Cohnella hashimotonis. Next base: position 8,574,033 of record NZ_JAGRPV010000001.1, read on the forward strand.
CTGATCGACGACAGCCGTCCGATATTCGTGCAAATCGCCGAACGCATCGAGAACGACATTATCGAGGGCGCGCTGCCCGAGGAATCCCAGGTGCCGTCGACCAATCAGTTCGCGGCGTTTTACCAGATCAATCCGGCCACGGCGGCCAAAGGCGTCAACCTGTTGACGGATCAAGGCATCCTTTACAAGAAGAGAGGGATCGGCATGTTCGTGGCGGCAGGGGCGAAGGCGAGCCTGGTCGAGAAACGCAGGGAGCAGTTCTACGAGCAATATGTCGTGGCCATGATGCGGGAAGCGGAGAAGCTCGGCATTACGCAGGATCAGCTCGCGGACATGGTCCGCAAGGGAGGGAACAAGTCATGAACGCGGTCGTAAAGGTAACGAACCTGACCAAATCCTACGGGGATACGGCGGCGGTGAGCGGCGTAAGCTTCGAGCTGGAGGAGAACAAAATCTACGGTCTGCTCGGCCGCAACGGCGCCGGCAAGACGACGATCATGCACATGCTGACGGCGCAGCAGTTCGCGTCGGGCGGGAATATCGAGGTGTTCGGCGAAGAGCCGTACGAGAATGAGTCCGTCCTCCGCCGGGTCTGCTTCATCAAGGAGAGCCAGAAGTACCCGCAGATGTTCACCGTGAAGGACGTGCTGGACGTATCCGCCTTGCTGCATCCGAACTGGGACGCGGCGTATGCTGCGGGGCTGGCCGAGGCGTTCGGGCTGCCGACGAAGCGCAAGGTGCATAAGCTGTCGCGCGGCATGCTGTCCGCCGTCGGCGTCGTCGTCGGGCTGGCGAGCCGGGCGCCGCTCACGATCTTCGATGAGCCGTATCTCGGGCTGGATGCGGTCGCGCGTGCCTTGTTCTACGACCGGCTGCTGGAGGACTATGCCGAACATCCGCGCACCGTCATCCTGTCGACGCACCTGATCGATGAAGTGAGCCGTTTGCTGGAGCACGTGCTGCTGATCGATCAAGGCAGGCTGCTGCTCGATCAGGACGTGGAGCGTCTGTCCGGGATGGCCTATACCGTCGTGGGTTCGGCCGCCAGGATCGATTCGTTCGTGTCTGGGAAAAAAGTGCTGTCGCGGGACGCCATGGGGGCGATCGCTTCGGCGACGGTCATGGGCGAGGCGAGTCCGCAGGAGCGCAGAGAGGCCGCAGAACGCGGCTTGGAGTTCTCTCCGGTATCGCTGCAGCAGCTGATTGTGCATCTGACCGGCAGGCAAAAAGAGGAGAGGGAGGCGGTCTCGTCATGAATGTCGCCCAACGCGGTAGAACGAAAGCGGTCACGTCTACAATTCTGAAGGATAAATTCAGCTGGTACCTGCTGCCCTGGATCATCGCAGGCTCAAGCTTCGCCGTCAACCTGATCGTAAGCATCTTTGCCAAGGATGTCATTACGACAGGCGGCGTAGCGTCGCTATACATCTATATACTCACGGCCGGCATCATGTCGGTATCTAACACGCTGCCCTTCATGATCGGCTTCAGTGTCCGCAGGTCAGACTACTTCTGGGGCACGGGAGGCGCGATCGGCTTGGTGGGCGCGATCTGCGCGGCCGGCCTGACCTTCCTGTCGTACGTCGAGAGCGAGTGGATCGACGGGTGGGGAGTCGGACTCTACTTCTTCCATCTGCCCTATTATAGCGAAGGCGCCGCGCCTGTTCAGTTCCTGAACTACTTCCTGGTCATCGTGTTCCTGTTCTATCTCGGCTTCGCGATCGCCTGTCTCGCGAAGCGCTTCGGCAAGAACGGCATGTTCCTCTTCTCCATCGCCGTGCTCGCGGTCGGCACCGTCTTGAGCTACGTCATGACCGAACGCGGGTGGTGGATCGACTTCGGCCATTGGCTGGCGGGCCGCACGATGCTCGAGCTCGCCGGCGGCACCGCGCCGCTGACGCTTCTGTTCATGGCGATCTCCTACGCTCTGCTGCGCCGCACATCCGTCTGAGGCTGTCAGGCGGGAGGCAGCTCCCGCAGACTGGGCGACAAATGAATATGCGTCACACCTTCCCGGCACAGCCCATACGGCTCCCATCTGCAATCGCTGCAGAGGGAGCCGATGTCGTTCGGCCGCACCCGTTCGGCGACGGCAGCCACGACATCCGCCCATGCGCGCCGCTCCCCTACGGATATACCGAGCTGCCGCGCGATCTCCTCGTCCTTGCGGTACACGCTCGCATTCTCGCAATGCGGCTCCTGGTCCTCGGGAAACGCGGCGCAGATGTCGTCGGGCCCGAGGATCAGCTCGATTTCCGTTCCGGGCTCCGTCCGGAGCCGTTCGTATACGCGCGTCATATTCGTGCAGAACCCCTCCGAGTACCCTTTTCCCCGGTAACCCAGCAGGCAGAGCAGATGATGCCCGCGCAGCTTGATCGTCATCCGTCACCATTCCTTACGGTTTATTTGTTAACCTAAATTATATCATGTGGTTAACAATTGTGCATTTAAGCCGAGAGGGAGACGGCCGAGCGCTTTCCCTCGACAGTAGATTGAGCCGCCGAAGGTCCGCAGTCCGCCAAGTGCTTTCCCTCGACAGTAGATTGAGCCGCCGAAGGTCCGCAGTCCGCCAAGTGCTTTCCCTCGACAGTAGATTGAGCCGCAACAGGTCGGGGGTTCGCCATGTGCTTTTCCTCGACAGTAGATTGAGCCGCCGAAGATCCGCAGTCCGCCCAGTGCTTTCCCTCGACAGTAGATTGAGCCGCCGAAGGTCTGCTGTCCGCCAGGTGCTTTCCCTCGACAGTAGATTGAGCCGCCGAAGGTCCGCAGTCCGCCCAGTGCTTTCCCTCGACAGTAGATTGAGCCGCTGATGGTCTGCTGTCCGCCAGGTGCTTTCCCTCGACAGTAGATTGAGCCGCTGAAGGCCTGCTGTCCGCCAAGTGCTTTCCCTCGACAGTAGATTGAGCCGCCGAAGGTCTGCTGTCCGCCAGGTGCTTTCCCTCGACAGTAAGTCAACAGCCCCTGACCATAATTAACTAGTCAATTTACTTTACTAATACACCCTTCGTGTGCTATTCTGAATTAGTCAATTAAATTGACTAAATGTGAAGGGAGAGCAATATTATGAAGCATCAACCTCAATCTTCAAATTTTTCAGGCGAAGGTGCAGTCCCCCAAAAAGTCCCGACAACCGCGGAGGTGGCGCTAGACTTCATCGAGCGATTCTGGAACGGCGGAGATTCAGACTGCGTCGCACTGCTTCTTGCGGATGATTACGTCGATCACGCCTACGAGCCGGGTAATGCGGACGGGCTGCTCGCGATGGCGGAAAGGCTGCGAACGGCGTTTCCCGATCAGCGGTCGACGGTGGAGTGCGCAACGACGGAGGGGGATCGCGTGGTCGTCCGCCTTCGGATGAGAGGGACCCATCTGGGCACGTTTAGAGGAAAAGTGGCCACAGGATTGCCCATCGACGCCCGGCTGTATCGGGAATACCGCGTCGCAAACGGCCGGATCGCCGAGCATTGGGCGCTGTTCGACACCGCCTCGCTGCTGCGCCAGATCGGCGCGGAGCTTAACGAGCAGCCTGCCTGCCGCGTGAATGGAGCGCGTGAACTCGAATAGCAAGGGTAGCGCAAAGAGCGGGAAGCTGGTTACTTGGTAAAAGGAGCGCCGATCGTGCAGAGGGGAGGACGGAGGACGGAGGATGGAGGTTGGAGGATGGAGGGGGCCGGCTTCCGGACACAGCGTCCGTTATTTGCTCTGCAGCGCCGGGCGAGCCACTGTTGGCGGACAGGAGATTCGTTATCGGTTGACGAATAGGGCGATAGACCGTCCAAACGCGGTCATAACGGATCTGTGGTCCGAAAGAGCCCCCAAAATCGCACATTCTCGCCGAATAACAAATCGAGTGTCCGCAATACCGCCATGAACGCGCCATGTCACGCCGTTCTGCGCCGCACTACGCCAAATTACGCCGCACCGCTCAACTGCACGCACTACGCCGTACAACTCGCGACGCAACTCTGCCTTTTACATCCATGCCATGCGCTATGACTTCAACCCCTCCGCGTATCGAACGCGCCCGCCGCTTGCCGCCACTTGTGATACAATGAACAGCGACAAGCAGGACAAGAGACGGGGAGGGAAACGCCATGGCCGAAGCGGGCGCCTGGGGTTACGAATTGACATTTTTGTTTGCGACCGCCTTCCGCGCGGCTGTAGACGAGCTTCACCGCGAGCTCGCTGCGCAGGGCTTCGACGACGTGCGTCCGTCGCACGGCTACGCGTTTCAGAAGCTCTCGTTCGGCGGAGCGACGGGCATCGAGCTGGCCGAGCACCTGGACATTACGAAGCAGGCCGCCACGCAGATGATCGATTACCTCGAAGGGCGCGGCTATGTCGAGCGCCGTCCGCATCCGAGCGACGGCCGCGGCAAGCTTGTCGTGCTCGCCGAGCGAGGATGGGCCTGCATCCGGGCGACCGAAGCGCAGTTCGGCGCCATGGAGAAACGATGGCGCGAGCGGTTAGGGGAGCGAGAGGCCGAGCAGTTGACGAAGAGCATGCGCGACATTGTTGGATCCTTTGGAGAAGGGACCGCCAAGCTCAGGCCGGTCTGGTGATTTTGTCCGCATCCGTTCTGATCATTCCGCCTCGAATGCCGTTCGGGCAACTCCGTCCGCATATGAAGTCTCCGCGCATTCCGGCCATTTGCAGGATTGGAGGAAATTACCGTCCGTTTGTAGAATGGTGTAGATGAACGGCGTGACGCGCCGAAGTCGCCGACCGGCGTCTTCCCGCGGGCAGGCCGCGAATCTACATGCGACGGGAGAATGCCCATGAGCAGGAAGTTCCTGAACTCTCCGACGGCTTATGCGCTCGGGATGTTCGCGATGATGGTGCCCAGCCAGGCTTTCAGTTCGTTTTACACGTATTTTTACGTCGAAAAGCTGGGGCTGGCCGTCGGGCTCGCGACGCTCGCGCGGACGATCTACCTCATCTGGGACGCCGTCAACCAGCCGATGGCGGGCTATTTGTCCGATCGTACGCGCTCGCGGCACGGTCGCCGCAGGCCGTGGATTTTCGCAGCGATCCCGCTGTTCATGCTGGCCTTCGTCATGGTGTTCGCCGTCCCGCCGCATCTTCATGATAGCGCTTTATTTACCTGGTTCTTAATCGCGCTCATCCTCTTTGAGGCGGTAGCGACGATCCTGTGGGTGAACTACGGCGCGCTGTTCCCCGAACTTTTCACAGGCAACAGCCTGCGGGCCAAGGCTTCTGCCGTCCAGCAGGCTTATCAAATCATTGCCGTTCTCATCGGCACGGCGCTGACGCCGGTCCTCTACAAGGCGCTCGGCTTCGGCACGATGTCCGTCGTATACGCAGCCATATTCGGCATCTTCATGACGCTCTTCGTCCTGAATGTCCGGGAGAACGAGACGTTCGCCAAGGAAGAGCCGCTGCCGCTCGTCCAGGCGTTCCGCGAGACCTTGAAGAACAAGGAGCTCTGGTTGTTTTACGTGGCCTGCTCTTTCGCCCAGACGGTGAACGGCCTCGTCAGCTCGATGATTCCGTTTTACGCCAAGTACGCCCTCGGCGTCGAGGAAGGCGATGTCACGCTGCTGATGGCATCCGTCTTCGTGTCGGTTATTCCGCTCGTCGCGGTTTGGTTTTATATCGTGAAAAAGCTCGGCGGCTACCGCAGCTGGCGCTTTTCCTTTATCGTCTACGGGTTGTCCGTTATCCCGCTCTGGTTCGCCGACAATCTCGGGACCGGCATTGCGGCGGGCATCTGCTTCGGCTTCGGACTGGCCGGATTTCTCGTCTCCCCGGCGCTCCTAAGCAGCGAGATCATCGACAGGGACGCTTTGCGGACCGGCCGCCGCAGGGAAGGGATGTACACGGCGGTCGGCGGCTTTCTCACGCGTTCCAGCGGCCTGATCTCGGCGCTCGCCTTTTTCGTCGTCGGACAGGCATTCGGCTACGTGAGCGGCGACGAGCCGGGACCGCATCCGGCGCAGACGTTCCGTTATTTGATCTGTATCGTACCGCTCTCCCTGCTCGTTGTCTCTTTCGTCATCTCCCTGTTCCTGAAGCCGCAGCCCGTTCGCTCGACCCCGCATGTGCAAGGAGGAATCGACGTCTGATGGCTAAACTGCTTATTCTGAATTGCGACGATTTTGGCCAGAGCGCGCCCGCCAACGAAGCGATCATGCATTTGCTCGAGGAACGCCGAGTTTCCTCCGCCACGATCATGGCGCCCGCTCAGGGCTTCGACCAGGCCGCGGACTGGTGCAGGCGCCACCCCGAAGCGCACATCGGCCTGCACCTGACCTTTACGAGCGAATACGACGCCGTTCGCTTCGGGAGCCTAACGGGCCGTTCGTCGCTGCACGATGCCGACGGTTATATGTATAAGACCGTCGAGGCGTTTGAACGGGGATCCGCCAAGGCCGACGTCATCGCCGAGATGAAGGCGCAGTTCGACGCTGTCGCGCGGGCCGGCATCGCCGTGACGCACGCCGACAATCATATGGGCAGCTTGTATGGCGTCGCCACCGGTCGCAGCTACCTGCCGCAAGTCTTCTGGCAGTGCTCGCGCAGGGGGATGCCATTTCGGCTGTTTCGGCATATCGACCCTGCCGAAGCGATAACGGCGAACGCGCCGGGCGTAGAGGCGACCCTGGCCAAAGCCGTGGCATTGTGCGACACGCTCGGCGTGGCGGTGCCGGACTACCTGCTGAGTCATCCCTACGAGATCGAGCCGGGGGAAACGTACGAAGCGTTTAAGGAGATGCTGATCGCCAAGCTGTTTACGCTGCCGGAAGGTGTCGTCGAGACGTTTATCCACCCCGCGGTCCCGGATGCGGATCTTGGCGCGCGGATTCCCCATTGGGAGAAAAGGGTGTGGGAGTACAGGCTCATGCTGGATCCAGACTTCACGGCGGCGATGAAGGATGCCGGCGTGCAGCTGACGGACTACAGGTATGTGGGGGAAAAGCTGCGGCGGCCTCGGCTTCGCTCGGGGCTAAGATTGGCCAAGCTGCTGTTCTGATCGAACATAAGGCGCCGCCGAACGGAATTCGTTCGCGGCGCATCTTTATTTCACTTATTCGTGCTGTGCTGTCTCGAGGACACCTTCTGCCCCTGGGTGCCTTGACCTTGATGCGCCTTGTTGCGCTTATCTTTGCGCTGGCGATCCTGGACTTGCTCTACGAATTCATGCGTGTCGCTCAATGTAAGGCTCCTTTCTCTTTTTGGTTATCTGCGCTTCCTCGCGCGAGCTGCCGGCCTTCCAGCTCCAAAACTTCAGTGGTCGTTATCGCGGCTGTCGCCTTCGTCGCTCGTCAGGCAGTTCTGATCGGCGGCCTGACGAAATTCTTCGTCGTTGCGGGAGCCGAGCTTGTCCCCGAATTGATCCAGTCTGCCGGGATGCCCCGCAGGCCCATCGTTGTCGGGCTTGTTGTTGCGTCCGGTCATCCTGTCCACCTCCTTTGACGCCGAGTGTCTGACGTGGATAGCTTCCCGATGTCCTGGCGAGAATATGCGATCGGGAGCGCGATATCGGCAAAAAAACCGGTCCTGCGGGCAGGACCGGTCTGCGAAAAAAATCGATTATTCAAGAAGCTTCAAGATCAACGCGACCGCTTCCGCGCGCGTCACGTCATCATTGGGCGCGAACCGGTTGCCGCCGCGTCCGGCCACGAGGCCGGCTTTCGCGCAGGCGGCGATATACGGACGCGCCCATGCCGGCGCCTCGTCGGCATCCGCGAATGCGAGCGGCTCGGACGGATCTGCGGCGAGCCCTTTGGAGCGAACGACGATGGCGGCAATCTGGGCGCGGGTTATGCGTCCTTGCGCCCTGATTGTGCCGTCTTCGAACCCGCCGAACAAGCCGGCCTTCACCGCAGCGGCCATCGGACCTTGCGCCCATCCGGGGACGGCATTCGCATCGGCGAATGTAAGGCCGGCGCCGTCCGGCAGCTTGAGCGCGCGGGCCAGCATCGCCGCCAATTCGCCGCGGGTGACGGCAGCGTTCGGCCGGAACGTGCCGTCCTGATAGCCGTTCACGAAGCCGAGCTGCAAGGCGCTGTCGATGGCAGCGCTCGCCCAGTGGCCGGCCGTATCCTTAAGCGGCGCGCGAGGCACGCCGTTGTTGCCGCCCGGACTTTCTGGACTTCCTGGATTGCTTGGATTCGCAGGATTATTTGGATTTCCCTGATTTCCCGAATTTCCCGGATTGCCTGGATTGCCTGGGTTGCCCGGATTCGGATTGCCCTCCGGCGGGAGCGCCTTGACGATCACTTCAAATTCGCGGCTCCTTGTGAAGCCCTGCTTGGAAAGCGTCGCCGTCAGCGTCAGCTTCGCATCCCCCTCCGAGGCGGTGGGGCGGCGAAGCAGGACGCCTTCATCGTCGATATAGCGCTTGTCGGAGCTCGACCAAGCGATCGCAGTCCCATGCAGGCCTTCCCGCGGCAGCTGCAGATTGGCCGTGACGGCGTCAAGGCCTTCCAGCTTCAAAGCATCCGCTGCCGCAGCGACCTCTTGCTCCGCCGGGTTCGGCACGTTCGAATGCGTCAGCTCCGGCAGCGCCAGATCGGCCATGGCATAGCGTCCGCCGTCGCCCGCGTACAGCAGTGCGCCGGCCTCGGTATCGCCGGACCAGGAGAGCGTCACTTGCGAGGCGGCCTTCGTGTTGCCGATAGGCAGCCATTTGCCGCCGCGCTCGACGTAGGCCGTGAACACATCCTTGTCGCGCTCCAGCCGGATGGCGGCAGGCTTGACCGTGTACTTGCCCGTGACGATCTGATCCGGTCCGGCCGACAGTGTGAGGCGTCCGGTCGGATCGAGCGTGAGCGCGACCGAGCCGGTTTGTCCCTCGCCGGCCGCGGCCAGGTACAGGCCGACCCGGCTGTCCAGACCGGCGGCCGTATCGGGAACGATATGCGAGCCTACGGTCGCCGTCAGCGTCTGATCCGCGGTATTGCCGGCGTCACGGGCGACCTGGACGGCATCCTCGATGCCGGCGGCCTTCGCTTCCAGATGAAGCGTTCCCTCCACGAACCTCGCGATGCCGGTGCCTGAGCCGCTCAGCTTCAGGCGCCAGGGCTCGGGCAGCGCGCGCACGACGACCTCGACGGATTTCTCGTCGATGCTGGACTCGCGCCGAACCTTGACGGTGACGACGGCGGTGCCGGGTCCGACGCCGTGGACGAGGCCCGTCTCGTCGACCGTAGCGACGCGCTCGTCGGAGCTGGCGAATTCAGCCGATGCCACGGGAGCCAGCTCCGATTCGCTTAGCCACTCGCGTACCGACAGGCGGCCGCTCCCCCCGACGGACAGCGCCTTCGGCGTAAGCGACAGCTCCAGCAGCGATGCGGGCGGATCGGCAAAGATCTCGACCTCGGCCAGCTGGACCAGGTAAACACCTTCTTTTCGCAGCTGGGTGAATTCAATCTTGACGTATCGCGCCGGGACGCTGTCGATATCGATGTCGAGCGGGGCGCCGTCCGTCGGCTTCGGCGCCGCCGTCCGAGCCGCTACCTCCGTCCAGTTCGCGTTGTCCGTCGACACGAGCACGCGGAAGTCGAGCGGGAACGCTTCGCCGACATGCGTGTTCTGATCGTTGCGCGGCCACAGCGTCACCCGATTGACCTGGTGTTCTCCGGCCAGATCGATGCGGATCCATTCCGGCGCGGCAGGAGGCGTATTAGCAGGAACGCTGGTCCAGCCCTTATCGCCGTTGTCGGAGTTGATGCCGATCTTGATGCCGTCCACGAGCAGGTTTTTATTCCACCCGTAGGCGAGATAGTCCGAGGATGCCTGCACGGATTTCTTGAAGGCGATATTGCCGATCGGGCTCAGCGGAGGCGAGTCGGCGGGCGTCGTCACGGGCTGCTGGGGGCCGACATATTCGTAGCCGTCGTCCTCGAGCGCGTACAGCTTGCCTTCGCCCGGCGCGAACTCGCCGCTCAGCAGGCCGGTTGCGGCGTCGTAGTCGGCGGATACGGGCTCGCCGGTCTCCGCGGACACCTCGGACACGCCCGATATGCCGTCCAGCTTGAAGCTCAGCGTTTTGGCGGACGCGTCTTTATACGCTTTGTTGACGATCATCAGATAGTGCTTGCCCGTCTCGCGATGCGTGAAATAAGTGACGATCGCATCGTCGCTTGCGTTCGCGGGCTGCGCGATAAAGTCGGAAGGCACGGGCGCCGTCCCGGCGGGAAGCGAGGCGCCGGTATGATACACCATCGTCGCATCCAGATGAATCAACGTCTTGCCCAGCTGCGCCATGCGGGCGTTCATCGCCTTGAACGGTTCGTACAGGTCCGTCTTGTTGCCTTGGGGGTCGATGACCGCATTCGTGAAGGGCTCGCCGCGATTGGTCGGCGTCCAGTAGGTGAACCAGACGACGTTCTTGATGCCGTATGCCAGATTCGCGTACGCAACGTAGTCCATTTCCGCCTCGTTAGGCCGCCGAAGCCCGCCGGGGATGCCGACCGATTGGAGGTAGGAGGAGGTCTTCACGTCCGCCTCCAATCCCGCGCGGCGGATAATGTTCAGATTGTTGAAGTATCCCGCGCTGAAGCCGCCGGTCGCGAGCAGCGGATAGTGATCGAAGCTGAGATACTTGAGCTTGCCGGCGCCGGCTTGCTTGATCCAGCTCTGCACGTAATCCTGTTCGTAGTTGGCAACCGCCTGCTCGGGGAGCAGATTCACGTACGGCACCTTGTCGGGATCGACGGCCAAAATCTTGGCATAGCGCGCGGCCGCGTCAGGCAGACCGCCGATGCCCGGCTCGTCCTTGATGTAGTAGCCGCCGGTTGCGGGATGATCCATATACGTCTGCACCATCGTCTCGATATCCAGGTCCGAGCCGTTGACGCGCGGATCCGCGACGTACACCTTAAGCCCGTGAGCAGCCGCCAGATCGAGCATCTTCAAGTTCTGCGGCTCCGAATCCAGCTCCGAGCCCAGCACGTTCTGCACATAATCGATATTCGCTTCCTTCATCGCCGCGTACTGCTCGTCGTTGGTGAACGACCAGACCGGCGGCCAGAACACGCCGATCAGGAAGCGGTCCTGCTCCGCGCTCGAGGGAACCCGGGGCTTCACCGACGCGGGAAATACTCGCTCCTTGGAGGCGCTCCCCTTGCTCACGGTTGCGGTCAGCGTCAGCGCCGCCGCAGGCTCTCCGGGCGCCGGCCGCTTCACGATGCGGCCGGCATCGGTCACATAGGACGAATCGGAGCTGGTCCAGGCGATCGCAGTGCCCTCCAGGCCGACGCGCGGCAACGACAGATTGCGGTACAAGGCCGACAGATCGCCGGGATTGAGGGCCGCGGCGGCGGTATCGACGGACGCTTGATCTGTCAGTCCGCTGATCGTCTGGTACACCTCCAGCTCGCGGAGCTGGAACACCTTCGTATTGTTCGGGTCCGTGGACAGCTTGGTCGCCTCGATCCGGACATGCCTCGCTCGGACGGAGTCGAACGCGAAGCGCTGGGCTGCGCTCGCGGTCGGCTTGGGATAGTCCGTCTTGGACGCGACGGTCGTCCAGTCCGAGCCGTCCGCCGATACCTTGATCGTGAAGTCGATCGGGAAGCCCAAGCCGATATTCGCGGTGCCGTTGTCGCTGCGCGGCCACAAGACCACCTCGTCGATATCGTAAGCGGCGCCCAGATCGACGGCCAGCCATGCGGGAGAGCCCGTGGCCGGCTGCGACGGGGAAGGCATCGTCGTCCAGCCGTTTTCGGTCTTGCCTGGTTCGCGAGGGCCCGTCTTGTACCCGTCGACGAGGTTGCTGCGCGCCCAGCCTTCCGCCGCATTCTCGTAGCTGCTCGACGAGGTGACGGTACGGCCGAGCGCCAGATTCACGGGCGACGCGTCGGCCCGGGCTGCCGGCATGCCTGCGGGCAGCAGGGATAGGAGCAGGCTGGCGACCAGCGCCAGAAGCATATGGGTTTTGCCGATCGGTCTTTTCATCGGTTGACCTCCACTCGGGACTCGTTAAGGTGAGCGGCGGACTGCCGCCGCCGTCGAATCTATTGACCTGCCGCCTGCTTCCAGGATTTATCCATGTTCTCCAGCATTGCCTGAGGCGCGATCGCCTTCAGGTAGACCCCTTGCGCGGAAGTCATCAGCTCCGCATTCGCCGCATCCCCGTATACCCAGCCCTGATCGAGGAAGGGATAGCTCCGGCCTGCCGCCACGACGGCCGCGATCTCATCGAACGCAGGGTCCAGGTCGCCCGTCTCGCCCTTGATCGTCATGAACGCCTGCTGGCTGGCGGCCCATACCTTTTGGTTTTCGGCCCGGCTCCAGAATTCGAGATACTTCTTGGCTGCGTCCAGCACCTTCGTATCCTTGTTGATCGCGAACGTCGTGCCGACGGCCGCCGAAGCGACGACATCCTGTCCCGCGGCGTTGGACGGCATCGCGAACATGCCTACGTCGAGATCCGGATTGGTCTTCTTGATGCCTGAGAGGGACCAGCTGCCGTCGATGTACATCGCGGCTTCTCCCTTGGCAAACGCTTGCTGGGCCTGATCGAGGCTGACGCCCGTGCTTTTCGCGGTCAGATAGCCCTTGTCGTTCAGCGAATACCATTTATCGGCCATGTCCTTCCAGCCCTCGGCGAATGTGACCTTGCCTTCGTTAAGCTGCGCGTCGAACGCCGGATTCGCGCCATAGACAAGCGCGGGCGCCATCGTGTACATCGCGGCCAGCGTCATCCAGCCATCATTGTTGCCGATCGAGATCGGCAGCTTGCCCGACGCCTTGATCTTCTCGGCGGCCGCCGTGAATTCGTCCCAGCTCTTCGGCGTGGAGATGGACAGGTCGGCGAACATTTTTTTGTTATAAAAGACGCCGAGGACGTTCATGTCGTTCGGAATTCCGTATACCTTGCCCTCGTCCGAGCTGGCCTTGAGCGAAGCCTCCGTGAAATTCCCGATCCAGGACTCGCCGGACAAGTCGTAGAGATAACCGGCTTTGCCGTAAGCGATGACGTTCGACAGTCCGGGATGCAGCATGATGACGTCCGAAGCGTCGGATGCCGCGAACCGGGTTTTGATGAATTCCTTGAACTGTCCGCCCGGCATGCCCTCGTAGACGACTTTGACGTCCGGATTTTCCTGCATGAACTTGTCGTTGAGCTCGGGAATCGCGCCCAGCTCAGCGCCGGATTTGAACCCGGTCACCTTCAGCTCCGTCTGCTCGCCCTTGCCTCCGGGCGCGGCGGTGCCCGCGGATTCGGACGCGCTCGCGGAAGGGGCCGAAGCGGAGGCGGAACCGCCGTTCGCCGCGTTATTCTTTTCGTTGCCGCCGCATGCGCCGAGCGACGCAGCCATCAACACCGACAAGCCGATAACCAACCCTTTTTTTCTCATATTTACTCCTCCGGTTCGAATGGGATAAGGCACAATTCCATGCTAGGGAAAATGGCGGCGAAAGCCTATGACTTAAAATTCGTGTTTGTTCCTTTATTTTCGGATGTCGGCCGCGGCGGCCGCGCCGCGCAGACGAACGAAACGATTTGCCGTGAATTTCGAACGATTTTCATAAAAGGAATGAACCGGACAAACCGTATGCGCGGCTGCGCAGGACGGCATATCCGGCTCATGTTAGGAAGTAGGGGAACGCTTGTGCGCCGCTTCGTATCGGGCGGCTGTCGCTTCCAGGACGACGGACCGCGTCAAGGTTCCTCGCGTGCGGATCCGCCGTAGCCGGCCTGCTCGCGATATTGCGTCGGCGTCCTGTCGAAGCGCTTGCGGAACAGCGTGCTGAAATATTTGGAGCTCGTATAGCCGACGGCTTCGCACACCTCGTACATCTTCATGTCGGTCTCCTGCAGCAAACGGCGCGCCTCGTCCAGACGGACGTCCGTTATGTAATCGATGAACTTCTGTCCCGTGGACGCCTTGAACAGCTCGCTCAAGTAGGTCGGGTTCAAGTATACGCTCGCCGCGGCTTGCTCTAGCGTAAAGCTCGGCTTGGCGTACTCGCGCCGAATCATCTCCTTCACCCTGCCGATGATCTTGCGCTCTTCGGGCAGGGCATGCCGGGCCGAGGCGATCCGCCCGGCGAACGCTTCGATCTCGGCCAGCAGCGCGGACGGATCGCGGGAGAAGAGCAGCCGGCCGGTCAAGCTCGCCAGTTCGGGCTGCAGCGCCCGGATCAGGGGATTCATCCCGCGGTTCATCTGCGGTCCCGTGATGAACGAGATCAAACGGTAGGCGCCCTGCATCGTCAGCGCGGCATCCGTCCTGAGCCAGGCCGCCCACTGGCGGATCGCCGCCGCGGCGCTGGCGGGATCGTTCGTCTCCAGCGCGGCCGTCAGCCGGGCCGCGTGCTCGGACTCCGCCTCGGAAGCCGCCTCCATCGTTGCCGTTCCGCTTAGCAGACGTCCCTGGACGGTCCTGAACAGCGTGGGCAGGTCCGCGGGATCGGCGACGGGGTCGCCGCAGCCGGACAGGGTGCACGCCGCTCGTTCGTCTTCTGTCACCGGCAGCTCCGCGGCGACCGGCAGCCCCTCGCCCGCAACGAACAGCAGGTCGCACGTCTCGGCGAGCGGCACGACGACCCATTTGCGGACGACGGCGCCCGCGCGCCGAAGCGCGTCGAGATCCGCTTCGACGCGCACCTGGCGAACCCCCTTGCCGGGTACGAGATCGGACGCACAGGCGCCGTCGCCGTCCCGCAAGTAGATCGTCAGCTTCAAATTAAAGCTCGCTCCCGGACGCAGGAGCCCGTCCTCGGCCAGCAAGCGATTGAGGGCCTGAAGCCGCTCCGGCTTGCCTGCAACAATCCATTCGCCGAGCGCTTGCACGAACAGCAGGTCGCGCTGCCTGCGCTTCGCTTCGATGCGTTCCTCGGCCTTCATAATCGCCGCCTTCAGCTCGTCGCGCTGCACGGGCTTGAGCAGATAATCGCTGACGCCGCTGCGGAGCGCGGCCTGAACGTGATCGAACTTGTCGAAGCCGGTCAGCATGACGATCGCGATATCCGGCTTCTCGCGCGCCAGACGATCGGCGAGCGCGAGGCCGCTCTCGCCGGGCATGCCGATATCGAGAATAAGCAGATCCGGACGTTCTGCGGCGATGGCCGACCACGCGGACGCTGCATCCTCGCACGCGCCGATCACTTGCCAGGACGGCAGCAGCCGGGGCACGATCTGCGACAGTCCCGCCCGGATCATCTCCTCGTCGTCCACGATCAATAGCTTAGGCACCGCGATCACGCTCCTTATGGATGTCGGTCAACCGGATCTCTACGACCGTGCCCCCTTCGGCGCGGTTCGAGACGAACAGCCCGTAGCCGTCGCCGCACAGGAACCGGATCCGGCGATGGACGTTGCGCAGGCCGATATGCTCGCCGTCTTCCGCCTCCTCGGTCTCCGCCGCGCTCAGGCGGACGCGGAGCCACTCTAGCCGGTCCGGGGCGATGCCCGTGCCGTTGTCCTCCACGAAGATCGTCAATTCGCCGCCTGCGCCGGCCTTCGCCCGAACTCGAATCCAGCCCTCCTTTTTGGCGGGTACGCGTCCGTGAATGATCGCATTCTCGATGAGCGGCTGAACGATCCACTGCGGAACGTCCAGCGCCAGCAAGCTGTCCGGAATGTCCGTCTCGAACGTCATGCGGGGGAACCGGATACGCTGGAGGCGCATAAACACGCTTACATATTCCAGCTCGCGAAATAGCGGAACCGTCTCGGCCTCCGAGCGAAGGGAGAGCCGGAACAGCTTGCCCAGCAGCGTCACCATGTCGGCGACCTCGTAGTCGCCGTTCATCTCGGCCTTCATGTTGATCGATTCGAGCGTATTGTACAAAAAGTGCGGATTGATCTGGCTTCGCAGCACGGACACCTGCGCTTGCTGACGGTAGATTTTCATATGAAGCACATGGTTGACCAACTCGTTGAGCTTGGCCACCATCGCGTTGAAGCTGCGGCCGAGCCGGTTCATCTCATCGTTCGAGCGCGTCTGGAACTTGACGTTGTAGTCGCCCATCTCGACCCGATGCATCAGGCGCTTCAGCTCCTTCAGGGGGCGGTTGATCGTCGTCGTCAGCAGTCCGGTCAGCGTGATGGAGACGAGCAGCAGCACGATGGCCGAATTCCACAGCAGCCTGCGGAGAATGACGAGCTCGTTGGACAGATGGCTGACCTCGATCGTGTTGACGAGCGTCCAGCCCGTCGCGGGGGAACGGACATAGTGGATCATCGTGGCGACGCCGCCGATATCGTCCTTGTAGTAGCCGTAGGAAGCATCCGTCTGAAGCGGGAAGGGCTGGAGCATGCGCGCAGGGTCCGGATGGTAGGCGATGCGTCCGCTGCCGTCGAGAATGAACAGCGTGCCGGCTGCGGAGCTTTTCAGATTTTCCGTCAGGTCTTTAAGGCCGTCCGTCGAAAAATCGAGCAGCAGGACGCCGTAGGACTGCCGATTGCTCACGTTGACGATGCTGCGCGCATAGGACAGCACGAATTTTTCGCCCGACCTCGTATTCACCTTGTACGGCGGGATTAACAGTCCCTTGCCGTCCATCTTCAGCACCTGTTCGTACCAGCCGGCCTCCTCGAAGCCCGTATGGTCGATCCATTCGCCAGTGCCGTATTGGGAGTACATCACCTGGCCGTCCCCGATCCAGTACGCGCCGAGCAGATCGGAGAAGGGGATGGCCAGCAAAATATTGCGGAGCGCGCGATCGACCATCACCTTCTCGCGGAAGGCGTCGGCGGGGTTGCCGCGGTCGATCTTGGGGCTGATCGTGTCCCAGACGTCGAGATAAAAGGTCGAGGCCATGCGATCGATCTGCTGTACGTACGTGTCGAGATTTTTGCTCACCTGATCGGTAAGGCTCAGGCCGTATTCGCCGACCTTGCGCTGCAGGTTTTCATTGTAGCGCTGGAAGCCGAACATCGTCAGCAGAATGACAGGCACGATGATCGTGACCGAATAGAGTGAGATGAGCTTGGCGTTAAGATTCCATTCCCGAATCGGGAAGGGCCGCGGATTCATGGCGTCGCCCCCTGAGGATGATGAACCTGCTGAACGAGCGTCGCCTTGCCCGCCTACCCTTTGACGGAGCCGGCGGCGATTCCTTTAATAATATACTTTTGGAGGAAAAGGTAAGCGGCCAGCAGCGGAATCACCGACAGCACCATGCCGGGAAACAGCAGGGACCAGTTGGTGACATGCTCGCCGACGAACATGTACAGCTCGATCGTGATCGTCCGCCGGTCCTGATCCTGGAGGAACAGCAGCGGGATGATAAAATCGTTCCACGTGCTGAGCGAGCACAGCACCGCGACCGTCGCAGTCGCGGGCTTGACGATCGGGAACACGGCGACCCAGAACGCTCTGAAGCGGGAGCAGCCGTCGATCCAGGCGGCCTCCTCCAGCTCTCTGGGCGTGGCCTTCAGAAATCCGGCATAAAGAAAGATCGCCATCGGCAGGTTGATCGCCGAATAGATCAGCACCGCGCCGTGGTAGGTATTTACCAGATGCAGCGCGTTGACGAATCGGTACAGCGGGACCATGGCCAGCTGGAACGGCACCATAATGCCGGCGATAAAATAAATGTACAGAAAATTATAAATTCGGTTCGATTTCCTGGCAAGCGGGTAGGCGGCGAGCGAGCCGAACAGGACGAGCGCCGCCACGGCGCTCGCGGTGATGAGCAGCGTGTTGCCGAGCACGGTCGGGAACCGCATCATGCGCCAGGTGTCCGCATAGTTGTCGAACCGGAGCGAGCCGGGCAGGGAGAGGGGAAAACCCGCCATCTCCTCGGGCGATTTGAATGTCATGGCGACGATGAAGTAGAACGGAATAAAAAAGACGGTGGCTGCGGCGATCATGACGGCTTCAAGGACGATGGTGTTGCGTCGCGCGGTATTCATTCAGGCGGTCACCTCTCTTTTGCGAAGCAGGAAGATCTGCAGGACGGAGACGATCAGGACGAGGAAAAACATAACGACGCCGATCGAGGTGCCGTAGCCGAACTGGTTGCGGGAGAAGGCCGTACTGAACAGCAGCGTCGTGATCGTCTCCGTCGCCTGAAAAGGTCCGCCCTTCGTCGTTACGTAAATGATATCGAAAGCCTTCAGGGAGCCGATGCTGGCCAGCACGATATTGATCGTGAGCGACGGCGCCATGAGCGGGAAGGTAATCGATCTGAACTTACGCCAGCCGCCGGCCCCGTCAATATCTGCGGCCTCGTAGTAATCGCCCGGAATCGATTGGAGATTGGCCACGAAAATGACCATCGAGTACCCGACATATTGCCACAGCACGATCAGCACGATGGCGTACAGGGCGAACCGGGGATCGCCGAGCCAGGGCTGCTCCCAGTCTCCCAGACCGACGGCCCGAAGCAGACTGTTGAGCAGGCCGCTCTGCGGCTGGTAGATATAGAGCCACGTATAGCCGACGACCAGCGGACTAAGAATGGCGGGCGAGAAGAACACCGCGCGCAGCAGCGCTTTGGTCTTCAGCTTGGCGTCAAGCGCCAGCGCGAGGGGGATCGCCAGTCCGTTCTGGAGCAGGACGACGAGTACCGTGAACAGGAACGTATTGCGGAGCGCCTTGAGGAAGGCCGCGTCCGACGCCAGATGCGCGAAGTTGCGCAGGCCGACGAAGTCCATCGTCTTGGAGAGCCCGTTCCAGTTCGTCATGCTGTAATAAAAGCTGGTGACGACGGGCCCCAAAAAGATAATCGTATAGATCAGAAACGCCGGTGCGATAAACAAGGCCCAGCTTGCGTGCTCTCTTTTGCCGAGCGACCATTTTGCCACTTCCATCTCTCCTTGCTGCGCTGCCCGGCGAGCGGCGGGCGGCTTGAATTACGTCTAGCATACAAGCGTGGGAATGGATTCAAAATGATGTAAAATTCATGTTGCTTCTCTTTTTTTCGGCTTTTTGAAATTTGGAGGGGACCGCACTGTGTTACAATGCTAAGCGGAACGGATGGCGACGCCTGAAGGTTGAATCGCATGACGGACGAAAGCGCACGCTATTCAAGCGAGCCGCGGACGCGCTGGAGGATGAAAGAATTGAACAAACAGACGAAAATACACAATTCGCGGCCGGCGGCGGATGCGTACGCGCATTCTGAACAAGAAGGCGCGCAATCCCGGCGCGAGCTCGAGCTGGAGATTGCCCAGGAACGCGAGCGCGAGGTGAAAGCGAAACGCGGACGGCTGCTCTGGCTGGCCGTCGGCATCGTGCTCATCGCGGCCAACCTGCGCGGCGCCTTAACGGCGGTCGGTCCGGTCGTCGGCCGGATCAAGGACGACCTGAGCCTGTCCGGCGCGGGCGCCGGCATGCTCACGACGCTCGGCCTGCTTGCCTTCGCCGTGATCTCGCCGGTAGCGCCCAAGCTGTCGCGCCGCTTCGGCGCGGAGAACATGCTGCTTGCCGGCATGGCCTTGATCACGGTGGGCGTGATCGTGCGTGCCGCGCCTTATTCGGCGCTGTTGTTCGCGGGCACCGTATTGATCGGTATCGGCATCGGCGTGGGCAACGTGCTCGTGCCCGCGCTCATCAAGCGGGACTTCGAGAACCGCGCAGGCCTCATGACCGGCATCTATTCGGTCGCGCTGACGCTCGTCGCCGGCATCGCATCCGGCGTCAGCATTCCGATCGCGGACGCGCCGGGCTTCGGCTGGCGCGGCGCGCTCGGCGTATGGGGGCTCGCCTCGGCGCTGGCGATGGTCGCCTGGCTGCCGCAGGTCAGCCGCGGCCGGCGCGAGCGGGGCGTCAGCCGTCCGGCTTCGGCGTCCGCGCGCCCTTGGCGGTCCCCGCTAGCGTGGCAGGTATCGCTCTTCATGGGCTTCCAATCGATCATTTTTTACGTCAACGTCACCTGGCTGCCGGAGCTTCTGCAGGACCGCGGGATGAGCCCGGGCACGGCGGGGTGGATGCTGTCGCTCATGCAGATCATCGGCTTGCCCGCGAACTTCCTCGCGCCGGTGCTGGCTGCGCGGCGTCCGAGCCAGCGGGGCATCATGGCGGTCGTCATGGCGATGCTGCTCGTCGGTTACGGGGGCCTGCTTTTCGATTCCGGCACCGGGCCTCTTACGGTTGCGTGGGTGCTCCTGATCGGGATCGGCGCGGGCGCGAGCTTCAGCCTCTGCCTCGTGTTTTTCTCGCTGCGTACGCGCACCGCATCCGAGGCGACGGAGCTGTCGGGCATGGCCCAGTTCGTGGGCTACCTCGTGGCGGCCGTCGGCCCTGCTTTTATCGGCTTCGTTCACGACCGCTCCGGCGGCTGGCAGACGCCGCTTGTCGTGATGGTCGTTGTCGTGGCGCTGGCTGCGCTGTTCGGGCTCGGTTCGAGCCGCGCCGCCTACGTCTCGTCAACTTCCGCGCAAGCGTCCAACAATCCGACAAGCTCTGACACAAAATAGACACAATTAACCTTTTTAATTTTTTTACATCTGGGACGCAAACGGGTGTAAAATGGGGAACAAGGGTTCATTTCGACCTTCCGGATCGAATACGAAGAAGCCAAAGGAATAGCGGCACGCCTTTTTATGTGAAAAATGGTACAAATGTCGCCCGCCTCCCCGTGCCCCTTCGTCCGCCGAGACGGAGAATCGCAAGAGACCGCATGACCTTACTGTAAAGGAGGACTTTGTCTCATGACTACCACACCGCAATCGCAAGGCGCCGAGCAAGCCGTCGACGCGCAAAAGGCCCAGGATGTGCTGGATCAACTGATGAAGCCGGAAGTTCAACAATCGCTCACTACGCTGGTGGACAACCTGCCCAAGCTGACCGAGATGGTGACGACGCTGACCGCGGCGTACGACTTCGCTTCCGGCCTCGCGAAGGACCAAGTTTTCATCAACGATACGAAGGCGGGCATCGTCGAGTTTTTCACGCCGGTCGTCGACAAGGCCAAGGGTCTCGCATCTGCAGCCATCGAAGCGGGCGACCGCGCCGAAGCCGACACGCAGGCTGTGGGCCTGTTCGGTCTGCTCAAGATGCTGAAGGATCCGCAAGTGCAGAAGACGCTGCGCTACACCCAAGCATTCCTGAACGTACTGGCGGAGCGCCAGCAGCAACGCTAATCCCCAAACCACTGACTCACGAACGGAGGATGGACCATGGCTAAACAAATCTTGATCCTGGGCGGCGGTTACGGCGGATTGCTGAGCGCGCTGACGGCTCGTCAGCACCTGAGCGTCCACGAAGCGGCGATTACGGTCATCAACCGTTATCCGACCCACCAGATCATTACCGAGCTGCACCGGCTGGCTGCAGGCACGATCAGCGAACCTGCTGTTGCGCTGCCGCTTGCCAAGTTGCTGAAGAACCAAGGCATCAATGTGATCATCGATACGGTCAAGGAGATCAAGCCGAACGACAAAAAGGTAACGACGGCAGGCGGCGGCTCGTACACGTACGACAACCTCGTCATCGCCCTCGGTTCCGAGACGGCTTACTTTGGCATTCCGGGACTGCAAGAGAACAGCTTCGTGCTGAAGTCCGTCAGCGACGCCAACAAGATCCGCGAGCACGTTCATGCGCGCCTTGACGCCTACAAGGCGTCCAAGGACCCGGCCGACGCAACGATCGTCGTCGGCGGCGGCGGCCTGACGGGCATCGAGCTCGTCGGCGAATTCGCCGACAAGCTGCCTGAAGTCGCACGCGCCAAGGGCATCGACCCGGCCGACATCAAGCTCTACGTCGTGGAAGCCGGCCCGGCGATTCTGCCGATCTTCCCGCCGGAGCTCATCGCCCGCGCCCAAGCGAGCCTCGAGAAGCGCGGCGTCGAGTTCATCATCAGCGTAGCGATCACCGAAGCTTCCAAGGACACCGTCTCCCTGAAGGACGGCCGCACGCTCAAGTCCAACACCATCATCTGGACCGGCGGCGTCCAAGGCCACGAGATCGTCGCGAACTGCGGCATCGAAGTGAACCGCGGCCGCGCCTCGGTTACCGATACGCTCCAATCGACTTCGCACCCTGACGTCTATCTCGCAGGCGACTGCGCGGTCGTCATCCCTGGCGAAGGCGCGCGTCCGTATCCGCCGACTGCACAGCTGGCCTGGCAAATGGGCGAGCTCATCGGCCACAACCTGGCTGCCGTAATCAAGGGCGGCGTGCAAGACACGTTCCAACCGGTATTCTCCGGTACGCTGGGCAGCCTCGGCCGCAAGGACGCGGTCGGCACCGTCGGTGCGAGCGGCACCCGCTTTAAGGGCTTCCCTGCGACGCTGATGAAGGAAATGAGCAACATCCGCTATCTGACGCACATCAAGGGTCTGTTCGCGGTGCTTGAATAGGGTTTTCGCTCAGAAAAAAGTCGTTCCTGTCCGGTGTATGCCGGACTAGGAACGACTTTTTTATTTATACTCTAGCGCCGGGCCTTCCACAGACCAACTCGGTGTCGTACCCTTGCTAAGATTTTGATTTAGATTCACGACGACCACCTCGCCGTTTACCCGCTCCCAGAACAGTATCGCTTTTCCTTCGGATTTGTTAAGAAGCA
Organism: Cohnella hashimotonis; assembly: GCF_030014955.1. NCBI lineage: Bacteria > Bacillati > Bacillota > Bacilli > Caryophanales > Paenibacillaceae > Cohnella > Cohnella hashimotonis. Next base: position 8,596,470 of record NZ_JAGRPV010000001.1, read on the forward strand.
GTGCCGGCCAATAGTCGCCAGACTTTAATGCTTCTTTCTTTACTTCGGAATTAAAGGCAGCATTAAATGAGAAGGCTTCTTTTTGCGTCAAATGATTGGTAAACTCAATATCCACATCTCCGCTGTTGATGAGTTCCCAAGCCTTGTCGTCTTGTACAGCTTCGATCTTGTTTGCTTCAAGCACTTTCAGTGCGCGATCCCAGCTGTCCTGGATCTTCTTTACGACGCTTTTGTCCTTGATACGGTCAAACATGGGTTGTTCGTAGTTGATATGAGCGGTTCCTTGATCTAATTTCTCTGCCAAGTTTGGCTCATTTGATGCATCCGTAACTTTGGTGGCCAGTATACCAGCTCCAGTAATTGATATCGCCAGGGCAGAAACCACAATTAGTTTTTTGATTTTCATAAAGTTATCCTCCTTAAACTTGATTAAGGGTTATAAACGACCTCACCGGAAAAATCGGCTGGATCGGTAAAGAGATCAGTCAATGAGAAAAACCTTTTCCTCATAATTGCTCTCTCATTTATAATAATTCTATATTATTACAAATAAAAGTGATTTGTGGAATAAATGCAATTGACCAGGAAATGGAACAGTTTTCATAAATAATAACTTTATAATTGGATTTGTTTTTGTTCCGGGCTGGCGTCTTGCCATTTCGCCAATTATCCGGTAATATAGTCCAAGTGATATTGAGAATCGTTATCGTTTATGTTCGCGGCGATCATGCAGAACCTTAACAAACCCTCCAAGGAGAGAATACTTACATGTCTAAAAAGCTTCGCAAATCCGGCTTGCTCCTCACCTTCATCCTGCTGCTCGTCAGCGTCGTTGCCGCCTGCGGCAGCAAGAACAACAATAACGCATCTTCCGGCGCATCCCCGTCCGGGAGCGAGAGTGCTTCGGCAAGCGCGAGCGCTTCGGCATCCGCATCCGCATCGTCCGATACGGGCGCGACGACAAAAAAAGTCACCGACGGCATGGGCCGCGAGGTCGAGGTGCCCGTGAAGGCGCAGCGCGTCGTCGCGCTCAACAACTTCGGCGATCTGCTGGCGCTTGGGGTCAAGCCGGTCGGCACGATCAACTACTACCTCGACAAGTACAAGGACGAGCCGGAAGCCGTCGCCGGCATCGAGAGCGTAGGCGACCAGGAAGCCGACAACGAGAAGGTACTGGGCGCGACGCCCGATCTGATCATCGTGAGCAATTACTTCAAGCCCGAAGTCGTCGACGCGCTGCAGAAGATCGCACCGACCTACGCGACTACGTTCGGCCGAACGCCATACGAGCAGCTGGACGATCTGGCCGCGCTGTTGAACGTCGAAGACCAGAAACAGGCATTCCTGGACAGCTTCAAGGCCGAAGCCGCGGACGCCAAGGAGAAGCTGAAGGGCAAGATCGCGGAAGGCGAGAAGGTCGGCATTCTGCAATTTTGGAGCAAGAAAATTTACGAACACCCGACCAAGGTGTTCACGCCGCTCTATGAGGATATCGGCTTCCTGCCGACCGAGCACGTCAAGACGCTGACCGCCACGACCGAAGTTACGCAAGAGGCCGTGCCGGCAAACGTGGCCGACGCCGATCGCCTGTTCATCATGGTCGACGGCCAACCCGACAGAGACACGTACGATGCGCTCAAAAACTCGGCTTGGAAAAACATCCCCGCGGTTCAGAAAAACCAAGTGTATCTCGTGGACAGCGGTCACTGGAACGACTTCAGCGCCGCAGCGCTGCAATGGCAGCTGCAAGACGTCGTCGAGCTGCTGAGCAAATAAGCGTCGCAAAAGGGAGTTGGCAGCATCTGCTGTCCGCTCCTTTTCTTTTTGGAATAACGGCGCGGCGAACGCGCAAGCTAGCATCATCCGATAAAAAGGTGGTGCGAGGCATGTCCAGAAGAAGATCGAGGCGGCTGGCCGTTCCCGGCGCCGAGCAAGGCGTGAACGCGTTTAAGGCCGAGGTCATGCGCAAGGAAGGCTATGCGGTGGATCCCGCGCATCCGGACGACGTAAAGTACGAGGTCGCCAAGTCGCTTGGCGTGCCGCTGACGCCGGGAGATAACGGTCATCTGACGACCGAAGACGCGGGCCATGTCGGCGGCAAGATCGGCGGCTCGATGGTGCGCGAGATGATTCGGCTGGCGCAGGAGAAACTGTCGGAAAAACAGCCCTGACCCCGCCCTGTCCCGACGGACGAACCCGCTGGCGCGCTCCGCGTCCAAGCGGGTTTGTTTGGCGTTCGCCTTTTCCCATGACGCCCGCGACGTGATACAATGAGAGAACAAATGTTCCGGCGGTAAAGCGCGAGGCGGCTTGGAGGACGGCGATATGCGAGGGACGGTCACGATCGCGGTGAGGCCGCTGGTCGAATATGCGCTGCGGAGCGGCGATCTGGCAAGCGGATTTCGCCAGACCGCATCGATGGCGGACGGCGTCAAGGCGCATCAGCAGGTACAGGAGGCTTACGGGGAGCGGGACCGCAGCGAAGTGCAGCTGCGCGCCGAGATTCTGTGGGGAGAGCTGCTGTTTGCGATCGAAGGCAGATGCGACGGCTTGCTGACCGGCGAGGATGGCGGCGTCACGATCGAGGAGATCAAGTCTACGGGCGGGAGTCTGCCGCTACTGGAGGCGGAGACGCCCGAGGTCCATTGGGCGCAAGCCTATTGCTACGCTTATATGTACGCGAATGCAGAGGGTCTGGACCGCATACGGGTGAAAATGACCTACGTGGAAACGGGAGGGGAAGGTGCCGCGCGCCGATCCTTCGAGCGGACGGCCGAATTCGTCGAGCTTGAACGCCGCATTCGGAGCTACGTAGAGAGCTATGCGCCTTTAGCGGAGCTCCAGCTGCGGCATCGCGCCGCCCGGGACGCCAGCATCGCGGGATTGGTTTTCCCGTATCCCGCGTACCGTACGGGCCAACGGAAGCTCGCGGCCGCCGTCTACCGCAGCATCGAGGCAGGCCACCAGCTGTTCGCCAGAGCGCCGACCGGCATCGGCAAGACGATGTCGACGCTCTATCCCGCCGTGAAGTCGATCGGCGAAGGCCGGCTGTCGCGCCTTTTTTACCTGACGGCCCGCACCACCACGCGCGCGTCCGCCGAGGACGCGCTCAGGCGGCTGCAGGACGGCGGGCTGCAAATGCATGCGGTGACGATCACGGCCAAGGACAAGCTGTGCTCGGCGGCTGCCGAACAAGCCGGCGGCGGGGGCTGCGCAGGCGGCTTATGCATGTATGCGGAAGGCTTTTTCGACCGGATCAACGGCGCGATCCTGGATCTGCTGTCGAACGAAACGTTGATTGGCAAGGACGAGCTGCTGCGTTACGCGGCCAAGCACCGGGTCTGTCCGTTCGAAATGTCGCTGGAGGCCGCTTATGTCGCCGATGCCGTCATTTGCGACTATAACTATATCTTCGATCCTCGTATCTCCCTCAAGCGAGTGGCCGCCGAATGGAAGGCTTCCTGCGCGCTGCTGGTCGACGAGGCGCACAATCTGCCGGACCGCGCCCGCGAGATGTACTCCGCCGAGCTGACCAAGCGAGACTTTCTGAATCTCGTACGCGCCTTCAAGGGCAAGGACAATGCCGTGCGCGCCGCGGCCAAGTCCGTCGACGCCGCTCTGCTTGCCATTCGCAAGCGGGACGAAGAGCAAGGCGCTTTTCTCGTGCTGCCCGAGGGATTGCCGGAAGCGTTGAATGAAGCGGTGGAGGCATTCGCCGAAGCGGCCGAGACGGCATTGGCCGGTCGTGAACGGAGCGCTGCTGGAGCGGACGACGCCCTGCGCGCATGGGAGACGCTGGCTATTCCTTCCTCCGGCGCGGTCAATTCCGTTGTCGCCGCGGATACGTCCGCGGATGCCGGGGACGGACCGACTGCCGAAGCGGACCCGTACGCGCTGCTGCTCGAGGCCTATTTTGCGGCTGTACACTGGATGCGAATCGTCAAGCTGTACGACGAGGAAAGGCATATCGTCTATGCCGAACGGCAGCGCGGCGACGTGCGGATCAAGCTGTTCTGCATGGACCCTTCGCGGCTGCTGCGGCAGATGCGCAAGGGCTATCGTTCGCAGATATGCTTTTCCGCGACGCTTTTTCCGCTCGGTTACTACATGGATCTCATCGGCGCGGAGGAGACGGATTATTCGGTCTCGGTGCCCTCCCCGTTTCGGGCCGAGCAGTGGGAGACGGAGGTCGTCCCGCTGTCCACCCGTTACGCGGACAGGGAAGCGAGCCGCGGCCGGATCGCTTCTCGGTTGCTCGATCTCATCTCCGGGCGACCCGGACGTTATTTGTATTTTTTCCCGTCCTATGCCTATTTGAACGCCGTTTACGAGACATTTCTCGAACAGGGCGGAGGCGTATGGCGCACGATGGCGCAGCGGCCGGACATGACCGAGGAAGAACGCGGCGCCTACCTCTCCGCGTTCGAAGCCGAGGAGGGAGCAACCTTGATCGGCTTCGCGGTGCTGGGCGGCGTCTTCTCGGAAGGCATCGATCTGGCCGGCGACCGGCTGCAGGGCGTTGCGATCGTCGGGGTGGGCATGCCGCAGCCGAGCTTCGAGCGGGATTTGATGCGTACGCATTACGATGAAGCCGGACTGCCGGGATTCGACTATGCGTACGTCTACCCGGGCATGAACAAGGTGCTGCAGGCCGGAGGGAGGCTGATCCGGACGGAGAGCGACCGCGGCGTGCTGGTGCTGATCGACGACCGGTACCGGCGCTCGCCTTATCGGCGGCTGCTGCCCGAGGAGTGGGGGGCGGACGGCGGCGGGCCAACGGAAAAATCCGCAGGGGAGCGCAAGGGCTCCGGGTCTGCGGATCCGTCATTTTAGAGATTGATATGTCCCGCCTTCATCGGACCTTCCTTGCCGGCATGGTAGACGTCCAGTCCGCCGTCAGGGCTCTCGAGAACCGCATACGGGCAGCAATCGTACAGGATCAGGCCGCGCAACGTACCCTTGACCGCATAGGATTCATGATAGCCTTTTTTCAGATCGCCAAAGTCATTGGCCGTATACACGTGCACGGTATCTCCGACCTGCTCGGCATAGTTGTGGTTCGTCCGGTTGGCTGCCTTCTTCATCGGTTTGAACGAGATATGGCCGCTCATGTATTCCTCGGTGGTGTTCTTTTCCTTGCCCTTGGCGAACTCGGGCCACAGGTCGCTGAACACCGTCAAGCCGGCCTTGTCGTTGTAAACGAGGATCAGCGGGATCGTCGCGGGGCCGTAGGGCAGCGTGAACAGGTCGATCAGCTTGCCGTCGTGGAATTTGCCGTTCGTCTGGAACAGCTGCTTCTCGCTGTCGTGCACGAATACGCGGTCGCCGACCTGCAGGGCGGCGAATCCCTTTTCACTGTCGGTCTTGACGACGGCGTTCGCCGCCTGGGCCGCACCGGGCGCGATCAGCGCGACGGCCAGCGCCGCTGCCGCAGTCAGGCGCAGCGCGGTTTTGTTGAATTTCATGCTTCGTCTCTCCTTCGTTCGTTCCGTCTCGAACGCCGCGCGAGCGGGCTCGACTATGGCATATTGTGGCACGGGGGAGCAGTAATTGGTAAGTTACCGCAGTCATGTGAAATGTAATGCCGAGGCGTGACGCGCAACTGCCGGAATAGACGGTTCCGGGGAGGCTGGAGGACGTACGCGGTGAGCGCGGCTTTGCCAGGGGCAGGGAGCGGCCAAGCCAAACGTTGGCAAATCAAGTATAATGGTCATAACACTTCTAACGAGATACGGAGCTGACAGCGTTGAGCAAGCCGACATCGACACCTGAGAGCCGGGCGGCGTCCGCGGAATTGAAGCAATGCGTGAGCTGCTTCGAGCTTAAACCGACATCGGAGTTCCGCCGCAGATCCGGACGGCGGGCGGGAGCGAACGCGCGCAGGGGCATCTGCAAGCAGTGCAGGGCGTCCTTGCCTGCAGCGGCGTCCGGCGCCGATCGCGCGCCGGGCGAGACGGACACCCCCGCTGCAGCGGCGGAGGCGGGCGTACCCGCCGGCGGCTTCGCCGAAGGCGCGGCGCCGGGCGGCAAGCGCGGCCGGCGCCGTCGCGGGCTGCCTGCGGCTGCGCCCGAGGCGGCGCTCGACGAAGCGGCTGCGCTTGCCGTCGCGCCCGAGGAGGCGCCGCGCCCCGCGCGCAAGCGCCGGCGGCGGCGCGGGGGAGCGCCCGCCGCGGGCAGCGATGCGCAGCAGCCGCAGGCGGAGCAGGCCGCGCCCGCGGCGCCGGCGGAGGAGCCGGCGCCTGCGGCTGCCGATGCGCCTAAGCGCAAGCGCCGCGGGCGGCGCAAGCGCGGTTCGGCTGCTGCGGCCGGCGCGAGCGCGCTGACTGCGCCGGAGCAGGCCGCGCCTGCGGCGCCGGCGGAGGAGCCTGCGGCGCCCGCGGCTGCCGGCGCGCCGAAGCGCAAGCGGCGCGGCCGGCGCAAGGGCCGCGGCGGCGGTGGCGCTGCAGCGCAGCAGCAGCCGGCGAAGGAAGCCGTGCTGCCGGCAGCGCAGGCAGCGCCCGCACGAGCGGCCGCGCCGCAGCCGAAGGCCGCCGCCGCAAGGCCGCAGCAGGCCAAGCCGCGCCAGGCGGCGGCCAACGAGGCTGCGCCGCGGGTTCAGCCGCGCGGCTCGGCCCGCGCCCGGGCGAGCGCGCCGGGCGGCACGGCGCGAGGCATCGACCCGCACGACGCGTCGCAGCTCCAGGCGACGCGCGAGGGATTCGTCCGCATGCGCGGCCGGACCGACAAGGGCCGCGGCTGGTACCAGGAGATCGACCTGGAGATGGCGGTCACCCTGGTGCGGGAGCACGCAGCCGTCGTCGTCAACCGCCATACGATACGCAGGCTGCTCAGCAACCGGGATTTCCGGCTGATGATCTTGAACCGGGACAAGTACACCTGCTATTTCTGTGGCGATTACGGCGATACGATCGACCATCTGCTGCCGCGCTCCAAGGGCGGGCATACGACGCCGGACAACTGCGTCTGCGCCTGCAACCTGTGCAACCAGACCAAGGCGAACCGCGACCTGGACGAGTTCGTGGCGGCGGGCATTCCTGTCAAGACGCAGGAGTAGCGCTTTGGGAGCGACAATCGAATCCGACCATAGCCGACAACCGCCAGGGCGCAGCCCTCGACGGTTGTTGTTTTGTACAGCGCCATAATGCCGGACCGCGCCATCAACTCGGCCGAAGTAGCGCTGCATAGCGCGCAATGCAGGACCGCGCCATCAACTCGCCCGAAGTGGCGCTGCACAGCGCCACAATGCCGGATCGCACCCCCAACTCGCCCGAAATAGCGCTGCACAGCGCCACAATGCCGGATCGCACCCCCAACTCGCCCGAAGTTGCGCTATACAGCGCCACAATGCCGGACCGCGCCATCAACTCGCCCGAAGTGGCGCTGCACAGCGCCACAATGCCGGATCGCGCCACCAGCTCGGCCGAAGTAGCGCTGTACAGCGCCACAATGCCGGACCGCGCCACCAACTAGCCCGAAGTGGCGTTGCACAGCGTCACAATGCCGGCTCGCGCCACCAACTAGCCCGAAGTAGCGCTGCACAGCGTCACAATGCCGGCTCGCGCCACCAACTAGCCCGAAGTAGCGTTGTACAGCGCTACATTGTGGGATCGCGCCACCAACTAGCCCGAAGTAGCGCTGTACAGCGCCACAATGCCGGCTCGCGCCACCAACTCGGCCGAAGTAGCGCTGTACAGCGCCACAATGCCGGCTCGCGCCACCAACTCGGCCTAAGTAGCGCTGTACAGCGCCACAATGCCGGCTCGCGCCCCCAACTCGGCCGAAGTAGCGCTGTACAGCGCCACAATGCCGGACCGCGCCGCCCACTCGCCCGAAGTGGCGCTGTACAGCGCCACAATGCCGGCTCGCACCCCCAACTCGCCCGAAGTAGCGCTATACAGCGCCACAATGCCGGCTCGCGCCACCAACTCAGCCGAAGTAGCGCTGTACAGCGCCACAATGCCGCGCCATTTATCGCGGCAGTACACGCCCTTGGTCTCCCCCGCAACTCTGCGTCCTTCGTCTTCCCCGCAACTCTGCGTCCTTCGTCTCCCCCGCAACTCTGCGCCCTTGGTCTCCCCCGCAACTCTGCGCCCTTCGTCTCCCCCGCAACTCTGGCCCTTGGTCTCCCCCGCAACTCTGGCCCTTGGTCTCCCCCGCAACTCTGCGCCCTTCGTCTCCCCCGCAACTCTGCGTCCTTCGTCTCCCCCGCAACTCTGCGTCCTTCGTCTTCCCCGCAACTCTGCGTCCTTCGTCTCCCCCCCGCAACTCCGCGTCTCCGCCGCCTTTACACCAATCTCCCCATCCGCCTGTAAGCGCCCGGCGAACAGCCGACCCGGCGCTTGAACAGGCGCGTGAAGTGGTGGACGGAGCCGAAGCGCAGCCGTTCGGACGTCTCTAGCGCGCTCAAGTTCTCGTCCGCCAGCAGCTTCTTGGCGAGCTCCAGCTTGCAGCCGAGGAAGTACTCGTGAGGCGACTGGCCATACAGCCTCGCGAACAGGGCGGCCGCGTGGTTTTCGTGGTAGTGGGTCCAGTCAGACAGCCATTCCCGCCGATAGGGTTCATCCGCGCGCTCGCGCAGTCTCGTCCTGACGGTCTCGAGCAGCGAGGCGGCCGGATCCTGCTCGACGCGAGCTTGCCTGACGCGCTCGTACAGCTCGGTCAGGAAGCGGATGAGCAGCGCTCTTCCGCGGAGGTGATTCAGAACGTCCGTCAAACGGAAATACTGCGCGGCCGAGGCGAAGAAGGGCTCGGCGAACCCTGTAGGCAGCGAGATGTATTCGGGGACCGCGAACCCGCTCGCGGCATCGCCCAGCACGAGCTTCGCTTCGGCCAGCGGCGGCGTTTCCGCCCCGCGCCGGATGTCGACGGGCAGCTCGTAGGGGATCGCCCCCGTCGCAGGCAGCTCGCCGATCGGCGCAAAGTGGAGTCCGTACAGGACGAAAGGCGCGTCGTCGTCGGCCTCGAACCGGTGGGGAACGCCGGGACCATAGTAAAATAGATCGCCAGGTTTTGCATCGTAGGCTCTCCCCCCGATCTCGGCGCGCCCCCTGCCCTCTGCCGTGTAGATGAACTGGTGATCCTTTACGACGCGCGGTCCGAACGCGAAGCCGGGATCGCAGGCCAGCCTGTTGGCATACGAGACGACGGGATTCAGCGCCTCCCAGCCGATCCTCCGTTCCATCTTCGATTCCTCCAGTCCTCAATGTTCAACATCTTTGCAAAGATCAAAGATCGTAAGCGCGAATCAAATACGCCTATGAATCTGCGTATTATGATGATCCTGTAGTTCATTGAACAAGTCAATCTCAAGTAGCGGCCAGTGCCGTAAGGCAAGCCGGCCTTCGCATTTGCCGCGACAACAAGGAGGAATACGAGTGTCGGAAACAAGCGGAAAGCCGCTCGGAGAGCTGGAGGATTCGATGGGGCTGCTGCACGATATCGTCGCGCTGCGGAGCCGCCTGCGCGAGGAGGGCTATCTCTTTTTTAGAGGACTGCTGGACGCTGACGAGCTGCTCGCCATTCGCGGGGATATGCTGAAGCTGGCCGACGATGCCGGATTCGTGAATCGCGACAGGCCGCTGTCGGAAGGCATCTATTCGGGGAAAACGTTCCCGGCGTCCCGCAAATTCGAAACGTCGTCGTTGTACCGCAGCATCTTGGAGCTGCCAAGGTTTAACGCCTTCGGAAGGAATCCCGTGCTGATGCTGTTGTACGGCGGCTTGCTGGACGGCCCCGTGCTGGAGCACCGCCGCCGGATCGGCCGCATCACCTTTCCGCAAAGCTTCAACAACACGACGCCCCCGCATCAGGACTACTTTTATATCAAAGGAACGCCCGATACGTACACCTGCTGGATTGCGGCAGGCGATTGTCCCGCCGAATTGGGGGGCTTGGCTGTTATGCCGCGAACGAATCATCTTGGCTATATCGAGCACGAGCCGATGTCCGGCACCGGCGGTCACGGCGTTCCGCACGACAAATGCGAGTCGCTTGGGTTGCCTTGGCTGACGACGGACTTCAAAACCGGCGATTTGCTCCTGTTCCATGGACTGACCCTGCACAAGGCGCTAGACAACCGGACCGAGAACCGGCTGCGCGTATCGCTCGAATTCAGGTATCAGCGCGCGGGAGACCCGATCGACCCGTCGTCGCAGCAGTATCACATGCAAGGCGCATTTGAAGCGGAAGAGGCAAAATAGGAGAAGCCAGGCAGAGGACAGGCAGGACAGGCAAGGCAGGACAGGCAAGGCAGGCATGCAGGCATGCAGGCAAGCAGGCAGGCAGGCAGGCAGGCAAGGCAAGGCAAGGCAAGGCAAGGCAAGGCAAGGCAAGGCAAGCAAGGCAAGCAAGGCAAGCAAGGCAGGCAAGGCTAGGCAGGCTAGGCAGGCTAGGCAGGCTAGGCAGGCTAGGCAGGCAGGAATAGTTAGACAGGCAAAATCGAAATCAGGCCCGCGTTTACGCGCTATCCCTGCCCTACTACGAACAGCCGTGCGTCGGTTCCGCGCCCTGATAGGCGCGGCCGGCGCGCGGCTGCTGCGTTCGTCAACGAGCGGGACCGATCGAATCCGGCAAGGTCAGCACTCCGCGCCCGTCAGCTCGTTGGTGAACACGCGCTTGTACTCCTGCGGCGACATCTTGTCGGACGTCTCCAGCGCGTAGTGGAATTGGAGGGCGCGCCTGCGCTTGTCGGACGTGTTGTTCGGAGTGCCGTGGAAGAGCAGTCCGTGGAAAAAGAGCGCCCCGCCCGGCGCGAGAGGCACGGCGACGTCGCGCTCGACGGGCACCGCTTCGTCGCACAGCTGCCAGTCGCGAACGGCATAATGCGGCACGGCGCCCGACATCTGCGAGCGTGGGATAACGTGCATGCAGCCGTTGTCCAAACCGGCCGCGTCCAGCGCGATCCAGACGCCGACGACCGCCTGGTGGTAAGCCAGCGGACCGTACGCCATGTCCTGGTGCCATGGCTTTTCTCCGCCACCCGTTGGCGGCTTCAGCAGCGCCATATCCTGCACGAGCTTCGCCTTGCCGCCGAGCAGCTTTTCGACGATGGACAGGATGTTGGGGTGGTAAGCCATCGCGCGCAACTGTTCGTCGTGCTCGACGAACTCGTACACCTTCCGGACGGCGAATTCCCGCTCCGCGTCGTCCTTCAGCTCGCGCTGCGGCTTCGTGAACTGGACCTTTGCCCGCGTATCCGGATTAAAGAGGATGCTCATGATCGCATTCGACGATTGCCGGACTTCGGCGGCGCTCAGAATGTCGGCGACGGCGATGAAGCCCTGCGTGCGGTAATGAAGATAATCTTCGTCGCGGAGGTTCCCCGTTCCCGGCAGCGCGGCATGAATCCCGCGGTGCTTATACAGCTTTTCGTTGATTTCCTCCGGATTGAGCGGCTTGAGACTCATCGTGATCACTCCTTCTCGTCTTTGCAGCCAGTATAGCGGCTTGCCGGGAACGCAGGAATGGAGCGAGCGGAGCCGATTTGTATGAAAACGCAACGCATGAAAATAATCCGCGGAAAGCCTTCCCGATTTTCCGGGCTTATGTATAATGTTAGGCAAAGGACGAACCAGGTGCGCATGAGGGCGTCACGGAGGGGGAGCGGCGGCATGGAATCGGAGACAAACGGGGAAAAGGCGGTCGTCCTGGACGTTCGTCCGCTGTCCGGCGTCGTGTTCGAACCGGGACGCATTATGGGCAAAGCGCGCTGCGAGCCGGGCTGGAGCTGGCATGTGCACGCGATGCCGGATTACGATTTTTGGCATGTGCTCGCTGGAACGGGCAGCATGACCGTCAACGGCAGCCGGTACCCGATCGCCCCCGGATGCTGCTTCACGCTGCGCCCCGGCGACCGGATCGACGTGGAGCAGCATCCGGACGATCGGCTGACGGTCATCTATTGCCATTTTCGCAAGGCTGTCGAGGACGCGGGCGGAGAAGCCGGGCGTTTCTCGCCGCCGCGCAGGCGGGTGGAGGTGCACGACGGCGCGCGCTTCGAGGCGCTCATGGGCAGGCTGCTGGAGCTGCGCGACATGCCGCCGTTATGGTCGGAGGTCGAGTTCGACTATACGGTCAAGCTGCTCCTGCTGGAGCTGTACCGGAGCGAACGGGAGTCGCATCCCGCCGGCAGGGCGTCCGCGCGTCACCGGGAGCTCGTGCGCAGGGCCAGCGACTCGCTCCGGCAGGGCGCTTGGGCGGAGGCCGACTTGGAGGCGGCAGCCGCGGAAGCCGGCGTCTCTCAGCGTTACTTGAGCCAGCTGTTCAAGCGGCATACCGGCCGGACGCTGAAGTCCTATGCGGCGGGACTGCGCATGGAGCGGGCCCGGCTGCTGTTGGCGGAGTCCGACATGCCGGTCACGCAGATCGCCGAAACGCTGGGCTACGCCGACTTGTACTCGTTCAGCAAGCTGTTCAAAGCCTACAGCGGGACGTCGCCGAGCGGGTACCGCAAGCGTTCGCCGGCCGCTACGCCTTTAGATTAGGGATGGCAGCCATTTTTGCAAGCGGTTCCAATTCATGAGGCTTGTGGCGAGGAGGGTTATGCCATGAAAATGACCGTCGTGGTCATCGACGATAAGCCGCTTATTTTGCAGTCGATCGTGCGTACCGTGGACTGGGAGCGCCTGGGCTGCACCGTCGTCGGGCAGGCGATGGACGGCGTCGAAGGCAAGCGGGTCATCGACGAATGCCGCCCGGATCTGTTGATTACCGACATCAAGATTCCCGGCGTCAGCGGACTGGAGCTCGCCGCGCATATGCACACTGAGCTGCCGTACTCCAAGACGATCCTCATCACCGGCTATCAGGACTTCGAGTTCGCCAAGCGGGCGGTCAGCCTCGGCGTGAAGGAGATCGTCGTCAAGCCGATCCGCAACGACGAACTGGAACGCGTCATCGGGCAGGCGGTGGACGAGATCGCCGGAGAACGGGAAGAGACGTCACGGCGGGCCGAACGCGAGGAAGCGTTCAGCCGGTTGACGGAGCGGCATCAAAGCTCGCTGCCGACCCTGCGCAGCAAGCTGGTCTCCGAGCTGATCGCCGGCGGCGGACCGGACCGGGACGAGCTCGCGAAGACTGCGGCGGAGCTCGGCGTGACCTGCAGCCGCTGCGCCGTCGTCATCGTCCGTTCGAAGCGAGCTTCGGGCGCCGCGCGGGGGGACGGCAGCCAGCGCATCGACCCGCGCCTGCGGGACGAGGTGGCTGCGCTTGCGAGGGCGGCCGCGGACAAACGCGACTTCGAGACGATCGACGGCGGGGTGCGCGACGACCTCGCACTGGCCTGCCTGTTCCCGAAGCCGCTCACGCCGCGGGAGCTGCGGATGAAGCTGCAGAGCTTCTGCCACGACCTGGTCGAGCTGGCCAGGGAGCGCCGAGGCTTGTCGTGCTGCATGGCGGTAAGCCAGGCGTACAAGCGGCTGGAGGAGCTCGGGGAGGCGTTCGCCGAAGCCTCGGCGCTGATGGAGACGAGCTTCTTTCGCACCGAAGAGCCTGTGCTGCTGCCCGCACCCGACGAGTCCGGGACGGAAAGCGGCCGGTTCGCGATCGTACGGGACCTGGAGACGTTTAACCGGATGCTGGAGCAGTCGACGGCCGAGGAGATGGGCGGCCACCTGGAGCGGTTTTTAGAGCGCGTCCAGCTGTACAGCGAGGGCAATATCCGGGTCGCGAAGGGCTTGCTGTCCGAAATCTGCCTGGCTGCCGCTCGTTACTACTATCGGACGACGGGGGACGAGCTCGGCTTCGGCAAGAGCATCGACGAGATGCTAGAGGACGTGTACCGTCTGGCGGACATGAAGGAGGCCTCCGAATACGTGGCGGCCCTGATCCGGACGGTCAAGGACAAGCTGGACGGCGGGGACAAGGACTACAGCCTCGTCGTGAAGAAGTCGATCGACTACATCAACGCGCATTTCGCCGAAACGATCAGTTTGACTTCGCTTGCCGACCACTTCGGACTCAGCTCGGGTTACCTCAGCCGTCTGCTGCGGGCGGAGACCGGCATCAACTTCGTCGATCTGGTCGTGAAGGCGAGGATCGAAGCGGCCAAGCGTCTGCTGCGGGATCCCAGGCTCAAGGTGAACGAGGTCGGCGAGACGGTCGGTTACAAGGAGTACGCCTACTTTTACCAAGTGTTCAAGAAGGTCGAGGGCGTGTCGCCCAAGGAATACAAGAACCGAAGCGAATAATTCGTTTGAAGCCGCAAAGTCGGGGAGGAAAAGCGATGGCGCCCGTGCAACCGGAGAGGGCTAAAATCGAGGACCTGATCGTTAAGGTCGTCGGAGGCATGCAGCGGCTGGAGATCGCGATCGAGGAGGATACGCCGGTCAGCATCATTTCGATGGAGGAATGGGACTGGTCGCAGGGCGTGGGCTTGTTCTCGCTCTATTTGTATTACAAAAACACGGGCGACGACCGGATGCTCGCCTATCTGACGGCGTGGTTCGACGACCGCATCGAGGAGGGGCTGCCGCCCAAAAACGTCAATACGATGTGCCCGCTGCTGACGCTGAGCTACTTGTACGAGGAGACGCGCAACCCCGAATATCTGGCCGTCTGCGAGGAATGGGCCAGCTATGCGGCCGAGGAGATGCCGCGCACGCGGGAGTTCGGCATCGCGCACTCGACGCTGGACGGGCTCAACGCCGAGGAGCTGCGTAGCGAGACTTTGTATATGACGGTGCTGTTCCTGGGGCGCATGGGGATGGCGATGAAGCGTGAGCACTACGTGCAGGAGAGCGTGCGTCAGTTTCTCGTGCATCTGAAATATTTGACCGACCGGGAAACGGGATTGTTCTATCACGGCTGGTCGTTCGCTCGCCGGGACCATTACGCAGGCGCGCTCTGGGGACGGGGCAACGCCTGGTATATGGCGGGACTGGTCGATTATCTCGATATCGTCGAGCTGCCGCTCGGCATCGAGATGTACCTGATCGCCTCGATGGAGCAGCAGGTCCGCCGGCTTGCGGAATGCCAGACCGTCGGCGGCATGTGGCGCACCCTGCTCGACGATCCGGACAGCTACGAAGAGACGTCGGCGACGGCCGGCTTCGCTTACGGCATTTTGAAGGCGGTGCGCAAAGGTTATATCAGCGAAGAATACCGCGCCGCCGGCATGGCCGCGATGCGTGCCGTCATCCGGCAGATCGATGCAGAGGGGCGGGTGCAGGGCGTGTCTTACGGCACGCGGCTCGGGACGACCAAGTCCTTTTACCGGAACGTGCCCCGTTGTCCGATGCCCTACGGCCAGTCGATGGCGCTGCTCATGCTGGTGGAGGGGCTTCACCATGTCGACGATCCGCAATAACGAGCAGGGACGGTGATCGCTTTGCGCAGCCTTAGACGTCTATATGCGGACGCGAAGCTGAGGACGAAGTTCCTGCTCGCGTTTACGGTTATCGTCATGATTACGGTATCGCTCATCAGCGGCATCAACTACTTCGTGTCGCTCGGCGTCATCAAGCGCAACTCGGGCGAATTTTCGCAATATCTGATCGGCCAGATCGGCATCAACGTCGACAAGCTGACGACGGACGTCGAGCAGGCGGCCTTCCAGCAGTTCCGCAACTCCTCGCTCAGCCAGACGCTCAGCCGGGAGCCGGACAGCGAAGCGGAGGCGTATGCGCGGAACCGGTACATCAACGATTTTCTGAGCGACCTCTTGTTCTTCGAAGACTACTACCGGTCCGTCTCCATTCTGGACGCCGCGGGACGGCCGTATTCCATCAAGCGCAAGGCCGTGAAGGACAGCGAGGACCTGATGGCGCGGATCGATCTGGCGCAGGTCCGGGAGATGCGCGGCAGGGCGCTATGGTTCAGGGACGGCGACGATACCCTCTACATGGCGAAGGCGCTGTACGACATCGAGACGTCGAGCTATGTGGGGGTCATCGCGATCGGCCTGGAGAGCGACTACGTCGGCGAGATCTTGGCGAACGTCAAGAATCTGATGGACGGGGACGTTCTTATCCTCAACGAGTTCGATCAACTGTTCGTCTCGGGCGCGCTCAGCGGCGCCGCCGAGCATTATCTCGACCAGAACCTGTACTTGTCGGGCAAGGCCAAGAGCGACTTCGAGTACGGCGGCAAGCATTATATCTCGAGCGTCCTGTCCACGGATTACGACAAGTGGAAAATCGTGCAGATCATCGACGTGGGCCGTCTCACGCGCGGGACCGAGAGTCTCAAGTACTGGACGATCGGCACGCTGCTGGCCGCGCTGCTGCTCGCTTTTCTCATGGCCGCCCGAATCTCCAAGAGTATCACCGCGAACATCCGCTTGCTGCTTCACAGCATGTCCAAGTTCACGCTCGACTCCAAGCATGAGATCATCGTCCCCCGCAGCCGCGACGAGGTGGGCATGTTGGCCGCCAGGTTCAACTCGATGGCCGAGAAGATCGACGATCTGTTCCACTCGGTCTATCGCGAGAAGATGCTCGTCCAGCAGGCCGAGTACCGTTCGCTGCAGCTCGATTACAAGGCGCTTCAGGCGCAGATGAACCCCCACTTCCTGTACAACACGCTCGAGACGATCTACAGCATGGCCAAGCTCAAGGGCGAGGAGGAGATCGGCGAGCTGATCTACCTGCTCGGCAGGCTGCTGCGCGAGAGTCTGGGCAAAAAAGGCGACGATATCACGCTCGGCGAGGAGCTCGAGTTCGTCGGCAGATACCTCGCCATTCACCAGATCATCTACGGGGACCGGATCGAAGTACGGATCGACGACGACCCGGCGCTGGCGGATTGCCGCGTCCCGAAGTTTATCCTCCAGCCGCTCGCCGAGAACGCAATCGTGCACGGCATCGAGGAAAAGCCGGGCAAGGCGCTCATTCGCATCGCCTGTCGGGCGGAGCACGGGGATCTCGTGCTCGAAGTGTCCGACAACGGCGTGGGCATGGAGCGGGAAAAGGTGGAGCGGCTGCTCCGTCCCGAGCTGTACGGCGAAGCGGGCGAAGGCTCCGGCAAGCACACCAATGTCGGCGTCATCAGCGTGCACAAGCGCATCCGGATTCTGCACGGCGATGCCTACGGACTTTCTATCGCGAGCCGCCCGGGCGAAGGGACGACCGTCACCGTCAGGCTGCCGGCCGTGCGGCGGGAAGAGTAGGAGTGGACGGGTCTAACCCGCTCGTCCACATGGCGATAAGCGCATTTGGGCGCTATCGTCCCCATCTGGCAGCTCAACCGCCCGGCGATAAGCGCATTTGGGCGCTATCGTCCCCATCTGGCAGCTCAACCGCCCGGCGATAAGCGCATTTGGGCGCTATCGTCTCCATCTGGCAGTTCAACCGCCCGGCGATAAGCGCATTTGGGCGCTATCGTCCCCATCTGGCAGCTCAACTGCCCGGCGATAAGCGCATTTGGGCGCTATCGTCCCCATCTGGCAGCTCAACCGCCCGGCGATAAGCGCATTTGGGCACTATCGTCCCCATCTGGCAGCTCAACCGCCCGGCGATAAGCGCATTTGGGCGCTATCGGACCCATCTGGCAGTTCAACCGCCCGGCGATAAGCGCATTTGGGCGCTATCGTCCCCATCTGGCAGCTCAACCGCCCGGCGATAAGCGCATTTGGGCGCTATCGGACCCATCTGGCAGCTCAACTGCCCGGCGATAAGCGCATTTGGGCGCTATCGTCCCCATCAAACCGCTCAACAGCCCGGCGATAAGCGCATTTGGGCGCTATCGGACCCATCAAACCGCTCAAATGCCCGGAGATAAGCGCATTTGGGCGCTATCGTCCCCATCTGGCAGCTCAACCGCCCGGCGATAAGCGCATTTGGGCGCTATCGTCCCCATCAAACCGCTCAACTGCCCGGCGATAAGCGCATTTGGGCGCTATCGTCCCCATCTGGCAGCTCAACCGCCCGGCGATAAGCGCAATAAGGCATTAACGGATGCGCCTGATCGCGCACTGATCCCAATCGGCCTGTCCCCCTCTTTTCAAAAACGAATCAATGGTCCCCGCTCCGACGCCGCAACATCAAAATAGCTAATATAATCGCAAAATCACCCCATAGTAAGCGCTTCCGCCAATTGCGAAAATAAGCTTGCGCAGACGCGGCCCCGAGCCCGCCCCGCCACCGCCGCGGAGCGGCCCGGGGCCGCGCCTGTCGAATCGGCCTTGCCGGACGCAAGGCTACGCGAAGGAGTGCAGCAGATGACGAACCGCACGAAGAAGATGGTGAAGGACTGGCAGGCGGTAAGGGACAAGATCGCGAACTTCGATTGGGCCCGGGGGATCGTGGAGGGCTTCAAGCCGGATACGGACTGGTGGGTCGCCCATTATGCCGACGACGCCTCGCGGATCGCGGGGTGGGGACACCATTACTTTTGCGACAAATGCTTCGCCGCGCTGATATTCGATCCCGGCAAGCCCGGCGAACACCGCTGCAGCGGCTGCGGCGAGCTCCGGGTCGCTCAGGAAGCCGACGATGCCTGGTGCTATATATACAGAACCTCGGCTTGCACCCAAGTGTTTCACGCGGCCGTGCTTTACAACCTGTACGGCGACCCGGCCTATCTTGCGTTTATCCGCAAGGTGCTCGGCTTCCTGTGCGACAACTATGGCAGCTTCGAAGTGCGCACGCCTCCCGGTCAGGAGGGCAAGTTCACCGGCTGCGACCTGACGGACGGCGTGGCCGTCATTTGGCTGCTCAACGGCATGGAACTGATCAAGGATGCATTCACGGACGAAGAGATGGAGCATTACAAGCAGACCTTTTTCATTCCCGAGGCGGCCTTCCTCATCGAGAAGGTGGGGGTGACGCCCAACATCATCTGCTGGATGAAAGCGGCGGCGGGCATGATCGGCCTGTTTTTCGGCGAAACGATCTGGTGCGAACGGGCCGCCGAAGGCGAGCACGGCATCAAGCGGAAGCTGGCGGAGGGCTTGCTGCCCGAGGGCTTCTGGTACGAGGCTTCCTTCCACTACCACTTCTACTGCGCCGAAGGGATGACCTATTACCTGGCGTTTTGCAAATTGTACGGCTACGAATTCCCGATCCTCGAGGACGCGCTGCTGCGGATGTATCGGTATCCGGTCAAGTATGCCTTCGCGAGCGGCGAGTTTCCGAATCCGAACGACGGCTGGCCGCTGCTGCGGTTCGGCAACTACGCCCACCAGTACGAATGGATCCGCGCCGTACAGGATGAAGTGCCGTTCCGTTACGCGCTGTCGCGCAGCTACGACGAGCCGAACAAGGCGCATCCCGGCGCCAATATCGGCGGTCTCGCGCGGCTGCTGTTCGGTCGGGACTGGGAAAACGAGCGCTTCGACGAAGTGCCGGCGGGGAGCGGCCTTCCGGACGGAATCTCCCGCTACGACAAGGATATTTACTTTGCTCAGCTGCATGCCGGGGAGGCGTCGGTTTTTCTCAAGTACGGCTATGTCATCGAGGGGCATGCGCATGCGGACATCATGAACTTCGAGCTGTTCGTGAAAGACGAGATCGTGTCGCGGGACCCTTCCAACAGCGGGTACGGATCGGCACTCTTCAGGGAGTGGCAGCGCAAGACGATCGCGCACAACTCGCTGATGGTCGACCGGCGCAACCAACCGAACCGCCCGAACGGCCGCATGGACCGGTTCGATGCGCAGCGCAACCTGTGCGCGGTATCCGCGGACGACGTATACCCGGGCATCGGATTTGCGCGTACGCTGCGGCTGGAGGCGGACCGGCTGCACGACGAGTTCGAGGTCAAGCCCGCTGCAGGGCACGAAGGCGTGCACGAATTCGACTGGCTGTTCCACTGCGCGGGCGAGTTCAGCTCTACGCTTGCATTCGCACCCTGCGAGCCGCCGGGCGTCGAGGACGGCTATTCGCTCATGCTGGAGACGGCGCGCTGCGACGTCGACGGCGACTGGGAGGCGGTGTGGACGCTCGCCGACAAACAGGTCACGCTCCGGATGACGGGCGCGGCCGGCACCTCCGTCTACCTGTTCAAGGGCTATGAGCATCGGCTCGACAAGCTCCGCTGGGGCGTGCTGGTCCGGCGGACGGGCCGGGAAGCGAAGTATCGGGCGACGTATAGCTGGCAGACTGAAGATTAAAGATGAGCTGCCCGCACCGCTGACGGGATAGGTACAAGGGCGTGTTCCGCGGCGTTTGAACAGTATCCCCTTCAGTCAGGAACCGAGGCGGCGCAAGGGTTTGGAGGCCACGGCAGCAGAAATCTGCGGCATTAGGCTACGCTTGCAATCGCTGTAATGCTGCAGGTAGCTTCAGCCGTCGTCGGATCGCTATAAGCGCAAAATTTTCCTCTGCAGTCCGCCTCAGCCGCTGTCGGATCGCTCTAAGAGCAAAGTTTACCGCTACAGTCCGCCTCAGCCTTCGCGGAGCCGCTGTACGCAAAATTGCGCTCTATTTCTAAACGACTCATCACTCGGTTGAGACGTAAGCGAGCTTTGCGAGGTTGCGCGGCAACGCGAAAATGCCCGCACCTGTGCGAAGGGGATACCGTTAAAACGGGCGGCGGCAGGCTGTGGGGCACGGCGGGCATGCGACGCGAAACATGGTTACTCAAACTGACCGAGACAGGGGCGAAGGAAATGAACGAGGTTACTGGAGGAGGACGGGGAGCGAAGCCGAACGCCGGGAGAGGCGAGCGGCAGGACCTGAGCGAACGGGATACGATTGTGCCCGGCGCCGGCGAATCGCTTTCAAACGAGGAGCTTGCCCCTGGCGAGCCGCTCCCGCCCGGGTCGCCCCCGGCCAAGCCGTCCTCACTCAAGCCGACGCTTAGCAAGCAGGACATTTGCCTGCATCTCGGCGACGACTACGACCGTCATCTCGGCGCGATCGTGCCGCCGATTTTTCAGAATACGCTGTTCACGCGCAAGACGACGAACCATGGCTACACCTACACCCGCGTCGCCAATCCGACGACCGAGATCGCGGAGCGGAAGATCGCGGCGCTGGAGGGGGCGGAGGCGGCTCGCTGCTTCTCCTCGGGCATGGCGGCGATCTCCGCCGCGCTCATGAGCGTCATGGAGAAGGACTGCCATATCGTCTGCCCGCTGAACGTGTATCCGCCGGTCAAGGGATTTCTCGACGTTTACATGAAGCGGTTCGGCGTGGAAACGACGTTCGTATCGGGCACCGACGTCGGCGAGATCGAGGCCGCGCTCCGCCCGAATACGCGGGCGATCTACCTGGAGACGCCGCTGTCGAACGTGTTCACGCTGCAGGACCTGCGCGCGATCGCGGCGCTGGCGAAGGCGCATGGCGCGACGACGATCGCGGACAACACGTGGGCGACGCCGCTGTACCAGAATCCGATCGCCTTCGGGATCGATATCGTCGTGCACTCCGCGACCAAGTATATGGGCGGGCACAGCGATATTCTGGCGGGCGTCATGGTAGGCAGCCTGGCGCGGATGGAGCGCGTGACGCACGAAGAGCGAGGCCTGTTCGGCGCGGCGATGGATCCGCATCAGGCGTGGCTGCTCATCCGGGGGCTGCGCACGCTGCCGCTGCGGATGAAGCAGCATCAGGAGAGCGCGATGCGGATCGCCGCGCATCTCGAGGCGCACCCGCTCGTGGAGCGGGTGCTCTATCCGGGCCTGCCGAGCCATCCGCAGCATGCGCTGGCCCGCAGCCAAATGAGCGGCTGCGCCGGCCTGCTCAGCTTCGTGCCGCGGGGCGCGCGGGAGCAGATCGTCGGCTTCGTCAAAGGCTTGGCTTTGTTCGAGGAGGGGCCGAGCTGGGGCGGCTTCGAGAGCCTGGTCAACACGCCGGGACTCGGCATCGACGAGGAGACGTCGCTGCGGACGGGGATGCCGCAGCGGCTCGTCCGTCTCTCGATCGGGCTGGAGGACGCGGACGCATTGACGGCCGATATCGATCAAGCCTTGGCAGGTATGCTCCGTGGGCGGGCCTAAGGCCTAATTTCAACATACAGACCTACAAACATCCAAACGGGAGTGGAAGCCATGATTGCACGGCAGCTAGACAGGCAGGAGGCGCAAGCGCTGATCGAGCGGGTCATCGCGGGCATGCGGGGACTGAAGGTGGCGATTCAGGAGGATACGGCTGACAGCATCATCTCGATGGACGTGTGGGACTGGTCGCAGGGCGTGGGGTTGTTTTCCCTCTACCTGTATTACAAGGAAACCGGCGACCCCGGCCTGCTCGATTATCTGACGTCCTGGTTCGACCGCCATCTCGAGCGCGGACTGCCCGGAAAAAACGTGAATACCATGTGCCCGCTGCTCACCCTCAGCTACCTTTACGAGGAGACCGGCAAGGCGGATTATCTAAAAGTCTGCGAGGAATGGGCCGACTATGCGGCCGTCCGTATGCCCCGCACGCCGGAGTCCGGCATCGCCCATACGGCGGTGGACAGCCCGAACGAGGGCGAGCTGTGGGACGACACGCTGTACATGACGGTGCTGTTCCTCGGGCGCATGGGCGTCCTGCTGAAGCGCGAAGACTACGTGGAGGAGAGCGTGCGGCAGTTTCTCGTGCATCTGAAATATTTGACGGATACGGAGACCGGCCTGTTTTTCCACGGCTGGACGTTCAAGGAGAATCATAACTTCGCCCGGGCGCGCTGGGGGCGCGGTAACGCCTGGTACACGGCCGGCCTGGTCGACTACCTGGATATCGTGGATGTATCGCCGGGCGTGCGGCGCTTCCTGCTGTCGTCGCTCGAGCGGCAGGCGGCCAAGCTGACGGAGCTTCAGGAGCCGTCCGGCATGTGGCGAACGCTGCTCGACGATCCGTCCTCGTACGAGGAGACGTCGGCGACGGCGGGCTTCGCCTACGGGCTGCTCAAGGCGGTGCGCAAAGGGTATCTGGGCGCGCGGTACAAAGAGCCGGGCCTGCGCGCGCTGCAAGCCGTCGTCGGACGGATCGACGCGGACGGCGCCGTGCAGGACGTATCCTACGGCACGCGAATGGGGCACACGCTGGACCTTTACAGGCAGATTCCCCGCTGTCCGATGCCTTACGGCCAATCGATGGCGCTGCTCATGCTGGCCGAGAGTCTCAAGCATGCGGCCGAACCGGTGCAAGAAATCTAATAAAACGTCCAATTTTCCGCATTTAAAACGCTTACAAACCCCTCTACACTAAAATCAGCAACATCGACAAGACCAGCATCATCGACAAGACCAGCATCATCGGCAAGACCAGCATTATCGGCAAGACCAGCCACATCTTAAGCCGCCGAACGCTTCGGCATTTCGCAGGGAGGGAGCGGACCGTGAAGGAATGGAAAAAAAACTATGATCTCTATTTGCTCCTCGTGCCGGCCGCCGTCTTTTTCATCGTTTTCGCCTACGTCCCGATGGGCGGGCTCGTCATCGCCTTCAAGGACTACAATCTGTTCCGGGGCCTCTGGGGCAGCGATTGGTCGGGACTCGCCAACTTTCGGGAAATGTTCTCGATCCCCGAGTTTTTCCGGATCACGCGCAATACACTGCTGCTGAATCTGCTCGGGCTGATCGTCTGCTTTCCGGCGCCGATCCTGCTCGCGCTCATGCTAAACGAGGTGCGGTCCCGGTCGCTCAAGAAAATATCGCAGTCGATGCTTTATCTGCCCCACTTCATGTCCTGGATCGTGCTCGGCGGCATCGTGTACGCGGTGCTGTCGCCGAAGTACGGCGTCATCAATCAGATTCTTCGCTGGCTGGGCATGAAGGAAATCTACTTCATGGCGGACCAGACGTGGTGGATCATCACCTACACGCTGTCGGCCGTCTGGCAGAGCGCGGGCTGGGGGACGATCATCTACCTGGCGGCGATCACGGCGATCGATCCGGCGCTGTACGAGGCCGCGTCCATCGACGGCGCGGGCCGCATCCGCAAGATCGCCAGCGTCACGCTGCCGAGCATCATGCCGACGATCGTCATCCTGTTCATCCTCGCCGTCGGCAACATGGTGTCGATCGGCATCGAGCAGCCGCTCGCGCTGGCCAATTCGGTCGTCAGCAACGTATCCGAGGTGATCAGCACGTACGTGTACCGCGTCGGCATCAAGCAGGGCGAATTCGGGCTGACGACGGCGGTCGGCATGGTGCAGTCGGTCATTAATCTATGCCTTGTCGTCGCGGCCAATCATTTTGCGAAAAGGGCGGGAGGCGAGGGACTATGGTAGGCGGCACCGCAAGCAGCTCGGCAAGCAGCTCCGCAAGCGGCGAGGCGAAGCCGACGGGCGAGCTCGCCCGTCCCGCTCCGGCGACCCGTCCGAGGAAGGCCAAGCGCACGCCCGGCGAACTCGTCTTCGACATCTTGGTTTACAGCGCGCTCATCGTATTCACGTTCATCTGCCTGTTTCCCTTTCTGAACACCCTTGCAAACGCCTTCAGCAGCAGCACCGCGATCCAGACGGGCAAGGTCCTGCTGTGGCCGGTCGAGTTCCAGGTCGGTTCCATGAAGATGATCCTGGCCGACAGCTCGGTCATGCGATCGCTGTTCGTCACCGTCTTCCTGACGGTCGTCGGCACGACGCTGAATCTGCTGTTCACGATCATTACGGCTTATCCGCTGTCGCGCCGGGATCTCAAGGGCCGCGGAATCTTCATGCGGTTTATGGTCGTCACGATGCTGTTCAGCGGCGGCATGATCCCGCTCTTCCTCGTCGTCAAGTCGCTCCATCTGCTCGATACGCTGTGGGCGCTCATCATACCGGGCCTGATCAGCGCGTTTAACGTCATCATCATGAAAAGCTTTTTCCAGACGATTCCCGACGAGCTGCGGGAAGCATCGGTCATGGACGGCTGCGGCAACATGCGTTATTTGATCCGGATCGTGCTCCCTCTCTCGGGGGCGTCGCTGGCGACGATCGGCCTGTTCTATGCGGTCGGCCATTGGAACGCCTACTTCGGCGCGGTGCTTTACATCAACGATCCCGACCTGCTCACGCTGCAGGCGAAGCTTCGCAACATCCTGCTGCTGTCGCAAATGGATACGTCGCTGGAGCAGATGACGATGGAGAGCAAGTTCACGGTCATCCAGGAATCGCTCAAAGCCGCCGTCATCGTGGTCGCGACCGTGCCGATCCTGATCGTATACCCTTTTTTGCAAAAGTACTTCGTCAAAGGCTCGATGCTCGGCTCCGTAAAAGGTTGAACGTCCGGATCGCGCGGCGCCGCGCCGTTCGGGTTCACGATAGCGCTACTTCAGTCTTGATTACCAAGGAGGCAACCGGAATGATGGGGAGTTGGAAAAAAGGATTGCAGACGGCGCTGGCGATCGCGCTGGTCACGCTGCCGCTCGCGGCATGCGGAGGCAATAACGACAACAGCGGCGCATCGAGCGCAGCTGCGACCGGCGGAACGTCCGGCGCGACGCAGGCGGGGGACGGCAAGCTGGAGAAGGTTCGCGTGTCGCTGTGGGACCGCTCGAATTCGCCGAACGGCCAGAAGCTCGAAGACACCGTGATCGTCAAAAAGCTGCAGGAGGAAGCCCGCAAGGAAGGCCTCGACGTCGAATACGTCGTCCTGCCGCGCTCGCAGGAAAGCGAGAAAAACAACATCTGGATGGCTTCCGGCGGCGGTCCCGACATTATCATCACTTACGATATGAACGCCATGTTCAAATGGGCGGAGCAGGGCGGCCTGTGGGAGCTGGACGATCTGCTCGAGCAGTACGGCCCGGACATCAAAAAGCTGATCGGCCCGTCGCTCGAGGTGGCAGGTACCTACAAAGGCAAGCGCTACGCGATTCCGGCGATGCGGATGAGCACGGCGGCGGCTTCCAACATGAAGATTCGCCAGGACTGGCTCGACAAGCTCGGCATGAAGGCGCCGACGACGCTCGACGAGCTGTACGAGACGCTCAAGGCGTTCAAGGAAAAGGACCCGGGCGGCGTCGGCAAGGACAATGTCGTGCCGTGGGCGCTGCCGGCGATCTCGCAGGGCATGAAGGGCTTCTTCTTCGGCCCGATGTGGGGCGCGGGCGTGGCGATCGACGGCCCGGCGACGGAGATGTATATGCCGAGCGGCAACTTCGCGGACGGCGTGTTCCACTCCGCGGTCGCGCTGAACGAGGGCAAGGAGTTCTTCCGCTTCCTGAATAAGGTGTACAAGGAAGGTCTCATTTCCAAGGAATTCGTCACCGACGTCAACTCGCAGCAGTTCATCCAGAACTACACGTCCGGCGTGTCCGGCTTCATGGACTCGAACGAGGACCCGTGGACCGTCACCAAGGAGACGCGCAAAACGGTGCCCGAAGCGAAGTGGGTGACGCTCGATCCCCTCGTGCGGCCGAACGGCACGCAGGCGATGACCGAGGCCAACGTATACGGACTGCTCAACATGATTCCGAAGTCGTCCAAAAATCCGGCGGCCGCGGTCAAGTACCTGAACGTCCTGGCGAAAAACATCAAGCTCGTCCAGGCGGGCATCGAAGGCGTGCACTTCAAGGAGGAGGACGGCCTGTACGTGGCGATCGATCCGGTCAAAAACGCGGAGGAGATCGACTGGTACTTCAAAGACCTGAACCTGCTCACCCAGGGCTACATGGGCAATCCGACGAAGGATCAGATGAAGAAGCAGTTCGCCAACGAGCCGAATCCAGACGAGATCGCCGATATTCTTGACCCCTACTTCAAATCCTTCGAGAAGTTCGGCAAGCAGGGGCCGCTCATCGACACGCCGCGGCCGGTATCGGACAAGAGCGTCGCCAACATCACGAAGTTCCTGTACGACGCGCTCTCCAAGGCGGTCATCGCCAAAGACTTCGACGCGGAGTGGGAGAACGTCGTGTCCGGCTGGAAGAAAAACGGCGGCGAGGAATACGACGCCGAAGTGACGCAGAACCTGGTCGCCATGAACTGGAAGACGACGAACGAATAAACGCTTGGGGCGCATGCCCGGGCAGGCCGAAGGACGGACCGGTCCGCGAACCGTCCGTCCTTCTGTCTGTCCTCGGGCGGGAAGGAGGAGGCATATGCAAACGACTGCCGAAGCGCGGATCGCCGAGCTGGTCCGGCTGCAGGAGGCGAGGCTCGCGGAGGAATGGAAGCTGATGGAGGCCGAAAAACGAAGCGTCCGCAAAAAGAGGGTTCAGGGACGGGAGCTGAACCGGCTGACGCTGCTGGCCGTGCTTTACTGTCAGCCGCAGTCGCGGTATTTTCGCGATCCGGCGCTATTGGCCGCGCTGGAGGAGACGGCGGAGGAGCTGCTCGGCATCCAACTGCCGAGCGGCAACGTATCGCTCTACAACTGCAACATCGATTCGCCCCCCGATACGGCGTTTACGTCGCATCTGGTCGCGCTTGTCGCGCAGCTGCTGCTGCGGGACGCGGGGCAGGAAGCGGCGAAGGCGACGAACGCCGTGCTGACGTTTCTGCGGCACGCCTCGCCCGCACTG
The DNA here is from genome assembly GCF_030014955.1 of Cohnella hashimotonis. Taxonomy (NCBI): domain Bacteria; kingdom Bacillati; phylum Bacillota; class Bacilli; order Caryophanales; family Paenibacillaceae; genus Cohnella; species Cohnella hashimotonis. The sequence continues at coordinate 8,623,784 of NZ_JAGRPV010000001.1, forward strand.
CTGGAAGGAGGCATTCATACGCCCAATCACCGCTGGGTGATGGCGTCGGCGCTGGCCAAAATGGAGGAGCTGTTCGGCGGGGCGGCGTACCGCGAGCGGGCGTTCGAATTTTTGAACGAAGGCCTGGACATGACCGACTACGGCGAGTGGACCGAGCGGAGCAATTCGATCTACAACGCGATTTGCGCTTATTACCTCTATGACGTCGGTATGGTGTTCGATTATGCGCCTGCGCTGGACGCCTCGGCGAGCACGCTGCGGATGATGCGCTACATGCTGCATCCGGGGGACACGATCGCGACCGAATATTCCGGGCGCCAGGATCTCGGGCAGGTGGCGCGCATGGACGACCGCTACTACGTGGCGTTCCATTTGATCGCCGCGCGCGAGCGCGACCCCGAGCTGGCCGCGCTTGCGGAAATCGCGGACCGGACGGCGCCGCGCGGGAGCGTGGCGCTGCTCCACTGGATGCGCATGCCCGAGCGGATGACGCCGACAGTTGCGCCTGCCCCGCCAAGAGAACGGTACACCGTGCTGTTCGGGGAGGGCAATCGCACGCGGGTTCCCGACCGCGTGCCCTATCTCGGCCCGGTCGTCAAGCATCCGCACGGCGCGCCCGTGCTGCGGCACCGGCGTGGGCCGCTGAGCGTCACTGCCATGGCGGGGCAGGCGGAGTGCTTGTACGTCCAGTACGGCGATGCGCGTTTGCTCGGGCTGAAGCTCGGCGTCGGCTGGTTCGGCGCCGGCGCGGTGTCCTTTCCGGGCATCGAGCCGATAGGGGACGATCGGTATCTGCTCCGTGCGGAGCTGGAGGGCTGCTACTTCGGCCCGCTCGCGGACGAGCACACGCTTCATGCCGGCGGGCGCTACGTCGACATGCCGAACCATCTGCGTCGCCGTATCGGTACTGTGCGCACCACTGTCGCTATCGAGCTGACGCTGTTGGAGGACGGGCTGGACCTGCGGGTCGTCTCGGACGATCCGCGCGGCATCTACCTGCAGGCCGTCTGCCTGTTTCCGCCGGAGGAGGGACAACTGAGCGGGGAAGGACTCGAAGCGACCGGGCTTGCGACGATGCGCCTGTCCGCGGGCGCGGCCGTGTACAGGTCCGGCCGGTACGGCATCCGCATCGAGGGCGGCGCGGACGAGCATGACGAGATCGCGATGCGCAACGATCCGCCTGACGCGCGCACGCGTGCCGTGATGGTTAACTGGAGCACGCCGACCGACGCGACGCTGCGGATTCGCGGCATTGCATTCGACGAGCCGGGCGGCAAGGAAGAATAGCGGACGGTGTGAATGAACGCGGTTTGGCATGACAAGAAGGGGGCGCTTTTCATGAATATCGGCATTATCGGCATTGGCGTAATCGGCTTAAGGCATATCGGCAATCTGGTCAAAAGGGACGACGTCCGCATTGCCGCCGTCTGCGGTACGGACGCCGACAAGACGGCCAGGATCGCGGGAGAATACGGAGCCGAGCCCTTTACGGATTACCGGCTGCTGTTCGAGCGCACGCCGCTGGACGCGGTGTTCGTCTGCACGCCGCCGGGCGTGCGCAAGGGCCCGATCCACGAGGCAGCGCAGCGGGGCATCGCCTGCTTCGTCGAGAAGCCGCCCGCGCGGTCGGTAAGCGAGGCGGAGGAGATCGCGGCGATCGTCCGCGAGAGCGGCATCGTATGCGCGGTCGGCTTCATGTACCGCTACGCGGGCGCCGTGGCTGCGGCCAGAGAGCTGATCGCGCGCAGCGGCGCTCCGGTCCCGATCGTGCGCAGCGTGCATGCCTGCGCCGCCGGCCTGCCCGAAGCGCCGACCCCGCGCTGGCTGCTCGACAAGGCCAAGTCAGGCGGACCGATGTTCGACCAGGCGATTCACCTGATCGACGCGGCCAGGTATATCGCGGGCGCGCAAGGCGGCGAGGTCGAGGCGATCCACGCCTTCGGCGCCAACGTACAGCGGCCCAAGAGCGCGGACTATACGGTCGAGGACAACTTCGTCGTCAATCTGGCTTACGCGCATGGCACGGTCCAGACGCATACGCACTCGTGGGGCGTGGAGCGGCCGCGGGTCGAGATCGAGCTGCTGGGCCGGGATTACCGGCTCACGGTCGATCTATCCCGCCTGGGCAGCCGGCTGTACGGGGACTTCCGCGGCGAGGAGGTGTCCGCGCATTTTCCGGAGGAGAACATGTACGTGGACGAGGCGGCAGCTTTTCTCGAAGCGGCGCGTTCCGGCGACCCGTCGGGGATCCGCTCCTCATACGCGGATGCGGCCAGATCGCTTGAACTGGTCGTGCGGGCGAACGAGTCGGCGGACGAGGGGCGGGCGATCAGGTTGTAAAAAAGGCCCTGAGGAGGGCATCGGAGACAATGCTGGAAACGGCGGCGAAGGCATTGCGCCCGGCGAACGAACATGTGTTAGAATGATGGCGATAGCGCTTCCATGAGAGACCGGCGCCGTCGGACGGGAGTGTCGCCATGAACATCTTCAAGCTGCGTCCGCCGGGATGGCGTCGCATCCGCCTTCCTTTTAAGCTGCCGCTCGTCTATATGCCCTTGATTCTGCTGCCCGCCCTGGCGGGCATCTACATTCTGACGGACAGCTACACGGCTTCGTCCAAGGCGCGGACCGCCGAGTATGCGACCGACCTGCTCGCGCTGATGGCGCAGAAGATCGACGACCGGCTGGGCAGCTACGAACAGCTGAGCAAGCAGATTATGACCGACGACGAGCTGCTGTCACGGCTTGCGGTGAAGCCGGCCTCGGTGTACGAGCGCTTCGAGATCCAGAACGCGATCAACGAGCGTCTCAACGTCTTCTGGCTCGGCTCGGACCAAAATGCCTATATCCGCGCCATCAAGCTGACAACGCCGGACGCCGAGTATACGTACGGCACCGACGCGATCGACGGCTTCGGGGCGGACGATGCCGACTACCAGGCGCGCGTGGCCGAGATGAAAGGCGGGGCCGTCTGGTTTCGCCCGGAAGCTTACAGCGACGGCTATGCATCGTTCGACGCGTTCCGGCTTGGCCGGTCGATCCGGGACAAGAAGCTGAGCGCGCTCGGGACGCTCACGATCGTAATCCGGACCGACGCGGTCACGGATATTTTCAGCCAGACGAAGTTTAGGGAAAACGCAGCAATTCGGCTGTTGACCGGCAAAGGCGAGGAGATTCTGGACAACGGGAAATCGGCGCAGGCAGGGGAGCGGCAGCTGCTCACCTACTCGCGGGACAGCATTCGCAACGGCTGGCAGCTATCCGCGCAGCTCCCGCTCAACCAGCTGTACGAGCCAATCTATCGAACGGCCCGAATGGCGACGTTTATCGTGCTGGGCTGCATCGTCCTGGGTCTCGTCCTGACGCAGCTGCTCGTCATCGACCTGGTCATCCCGATCCGGCGGCTCATGGTCAATATGAAGCAGGGCGTAAAAGGCGTGCGTCCCGGGCGGCTCAAGCGGTTCGGGGGCGCGATCGAGATCGTGGAGATGAACGATACGTTTATCTCCGTCATGTACGAGATCGAACGGCTCATCGAGGAAGCGTCCCGGCAGGAACGGCAGAAAAAGGAGGCGGAGATCCGCGTGCTGCAAAATCAGCTGTCTCCTCACTTTCTGCACAATACGCTGAACTCGATCCGCTGGATGGCGATGATCCAGAAGCAGGACAATATCAAGGAGACGGTCGACTCCCTGAACCGGCTGCTGACGTACGCGCTCCGCGGCGGCGGCGGGCCGGTGCCTCTCGGGACGGAGGTGGGGATGCTGCAGAGCTACGTCACCATCCAGAAGGTGCGGTATCAGCACTTCGGCTTCGAGTCGCGGGTTCCGCCGGCGCTCGAGGATGCGCTCGTGCCGAAGTTCCTGCTGCAGCCGCTGATCGAAAACGCGCTGCTGCACGGACTGGCGGACGCCGACCGGCCGGGAGAAATCTCGGTCGAGGCCGCGGCTGCGGGCAGGACGCTCGTGCTGACGGTGTCGGACAACGGCGTCGGCATGTCGCCCGAGCGGCACGCGGCGGTGGTCGCGAGCCTGGACGGCGCCGACGGACGGCAGCGGCCCGAGGAGGGCGGCGCGCGGATCGGGCTGCGGAGCGTGCACGAGCGGGTGCAGCTGCACTACGGAGCGCAGTACGGGCTGCGGGTCGCGAGCGCGCCGGGCGAAGGCACGACGCTGACGGTAAGGCTGCCGCTGCTGCGGGAGGAAGGGGGAGAGGCGGATGCGCAGCGTCATGATCGTGGATGACGAATCGCTCGTCCGGATCGGCCTGCAGTCGATGATTGACTGGGAGGCGCACGGATTTCGGATCGCGGGCGTCTTCAAAAACGGAGAGGAGGCGTTGGCTGCATGCGCGCAGCAAGCCTTCGACGTGGTGCTCACGGACATCCGGATGCCCGGCATGGACGGCTTCGAGCTGATCCGCGGGCTGCGGACGGCCGCGCCTGCCGCGCGGGTCGTCATCTTAAGCAGCTACAACGATTTCGAGCATACGCGCCAGGCGATCCGGCTCGGAGTGCAGGATTACATCTCCAAGTATGAAATGGAGCCGGAGGAGCTGCTGCGGGTGCTGGGCGGACTCGAATTCGAAGCGGCGGAAGGCGCGGAGCGGAGCGAGGGTGCGGGGGGGCAAGGCGGCGCAGGCGGAGACGCCGGCGGAGAAACCGCGCTGGCCGAATCGTCTCGGCTGCTGCTGGCGCGCACGGACGTTCGCGCTTCGGCGTCAGGGGACGCGCCGCCGGCTGATTCGGCGGCGTTTCCGGCGATCGCGGCCGCGCTGGCCGGTCGCGGCCGTCTTTTCCGCTGGGCGGCGCTGAAGCCCGTCCCGCGCGAGGGCGGCTACGCCGCGGCGGAGCGGCGGGCGATGCTGCATCTGGCGGAGGAGCTGTTCGCGCGGCTGCGCCTTCCCGTGCTGTTCGGCGAGAGCGAGGACATGCTGCACGGCGGCTGCGCCTGCGAAGCGTCGGCCGCGGTGCACCGGTCCGATGCTGCGGCCGGCTCGCAACGGGCTGCCGACAAGCGCGCGAATGCGGCTAAGCGGGCGGATGCGGATGCGGATGCGGATGCGGATGCGGATGCGGATGCGGATGCGGATGCGGAAACGTCGGATACGGTTGCGGCGGCGGACCGCGAAGCCTTTGCCGGGATGGCGCAGGAGTGGGCGGCCGCCTTCCAGCAGAAGCTCAACGTGACGCTGGCCATCGGGTTTTCCGCGCCGCAGGATATTGGCGGCGACTGGACCGCTGCGAGGCGCGGCGCCGAGTCGGCGGCAGACGTCGCGCTGTTCGAGGGCGGGGTCCGCTTCCGCGAGACGGCGGGCGAGCGAGGCACGATCCCGGATGCAGAATGGCTGGCGCTGTACAAAGGCTTTAAGCAGCGGCTTCGGCTGCTGCAGCCGGGCGCGCTCGCTGACGATCTGCTCGCGCTTCGCGCGGAGCGCGGAGACCGGTACAGGCCCGCCGAGTGGCTTCGGCTGGGCGTGGCGGCGGCTTCGCAGCTCGCGGACTTCCTGATCGAGCGATATAATCCGGGGCCGGAGGAGCTGCGCGAGCGGTTCGGCGCCCTGTGGCCCTTCGCGGAGGCGGCGGGAAGCGTCCGCACGGCAGAGGAATGGAGCCGGACGCTCGGCGCCATCGCTGCGAATGCGGCGGATTTGGTCGCGCGCAAGCAGGCGCGCGACGGCTGGGTCGCGCGGGTGCGGGATTACGTGGACGCGCATTATGCCGATCCGATTCGCCTGGAGGACGTGGCCCAGCTGGCCGGGTTCAGCGAGAATCACTTCGGCCAGCGATTCAGGCAGGAGACGGGCAAGTCCTTTTCGGACCACCTGACGGACGTGCGCATCAAGGAGGCGGTCCGGCTGTTCCGCGAGACGGAGCTGTCGACCGAGGAGATCGCGTCGCGCGTCGGCTACGCCAATCCCAATTACTTCGTCAAGGTGTTCAAGCGGGCCACGGGCCAGACGATCAGCCATTTCAAGGGCCGGCGTTGATTGCTTGCGGTAGATAAGGCGCAAAAGCGCTTATCGGCAGCTTGCGGGGGCTTGGCGGTGCCGAGATAGGGCGCAAAAGCGCTTATCGGCGGCTTGCGGGGGCTTGGCGGTGCCGAGATAGGGCGCAAAAGCGCTTATCGGCGGCTCGCGGGAGCGTGGCGGTGCCGAGATAGGGCGCAATAGCGCTTATCGGCGGCTTGCGGGGGCTTGGCGGTACCGAGATAAGGCGCAAAAGCGCTTATCGGGAGCTCGCGGGGGCTTGGCGGTGCCGAGATAAGGCGCAAATGCGCTTATCGGCTGCGTGCCCGCTCCCAGCCGACGGGCGGCGGCACCGTCTTCACGCGTTCCGCGTTGATCGTGGCACGAGATTCGTTGAATTTGGCATACGAACGGAATCTGGCACAGCAGGTTCCGTTTTTTATGGCACGGAACGCGGGGCGGCGTGCATGGAACGGATAACGTGGTAACGCTTACAATAAAGTCAGATCGCGATCCGCTGTTCCTTGCGCCACCATCTAAGGATTTGTTTATTCAGGAGGGGTTCATCTTGCAAAAAAGCAAACCGTTCGCCGTCCTCGCCGCCGCCGCCCTGCTCGCGCTGACGCTGCAAGCCTGCGGAGGCAACGACAACAACGAAGGCAGCGCATCTTCCGGCGCACCTGCGCCTTCCTCCGCCGGTTCGTCCGCATCGGCTTCGCCGAGCGCCGCCGCTCCGTCGGGAGAAAACGTCACGCTCAAGGTATGGGGCGACCTGGGCAACCAAGCCGTGCTTGAAGAGCCGTTCAAAAAGATCAACGCGGCCTTCGAACAAAAGTATCCGAACATCAAGCTGACCTACGATTTCGCCCAAAACGACCAAAGCCTGAACGTGGCCCTCCAGGCCAACGAGCTGCCCGACCTGTTCTGGGTGCAGGGCGACAAGACGTCCAAGATGGGCGAGATGGTCAAAAACGGATTTCTGCTCGACCTGACGTCCTACAACATGGACCTCAGCCGCAACGCCGACCCGGAAAAAGCCTACTGCACCGTTGACGGCAAGCTCTACTGCTCGCTCCCGTCCTTTTTCGATACGAACGTCGTGTACTACAACAAGGACTTGTTCGATAAAAACGGCTTGAGCGTACCCGCCAACTGGGACGAATTCGTCCAGGGCCTCGACAAGCTGAAGGCGGCAGGCGTCACGCCGATCGCGCTGGCGGGCAAGAGCGAGTGGGATCGCGCGTGGCCGATCTTCGCCTTCGCCCCGGCGTTCGCAAACGCCGCCCTGCAAAAGGCGCAAGCCGGCGAGGGCAAGCTGACGGATCCTACCGTCGCCGAGACGCTGCAGGCGTTCCGCGACTTCGCCGACAAAGGATACTTCGGCAAAGACTTCCTCGCCCAGGACATGGCGGGCGCGCAGTTCGCCTTCACCAACGGCAAGGCGGCGGCCATCATCGACGGCACCTGGAACAACGCCACCTACGTCGCGTCGGGCGTCAACCTCGGCCGCTTCCCGGTCCCGAACAAGGAAGGCAAGCGCGTCGTGCAATCGAGCTACAGCAACTTTATGACCTACGCGATCTCCTCCAAGTCGGAGCATCCGGCCGAAGCGGTCAAGTACCTGGAGTTCCTCAGCAGCCAGGAAGCGCAGCAGATCATGGAGGACTCGACGGGCCTCGTGCCGACGATCAAGGACATCACGCCGAAAGACGAAGGCGTCAAGGAACTCGCCGTATTCGACGAAGCCGGCCTTAACATCTACTCCGTGCTCACTGCGCTGTCCACGCCGGAGTCCAACGCCGCGGACATCATGATGAAGGACGTCATTCCGAAGCTGATGACCGGCGCGATCACGGGCGAAGAGGGCGCGGCCATCCTCGACAAGGCAGCCAAATATCCAGGTCAATAAGGCACGGTTCTCCACGAAATCCGAGTACGTCGGGCGGCGGCGCATCGCCGCCCGCGCGTCTTGCGCATGAAGGAAGGTGGCCGCCATGGCCTGGATCCGCAGCAAGCCGTTTATCTGGTTCATCCTGCCGGGCTTCCTGCTTTATTCGCTCTTTTCCGTCTATCCGATCTTCTCGGCGATCCAGATCAGCCTGACGCGCTGGGACGGCATCGGCAAAAAGACGTTTGTCGGCTTCGGCAATTACGGCGAGCTGTTCTCGAACCCGGAGCTGTTCCGCCAACTCACCAACGCCTTGGGCCACAGCGCCACGATCTTCGCGCTGAACGCGCTCGTCGTGCTGCCCGCGCAGCTCTATCTGGCCTATCTTATCTACGGCAAAATCCGGGGGCACCGCTTTTTCCAGGCGATGATCTTCTCCCCGCAATTCATAGCGACGCCGGTCATCGTATTTATGGGCACGCTCGTGTTCGACGGCAACATCGGCGTGTTCAACAAGCTGCTCGAGACGGTCGGCCTGGGCGGTTGGACGCGGCCCTGGATGGGCTTGCCCGAGCTCGGCATCTACATCGTCTGGCTGCTCGTCGCCTGGTCGGGCATCGGCGTCGGCATGATTTTTTTCCTGGGCGCGATGAAAATGATATCCGGCGAAATCATCGAGGCCGCGCTGCTGGACGGAGCTTCTTATTGGGGACGTTTTTTCCGCATCGTGCTGCCGCAGATCAAGACGACGATCCTCAACATGCTGATCCTGACGTACATTTTCGCCATGACGCTGTTCGACTACAGCTTCATTCTCGGCGGCGCGTCGGGCGGCATCAATCGAAGCGTCGACGTCATGGCCTTGTTTTTCTACCGGATCTCGTTCGGCGACAACAGCGCGGTGGGCGGCACGACCAATGTGAACGCGATGGGCATGGGGACGACGATCGCCTGCGTGATGTTCGTCATCGTCTTCGCCGTCGCGCTCGTCCAGGTGGCCCTCACTTACCGCAGAGCGGAGGACTGACATGAGACTGAGACCGAAGCGGACGCCCGTCAGTGCGGCGATCCTCTGGATCTACTCGCTGCTGACGCTGCTGCTGCTCTGCTACATGACCTACCAATCGCTGCGTCCCAAGAAAGAGCTGCTCTCCGCCACCTTCGGCATGCCGAAGCATTTTGGCTTCGGCAATTTCCGCAAGCTGTTCGCCGAGGCAGGCTTCTTCACTTACCTGCTCAACAGCGCGCTCATCCTGTTCGGCTCGCTCGCCATCGTCGTGCTGTTGTCCACGATGGTCGCGTACGGGATCGGCAAGTTCAATTTCCGCTTCAAAGGCGGGCTGCTGCTCTACTTTCTGATCGGCCTCATGTTCCCCGTGCAGCTCGGCATCGTCCCGATCTTCCTGCTCATTCGCGACATGCATCTGCTGAACAGCCAGTGGGCCGTCATCCTGGTGCTCGCCTCGGGGCTGTCGATGCCCGTGTTTCTGCTGACCACCTTTTTCGCCAGACTGCCGCACGACCTGTACGAATCGGCCAAAATCGACGGCGCCGGGGAGTGGACGACCTTTTTGCGCGTCATGTTCCCGCTAGCCAGTCCCGTCACCTTCAGCGTCTGCATCATCATGTCCATGCAGATCTGGAACCAGTTCTTCGTGCCGCTCATCTTCCTCCAGAGCGAGAGCCGCAAGACGATCCCGCTCATGATCATGAAGTTCACGACGAACGTGCTGTACAACATGGATCTCGCGCTGGTCGGCTCGGTCATGGCGACGGTGCCGCTGCTCATCCTGTTCTTTTTCTTCTCCGGCCGCGTCATCGAAGGCGTGGCGGCGGGCGGCGTGAAGGGGTGACGGACGGGAGGACCGGGAGAGTCAGCGGGATAGCACCCCGGCACCCCGTCAAACCGGCACCCCGGCGCCGCTATTTTAACAAACGAGGTACTCTTGATGCTTCGAGCGGACCCAGGGGCCGCTATTGCCCCATGTGCAGCGTGGAAACGGGCGATTGGGGAGGGATAACGGCACTGGAGTCCGGAATGTGCGAAAAACGAAGGGCGATCGCTAAAATAGCGCCTCCTGAGTCCGCATGCGGACGCGCCAAGGAGCGTCGCCAGCATTAGTTATAAATCAAAAGCTTCAAAGGAGGAACAAACATGACGACGCTGCAAGCCGTACGTCTGCGTACGGAATATATGGAAGACCCGCTCGGCATCGACAAGCTCGCGCCGCGGCTCGGGTGGACGCTGTCGGATGCGGAGGGCAGGCGAGGGGCTGCGCAGACGGCTTATCGCATACTGGCCGCGTCTTCGCCGGAGCGACTCGCGGCCGACGAGGGAGATTTGTGGGACAGCGGCATCACGGCGTCGGCCTCCTCCGCTCATATTTTTTATAAAGGCGCTGCGTTACGTTCCGAACAACAGGTCTGGTGGAAGGTGCAGATTCGAGATGAACGCGGCGAATGGGGGGCATGGAGCGACAGCGCGCGCTGGACCATCGGCCTGCTGAGCCGAGGCGAATGGAAGGGGATCTGGATCGGCCGCAAGATCGGCCGCAAACCGACCCGCGAGCAGCCGCTGCCCGCGGTTTATTTGCGTCGCCGTTTCGCATCGCGCGCGGGCGTAAAGCGCGCGACCGTGTACGCGACGGCGCTCGGCCTGTACAGGCTGCACCTGAACGGCCTGCGCATCGGACGCGACGCCCTCGCGCCGGAGTGGACCGACTATCACGTCCGGGTACAGTACCAGACGTATGACGTCACGGAGCTGCTGCACGAGGGGGGCAACGCGCTGGCCGTCACGCTCGGGCACGGCTGGTACACCGGCTACATCGGCATGTACGGCTATCAGAAGTACGGGATGGATCCCTCCTTTTTGCTCCAGCTGAACATTGAATACGAGGACGGGACGACGCAGTCCGTATGCACCGACGAATCATGGCGCGTGAGCTACGGTCCGATCGTCGCCGCGGACATTCAGATGGGCGAAACGCATGACGCCAGGCTGGCGGAGCCGGAGTGGCAGGAGCCTGCATTCGACGACACGGCATGGTCCCCGGCGACGCACATGTACGATTACCGCGGCATGGTGGTCCCGCAGATGTCCCCGCCGATCCGCGTCACGCAGGAGCTCGCGCCAGCGGAGGTTAAGCTGCTGTCCGAAGGCCGCGCCCTCGTGGACATGGGACAAATGACGAGCGGCTACCTTCGCGTCGTCTTCGAAGCTGCTCAAGGCGTCCAATATACGCTGCGCTATGCGGAAGCGCTGGACGAGCGAGGCGAGCTGTACACCGCCAACCTGCGCTATGCGAGACAGACGGACGCCTACATCTGCGCAGGCGACGGGCGCGAGACATTCGAGCCGCTGTTCACTTATCACGGCTACCGCTACGTTGAGATTTCGGGCGGCCCGGCGCCCAAGCCCGAAGACATCGTAGGCGTCGTCGTGCATTCCGCGCTGCCCGAGGCGGGCTCGCTGGAGACGTCGGACCCGCTGGTCAACCGGCTGCTCTCCAACATCCGCTGGACGCAGCGAGCCAACTACATGAGCGTGCCGACCGACTGCCCGCAGCGCGACGAGCGCCACGGCTGGACGGGCGACGCGCAGATTTTCGCGCGGACGGCGGCTTACAACATGGACGTGTCCGCGTTTCTGGCCAAGTGGCTCACCGATCTGGACGACGGTCAGCGTCCGACCGGGGCGTATACCGACTTCGCGCCGTTTATCTTCGGGCCGAAGACGGAGTTCGACAATGACTTTACCTACACGCACACGGCCTCGTCCGGCTGGGCGGACGCGCCGCCCATCATAGCCAAGCTGCTGCACGAGCTGTACGGCGATCGCGAGGTGCTGCGGCGTCATTACCCGGCGCTGAAGCGCTGGATGGCCTTTAACGAGACGCTGTATCCGGACGGCATCCGCCGCGACGCGCCACAATACGGTGATTGGCTGTCGCTGCCGGAGCGGCCTTACGAGGAAGCGAAGGCCGAGCTCGGCTGGCTGATCGACAGCCTCTCGACAACGCCGTACGACGTGTTCGGCACCGCATACTACGCCAACGGGGCCGCGATCATGGCCGACATCGCGCGCGAGCTTGGCGAGCACGCCGACGCGGAGCGCTACGGCGCGCTGTACGGCCGGATCAAGGCGGCGTTCGCACGCGAGTTCGTAGCCGAGGACGGGCGCATCAAAGGCGATACGCAGACGGTGTACGCCATGGCGCTCGCTTGGGACCTGCTGCCTCCGGAGCGGCGGGAGGCTGCGATGGCGCGCTTGACGGGCAAAGTCGAGTCGGCAGGCGTGATGGCGGCGACGGGCTTTCACGGCACGCGGCTGCTCATGGACGTGCTGAGCGACGAGGGACGCGAGGATCTGGCTTTTGGCCTGTTGACGCGGAAGGCCTACCCGTCGTGGCTGTATTCGGTGCTGCAAGGCGCGACGACGATCTGGGAGCGCTGGGACGGCTGGACGGAGGAGCGGGGCTTCCAGCGGCCGGGCATGAATTCGCTCTGCCACTACGCGTTCGGCGCGGTCGGCGAATGGATCTACAAGCACGTCGGCGGCATCGCCCCCGATCCGGCTGCGCCCGGCTTTGGCCGCGCCATTATTCGGCCGCGTCCGCTCGGCGGATTCACTTGGGCGAGATGCGGCTACGATTCGATCCGCGGCCGTTACGAGGTCGATTGGCGGCTCGCGGACAGCGGCACGCTTGAGCTGGCGGTGACGGTGCCCGCGGGCGGGGAGGCGATCGTGTACGTGTCGGCCGACGCCGGGACCGCGGTGCTGGAATCGGGCGCGTCCGCGGCCGAAGCGGAGGGCGTCGAAGCGCGCGGGCGGCTCGGCGACTGCGAGACGTACCGGGTCGCGTCCGGGCGCTATCTTTTCACATCCCAATGGCATCCACAAGGAGGCTCGCAGCCATGACGCGAAGACTGATCGATCTGTCGATGGACATTTATCACGGAGCGCCGACGTTCGCCTTTGATCCGAAATGCGCCGTCATCGTCCACAACACGGTGGACTCGATCGGCTACAACATCTCTCAGCTGTCGATGAGCACGCACCAGGGCACGCATCTCGACGCCCCCTTCCATTTTCTGAACGAAGGCAATACGGTGGACCGCCTGGACCTGGACCGCTGCATCGGAGAAGCGCTGCTCGTCGACTTGTCGCACAAGCGTCCGAAGGAGCCGATCGGGGTGGCGGACTTTGCGCCTTTTGCGGACCGGATCGGCGAAGGGACCCGGCTCGTCTATCGCACGGACTGGCATCTGCAGTATCCGCGCAAGCATTATTTCAGCGACTTCCCGTACATGACGCTGGAGCTTGCGGAATGGCTGGCCGACCGGCGCATCGCGCTCATCGGGATGGACGTGCCGACGCCCAATCCGACCGACTTCGACCCGGTGCACAAGGCGCTGCTGCGGGCGGAGATCGTCATCGTGGAAGGCTTGGCGAACCTCGGAGCGATCGGCCGGGACGAATTTTTTCTGATGGCGGCGCCGCTCAAGATTACGGGGCGGGACGGCGCGCCCATCCGGGCGGTCGCTATTTTGGAAGACGACGGGCAGAACGGGATGGCGGAAAAGAAGGCATCCGGCGAAAATGCGGCCCAATCGAGCCGTGATGAAGCGGAAGAGGGGGAGCGATCATGACGGTGCAAGCAAGCTGGCGGGTCGCGGTCACGGACAGCGGCTTCCCCGATCTGGCGCCGGAGGCCGAAGCGCTCGCCGGCACGGGGGCGGTGCTGCTGCCCGGGCAATGCCGGACAGCAGGCGAGGTGGCGGAGCTGTGCGCGGACGCCGACGCGGTGCTGACGCAGTGGGCGCCCGTGACGGCCGAGGCGATCGAACGGATGACACGCTGCAAGGTCATCGTGCGGTACGGCATCGGCGTGGACAACGTCGACCTGGAAGCCGCGCGGGCCAAGGGTATCCCGGTGGCGAACGTACCGGACTACGCGATCGAGGAGGTCGCGGATCATGCGATGTCGCTGCTGCTCGCCTCGGTCCGCAAGATCCCGCAGGTCGCGGCACAGGTGCGGGAGGGCGTCTGGGAGATCGCGCCGCGGCGCCCGATCGTCGGCCTGCAAGGACGCAAACTCGGCGTGGCGGGCTTCGGCAACATTGCGCGGGCGGTCGTACGCAGGGCGCAGGCGTTCGGCTTGCAGACGATCGCGTACGATCCCTATGCGAATCCGGAGCTGTTCGCCAAGCATAGCACGGCGCGCGTGGACTGGGAGACGCTGCTGGCGGAGAGCGACTTCATCTCCGTTCATTTGCCGCTCGTGGAGGCGACGCGCAGGCTGCTCGACGACCGCGCGTTCGCCGCGATGAAGCCCGGCGCGCATCTGGTGAACACGTCGCGGGGCGGCGTCGTTGACACGGAAGCGCTCGTGCGGGCGCTCATGGACGGCAAGCTGGCTGGCGCGGCGCTCGACGTGCTGGAGGAGGAGCCCGTCCCTGCAGGACATCCGCTGCTGGCGATCGACAGCTGCATTCTCACGAGTCACTGCGCGTGGTACTCGGAGAGCTCGCTGATCCGTCTTCAGCGGTATGCCGCGCTCGAGGTCCGGCGCGTGCTGGAGGGCGGCCGCCCGCAGCATGTCGTAAACGGCGTGGGCGCATGAATCCAAAGGGGGATAAGGGAGATGCGGGGACTGGCTGGCAAGACGGCCGTCGTGACCGGCGGCGCGCAGGGACTCGGCGAAGCGATCGTGCGCAGGCTCGCCGAGGAGCGATGCGACGTATGGCTGCTCGATCGGAGCGAGACTGGCGAGGATACGGCACAACGCATCGCATCCGAGACGGGGCGTCCGGTTCGCTTCGAGCGGATCGATCTCGCGGACGCCGGGCAGATTGCCGCCCTGGCGGAACGCTGGACGCAGGGCGGCGTGCATCCGGCCGTGCTGGTTAACAATGCAGCGGCGTTCGTGTTCAAGGGCGTCGATGCGTCGCCGGCCGACTGGGACCGGATCCTCGACGTCAACATAAAGGGCACTTCCGCGTTGACCGGAGCCGTCGTGCCTTTGATGAAGGCTGGCGGGGGCGGCTCGATCATCAATCTGTCCTCCGTCAGCGGGTTCGTGGGACAGCGGCAGTTCGCCACCTACAACGCCACCAAGTTCGCGCTGCGCGGGCTGACCAAGTGCTGGGCGTACGACCTGGCGCCGGACGGCATCCGCGTGAACGCGGTATGCCCCGGCTATATTCGCACCGAGGCCTTCGAAAAATCCTGCGAGCTGCTCGGTATCGACCCGGACGAGGAGGATGCGCGCGTCTCGCAGCTTCATATGCTCGGCCGCCAAGGCCGGGCCGAGGAGGTGGCCGGCGCTGTCGCGTTTCTCGCGTCGGACGACGCCAGCTTCGTGACGGGCAGCGACCTGATGGTGGACGGAGGTTTTACGGCGATATGAGCAACGGGCAGATAAATGGTTCCGTAAGGGAAAAAGTTACTCTACAGCCTCGCGAACGGGTCTAAATGGCGCTGTAAGGGCAAAAAGTTACTCTACAGCCTCGCGGGGGCCGCTCGGGACCGCCGGCTGCGTTCCCCACGCAAAAAAAGCTGTCCCCGTTCTTGCAACCGGAGGACAGCTTTTTCCATTGACTCAAGCCTGCGGCACCCATTTCGTGATCCGGCCCTCCGGCACCCACTCCACGACATAGATGGCGCCTTCGCCGTCTACGTGCACCGCGTGGGGCGACACGAAGCCGCGCGCGGGCCATTCGGCAGGCGGAATGGCGGGCCATCTGGCGTCCTGCCAGAGCGAGCTCGACTCGCCCAGCCGGGCGATGACGTTAAACTCGCGATCCGCCACGACGACGCGGCTGTTCAGATCGGGGATGCAATAATAGTCGCCTGCGCCGACCAGATCGCACGGGAGCATGTAGTCTCCCCCGAACGTGCCGAGGAGCTCGCCGTCCGCCGCATACTGCACGAACCGCCGATGCCTGCGATCGGCGACGTAGACGGTCGTGGCGCCGGATTCGGAGCCGTCGACCCACAAGCCATGAGGCTCGTACAGCTTCCCGTCCTCCGCGTCTCCGCGTCCGCCCCAGCTTTGCAACCAGCGTCCGTCTTTGTCGTAGCGGTGAATCAGGTATTCCCCGTAGCCGTCCGCCACGTAGATATCGCCGTTCGGCGCGACGCCGACGTCGGTCGGACGATATTTGTCCGGCTTCTCGTAAATATCGGACAAGGGAGGGACGTCGAGTACGAGCACCTCGCGGCCGTCCAGCGTATGCTTGGCGACGCGATGCCTGCGGATGTCCGTCACGTACAAATATTCCGTGCCGTCCGCCTCGCGGTCCAGGCACAGACCGTGGGCGCCCGCGGCGTATTCTTCGCCCCAGGAACCGACATATTCGCCGTCCGGCTCGAATATCGCGACCGCATGCCGGCTCATGTTAAATACATAGATTCGTCCTGCCGTATCTTCAGCCAGTCCGTGCGTATACCCGAGGGCGACGCCCTCGGGCAGTTTGGCCCACCCGGCAAGAGGCGAGTAACTCGCCGCCTCCCGGATGCCGTTCTTGCGCATATCCGTCATTTTCGATCCGCCTTCCTCATTTTATCGCGCGCTCGTTTTTTTATCGACGCTCATATTATCGCTTCTCATTCTTATCGCTGCTCGCGCTCGCGGCCTCGTTGCCGCGCCCCGTCGTCTCCGGTCCGCTTCGCGTCTCTTCCCGTCGGCACCCGCCCGGGCAGGGGCAGGCGCCGGCGCATCCGCTCGACCTGCACATCGGCTCAGCCTTCCCTGGCGAGCAGCGGGAACCGGGGGCCGGCGATCGGCTGGCCTTTTTCCAGTCCCGTCCCGTCGGTAATGACGTGCGCGTCGCCGCTGTAAGTGACGCCGTCAGGCATGTAGATGATGGCCAGCACGCGCCGCGGACGGTCTGTCGAGTTGGCATGCGCATAGTGGAAGGTCAAGCCGTCGTGGAACGTGCAGCTGCCCGCCTTGAGCGGCACGATGACCGGCTTTTGCGTATCCGCCTGGCCGCCTTCCACGTAGTCGAATATGTTTTGCGGGTCTGCCAGATCGATGCCCTTCAACTTTCCGAGCCGGTTCGACTTTGGCACAAAGGCCATGCAGCCGTTGCGTTCATCTACGTCGTCGAGCGTCAGCCAGATCGACATCATGCCGGGATTTTTCTCGTTCACCGGCCAGTAGGGCGTATCCTGGTGCCAGGGCGTCTCCTTGGAGTCGCCGGGCATTTTCCACAGGCCGTGGTCGTGGAACAGCCGCATGCCCGACACGCCGGCCAGCAGTCTGGCCGACTCGGCGAAGCGTGGATGCGCGGTATAGCGGCCCATGCCGGCATGATCGCGCCATACGCTAACCTTCTGGTTCAACACCCGGTAGTACAGCCCGCCCTTTTTGTCCGTTTTGACGGCACGGTCTCCGTCGCTTTGCATCGCTTCCTCCAAATATTCGCGGAGCTCGGCAAGTTCTTCGGGCGTAATCATGTTGTCTACCTGCACGAACCCGTTCTCCCGGTAGAAATCGATATGCGCTTGCGTGATCGGCGTTTGTACTTGCGTCTGAGTCGTCATCGCGCTGAATCCTCCTTGTGGTTTGCTGTAGTTCAAGCATAATGGGTAGAGGCGTCGCGGTGGATGGATAGAAGTTCGCCGTATTTGTAAAAAAGTCGAAAAATAAGGAGCGCTTACATGCCTGTCCCGCAGAGGATCGATTATCGCCTGCTGTCGCCTTACGTCCGCTATGTGCACGAGATTGTCATCGCACCCGGCTCCCGCAACGGCGACCGGCATATTTACGATTACGAGTTCATCTTCGTCGTTCGCGGCGAAGGCAGGCTGTGGCTCGGCGATCGCGAGCATCCGATGAAAGGAGGCGATCTTTTCTACATCCGGCCGCATCTGATCAACGCGATGGAGATCACCGGACCGCAGCCGATGGATTGCTTTGCCGTTCATTTCGATTATATGTATCTGGGAGAAGGACACGAGTTTTCCCCGTATGCGGTATACATGGGTCAAGGCGTAGAGGAGAGAGCGGGGCGCCTGCACGAAAGGCCGGCCGTCGAGCCTGCGGAGCTCGACATTCCCGAGGCGATCGCGGTCAGCGACGTGAAGCGCTTTTACGAGACGTTCAGGGAGTTGAACGACTGCTTCAGCCGTGCCGGCATCGGTGCGCGGCTGCAGCTGAAGTCTGCCATGCTGCGGCTGCTCGGGCTTGTGTACGAAGAGCTGATGACGCGGGAAGGCGTGCGAATCGGACATCCGCACGCCGATATGGTGCTTGAGGCGATTCAGTACATGGAGGCGCACTACGCGGATCGCATCGATGCGCAGCTGCTGGCGGGCCGGGCCGGTTTCACGCCCAAGTACTTCGGCACGCTGTTCAAGCAAGCGACGGGCACCACGGTGTCGGCTTACCTGCTTCGTTTGCGCATGGAGCGGGCCAAGCAGCTCCTCGCGCAGCGCAGTCTTTCGATAGAAGAGGTCGGCGTCCGCGTGGGCATCGGGGATCTTTATTATTTCAGCAAGCTGTTCAAAAAAACGGAGGGCATGTCTCCGAGCCGGTACGCTTCGTCGATCGCCTGGCCTGCGAAATAGAGGCATTTGCAGGCTGGGCGCCCAACGGCGTTCAGGCAGCCAGCTTTTGGGCCATGGCGGCAGGCTGCTTTTGCGTCCAGTACTGGAGTGCCGTCGTCAGCAGCGGATCGTCGTTCGTCCAGCCGCCGTCCATCTGCGCGAACTTGCCCTCGCCTGCTTTTCCGGCGATGCGATAGACATCCGGCGCCTGCCCCTGATCGGCGCGAAGCATCAATAGGTAGCTCTCCCCCGAGCATAATAAGGAGCTGCCCGTGTTCGAAGACTGGACGATGCGGATGTAGCGTGCGGTGCCGCCTTTCAGCCAGTCGCGGACCTCCAGCGTCGTTACACTCGAATTGCCGTCCAGCGCGTGCGCTTCGGCGATGACGGTCCCGGTCACGACGGCGTCTGCCGCGTTCATCAGGTTCAACAGGCGGGCTGCGTCGCCTTGAACGGCGGGACCGCCCGCTGCGTCTTCTTGTCCGCCTTCGGGAAAGTCGAGGTGAACGGGAGGCAGCGGCACGATTTGCTCGGCCGGAGACAAGGCAAACGAGGGCGTAAGCGGGCCGTTCAGGAGCAAGCCGCCGACGAGCAGGGCAGCTGCGAGCAGGACGGATCCGAACAGTTTGATCGACATGAGGGGCACCGCCGTTTCTGAGTTGGTCTTTGACTTCTTGACGGAGCCTGCGGGGCAAATGTTCCACTTCGACGCAAAGTAACGATCGAACAATATATGGAAACGGCACCTGTAGTCCGATATGAACTGAAACTTTAAAAAAAGGTTGAATTGGATTTTCTTAGCGGTATCATTTGCGCACGGAATTTGTCGAAAAATTCCATTGGGCCGGGCGATCAGGTGGTATAATAAATGCCTGAACGGAGGTGCCTCCTCCATGGCGGCTTGGTTGTTTTTATTCGGCGGCGTGCTCTCGCTTACGGGGGTCGCCTATGCATACAGCTTGCGGAAGATGCCTGGCGCGCTTCCGCTTTTCGCGCTTTTTGCGCTGACCGGGATCATCATGTTCGCTTCCGGCAGGGAGGAGCTGCTGCCCGGCCTGGCGGACAAACTGCTGTGGCGCAACGTCCAGCAGATCGGCTATCTTTTCGCCCCGCTCTCCGTACTGTGGCTCGCCTTGACCTATACGCGAGAAGGCTCGCGGCTGACCCGCCAGACCATTGCCTTGATGCTTATCATTCCAACCGCAGGCTTGATTCTCATTTTTACCGACTCGTTGCATCATCTCATGCGCGTACAGGTCTACTTGAACGAAGCAGGGATGCTCGTCGTCCAGCGGACGGTTTTGAACCAGGCGATCTACGGTTTTTCGCTGCTCGTGTCGCTCGTCGGCTTGTTCGTCCTGATTCGAAGCGTTTTTTATACGCGCGGCGTACAGCGTCGGCAGCTGCTTTATCTGATTGTCGGCATGTATCTTCCCTCGGTGCTCGCGTTTATGCGAGGAGCCGGCTTGGTCGATTTTCAGGGCTATACGACTTCGATCGGCATCACTTATTTGCCGGGCCTGCTTATTGTCGGCTGGGGCGTGCTGCGCTACCACCTGTTCGATTCGGTTCCCTTCCCGCGCAACCGTCTGTTCGATATGATGAGCGAAGGGATCGTCGTGCTCGATGCGGACGGGCGACTTCAGGATCTTAACGGCGCGGCGAGGCGGATGCTTCGGATGGAAGGCGATCTGTGGCAGGGAAGGCATGTCTCGGACACGCCGCTGCCGTCGGTGCATTGGCTCACGGCGCATCGGGACCGGATCGAGATCGTTTCGTTCGACTTTGCCTTGGGCGAAGGAGAGGACGAGCGGCAGTTCACCGCCAAGATCACGCCGATTCTTCATCGGAACCGCGTGCTGCTCGGCTCGTTGTCCGTGCTGACGGACCGGACGGAGGAGCGACGCAGGGAGGTTGAGCTGCGGCAGGCGGCCGTGACGGACGGCTTGACGGGAATTTACAACCGCAACGGCTTTATCTCGGAGCTGACGCGCGTGCTGGAGAGCGCTCGGGAGCGCGGGACGCAGCTGTCCTTGCTCGTTCTCGACATCGACAGCTTTAAGAGCGTGAACGACAGGTTCGGCCATCTGACGGGGGATCGGACGATACGCGCTTTCGTGGATTCGGTGCGGAAGACGGCAGGGGAGCTCGGATTGTTCGGCCGCATCGGCGGCGAGGAGTTCGCGCTGGCGCTGCCCGGATTACAAGCAGAGGAAGCGTTCGAATGCGCGGAGGGCATCCGTCGCGAGATCGGCCATACCGTAATTGCGGACGGACTCGGCGGCACGTTCGGCATCACGGCGAGCATCGGGGTTGCGACCCTGAGGCCCGAGGATCGGTCGTTCGAATCGCTCTACTCGCGGGCCGACGCCGGCCTGTACGAGGCGAAGCGTCTCGGACGCAATGCGACTTGCGAAGGCGGCAAGACGCCGATCCATGCATAGCATGGAATGGTGGCAATTGGCGGACAAGCAGGCGCGCTTTCGCGGACAGGCAGGCGCGCTTTCTGCGGAAAGAGGCGGAACGGATGGGGGGCGGTTCGGATATGTGCGGTTTAAAATTGTGCGGTTCGGATGTGTGCGGTTCGAAAATGTACGTTTCGAAAAGGCTGCATTTGTACATCTATTTTTCATCGGCGCGCGACTCGGGATAAAAAGCCTGCGAATATGCAGGAAAAATCTGAGCAGCAGTGGCAAAAAGGGCGGATGCATGAAAATAAATGCGTTTTTGCATCTATCCGGTCCAACAGGGCCGACATCGGCGAAAAGATGTAGATTTGCAGGCATTTCGGGGAAAAATGACGCGGGCGACGATCGGCCAACCCGTTTGCACGGCTCTCTGACCAAAGGCAGTCGGACGAAAGGTTATCGGACGAAAGGCACTCCGACAAACGGCTATCGGACGAACCATCCGCAGCATTCCGCAAGAAGCAGGTTTCGGATAGCCGTAAGATCTAAATAAAGGGACCGTCAGGAAGATTTCTCCCTGACGGTTTCTCTGCTTCTAGACCATATATTCGAAAAAAAGCGGCGTCCGCACGAATTGCTCGACCTCGCGCGCGTCCTCGTAGATGGCGCAGCCGAGAAGCAGCTTCATCAGGGCGGCTTCGGACGAAATATGCCCGAGCGCGATTCCGCCTGCCTCGGTCAGGTGAGATGAAGAGGCGTACATATCGCCTTCGGGGCTGCGCATAGGCACAAGATAGACGTCGACGCCGCGCGCGCGGCAGTAAGAGATGAACGAAACAAGCGTCCTTCCCTCCGCGCCGTCCCGCGCGTTCGCGGTTCCCGAGTGATAGGTGTCGTGGAGTACGGCTCGCGGACGGCGCGAATCGAAGTCGTAGACGCGATAGTCCAAGCCGGGATAAGGCTTGACGTAGAGTACGGGCGGCCATGCTTCGTCATTCGCCGGAGGCGCGGGCGGTGCCGGCAGCGCCGGGCGGAAGAGCTCGGCTGCGGCCGGGTTGACCGGATGCGGGTTCGGCTCGAAGCGCCCGGACCGCATTCGGCCGAACGGCGCCCCGTACGGCGCGTCGAACTGGTCGGTGAACGGCAGCGCCTGCGTGATGCGCGTGCCCAGATAGACGACCGATTCGCCCAGGTCGTTGCCGAACAGCGCGAAGACGCCAGGCAGTCCGGCTTCGGCGATGAAATCGACCGATGCCGAGAAGTTGGCGAGTCCGTTGCTCCTCGGGTCCTCCAGCGGGTAATTGGCTGCCGTCAGGACGACCGGAATCGGAGCGTCGCTGCATAAATAGGCAAGCATCGCCGCGCTAAAAGAGAGCGTGTCTGAGCCGTGCGTGACGATGACGCCGGCATAGCCGCCGCCGTATGCGGCTCGCACCGCCTTGGCCAGCATCGTCCAGTCTCCGGGCACAAGGTTCTCGCTGAGCAGATTGCAGGGCTGCGCGGTCTCAAAATCGATTTCTCGCGTACCTGCGATTTGGGCATACTGCTCCAAGAGGAAGTAGGAGCCGGCTGCGTCGACGTCGATGCCGCGCGCGCCGCGCCGGCTTCCAATGGTGCCGCCGGTGAAAAGCGCTAAAATCTTAATGGGCCTATTTGCGGACAAGTGAGCAGACATCCTTTCCGTTCGTCGTATGGCGAATTGCGATGCGAAGCTGCAGCCGCGGCTTCAGAAGCTGTCCCAAATATCCGGGAGCGGGATGTCTGCCCGGGCCATGACTTCGTCGGCCGCCCCGTAGTACATGCGGACCGTGTCGCCGGCCAGAATCGCGCCGCAGGAGAACACGACCTTACCGAAGAAGCCGTTCACCTCGTAGTCGGCTTCGGGCGCCAGAATAGGCACGCGGGAGCGAGCCAGCACGCGGGCCGGATCCTCCAGGTCCAGCAAGGCCGCGCCCATGCTGTAGCGGCTGTCGGCGTCTGCGCCGTGGTACAGCGCGAGCCAGCCGCGGTCGGTCCGGATCGGTACGGCGCCGCCGCCGATGCGACCGCCGTCCCAATGGCCGGGGCGCAGGCCCATCAAGTAGCGGTGGCCGCCCCAATGGAGCAGGTCCGGCGACTCCGCGACCCACATTTCGGGCGCGCCGATCGACTTGGGCACGGGACGGTGCAGCATATAGTATTTGCCGTTAATGCGCTCTGGAAAAAACATCGCGTCTTTATTTTCGGGCGGAAGAATCATGCCGAGCCGTTCGTAGGACGCGAAGTCGCGGGTCACGGCCAGCCCGACGCCGACGCCCCTAGAGCTGACCGCGCTGTAAGTAATGTAGTATTTATCGCCCATTTGCGTAATACGGGGGTCTTCGATACCCCAGGCCTCATCCGCTTGGGAAGGAAATAGCGCCGGCGTCTCGTCGACGACGAACCGCACGCCGTCCTTGCTGCGGGCGACGCGGAGATGCGACATCGAAGTCAGATAGGCGTAGGAGCCGTCGTACCCTTTGATCACGCGCGAATCGGCAAAGTTATAATTCGGATCGTCTGCCGCCAACCGGACGAGCTCGAGCCGGTCGCCATTCTCGTCGAGCATCGGCACCAGCACCGCGCCCGACTCCGACTGCAGCGGCATCTCGGCCACGCGCAGCAGCAGAATAACTTCGTCCCCGAGCTCGGCGACGCCGGCATTAAAAGCGCCTACGACCTGGAAATCCGGACGAGAAGGTTTGACATGACCGACGGTCACGATGGGACCGTCCGCCATACGAATGACTGCCATTTGACGCTCACCCCGTTTGCATCTTATTCTAACCCCATACTACTTTACAAGTACCCAATCTCCAAGCGGAGGGCTCGCGATCGGGCCATGCCGCGCGGAAGGTAGCGGAGGCCGAGGGATACGACTTGAATGAACCGATGAACGTACGCAGCAATGAGATCGTCGAGGTATGTCTGCTGGCGGGCAAAATTATGCTGGAGAACGGCGGGGAGACGTACCGCGTGGAGGATACGATGATACGGATCGCTTCCGCCTACGGTGCGGAGAATCCCCAGAGCTTCGTTATGCCGACGGGCATTATGTTCGCCATCGAAGGTTCGGAGGCGTCGACGCGGCTTGTCCGCATCTCGCAGCGGTCGACCAACCTGAACAAGGTGACGGAGGTAAACGACATCTCCAGGCGCATCGCGGGCGGCCAGCTGCCGCCGGTAGAGGCATGCAGGCTGCTCAAGGGGGTCGCAAGCGGGGCGCCCGTCTACCCGCTCAGGATTCAGCTGGTGCTGGCCGCGCTCGCGAGCGGATGCTTTCTCATTCTTTATGATGGAACCTGGGCAGACATGCCTGCGGCTATGCTCTGCGGCGGAACGGGCTTCTGGGTGCTTGGCCGGATGGCGCGGCTCAGCTCGATCCGGCTGTTCGGGGAGCTGATCGCGGCCCTGGTCGTCGGTCTGCTATCCTATCTGGTCGTGCATCTCGGCGTCGGCCAGCAGCATAGCACGATCATGATCGCGTCCGTCATGCCGCTCGTACCCGGGCTGCTCATCACCAACGCGGTTCGCGATCTGATGGCGGGGCATCTCGTGTCGGGCATTTCAAAGGGAGCGGAGGCGTTTTTGACGGCCTTCGCCATCGGCGGGGGCATCGGAATCGCGCTGACGTTGAATGGATAAGGGGGCGGTCGGGGCATGATCGCAGATTACTTTTCTCAAGCCATCGCAAGCTTCGTCGGCACGGCGTGCTTCGGCGTTATCTTCCAGATTCCGAAGCGAAGCCTGGTTCAGTGCGGCCTGGCAGGCATGGTCGGTTGGCTGGTGTACTACGGCTTGATCCAGGCGGACGCAGACCCGATTGCGGCTACATGGGCGTCCGCCGTGCTTATCGGCCTCATCGCTCACTATCTGGCGATCCGCTTCAAGGTGCCCGTCACCGTTTTCAGCGTATCCGGAATCATCCCTCTCGTCCCGGGCGGCATGGCCTACGACGCGATGCTGAGGGTCGTTCAGAACGACTATATGTCCGCAGTCGAGCTGGGGGCGAAGGCATTCATGCTATCCGGCGCGATCGCGGTAGGGCTCGTGTTCTCCGAGGTCGTCAATCAACTGGTGAAAAAGGTGCGGATGGGGATAGCGCGCGCAGGGGGCTGAATTTGGCAGGAAAAACCGTGCATCTGCGCACAAATCGTTGCTTGGGAGCGCAGATAGCCGGAAAAACCATGCATCTCCGCAAAATTCGCCGTCCGTGACCGAAGTTAGAAGGAAAAACCGTGCATCTGCGAACGATTCACCATCCGTGAGCCGAAGTTAGCCGGAAAAACCGTGCATCTC
Source organism: Cohnella hashimotonis (assembly GCF_030014955.1). Taxonomy (NCBI): domain Bacteria; kingdom Bacillati; phylum Bacillota; class Bacilli; order Caryophanales; family Paenibacillaceae; genus Cohnella; species Cohnella hashimotonis. The sequence continues at coordinate 8,648,922 of NZ_JAGRPV010000001.1, forward strand.
CGCACAAATCGTTGCTTGGGAGCGCAGATAGCCGGAAAAACCGTGCATCTCCCCGCCAAACGCCGCTGTTAAGTACGATGGCCAGCTAACTCTCCGCCTCTGTAGCCGCCGCAATAATAGCGTCAATAGAGGCCGGAGCGAGCCGCTCGCGGCTGCAACCGCAAAAATTGCGGTAACTGCACGTCCAACCGGGCCGCTCGTTGATGCAGCCCCGAATTTGCAGTTACAGCGTGTCCGAACGAGCCGCGCAACCAAAGGACGGACTCAGTCCTCGACGCTACCCGACGCAAACTGGATGTCGTGGTTACATCCCTGCGCCGCGAACGACAGCAGGCGCGCGCCTTCGTCCGCCAGCGCTTCGCGATCGTCCGCCGACAGCGTGACGAATGGCTCGACGACCAGCAGCGCATCGCTGCGTTCCCGGCGGATCTCCCATTTGCCGGCGACGATGCCGTCCAGCAGAAAGACGGGGCGGACGATACCGTTGGCGGTGAAAACACGTTTTTTGCGCGCTTCGCTTAATATGCGCGAGCGATCCGCGTAAGCGAGCAGCATCTGATCGAACTCGCCAAGATAGCGCGGCGGGCTAACGGTATTCGCATCTGGGCGGGGCGCATCGGGCAAGTCGAACAGCTCGGTCCCTTGCTCGGAGCGGAAACGGACGAGCTTGGGCCCGAGCCGCCGGACCGCTTCCTGCAGCTTCGTGAGGCCCGACCATGCTTGCATGTCCTTGACCGATGCAGGCCCGAAGGCGGACAAATATCGCATGACAAGCGCTTCGTTCGTGCAGCTCTCTTCCTGTGGCGCCAGCTCGGTCCACGCTTCGAGCGGCACATGCAGCGCCTGCCCGCTGCGGCCCCACAGACCGCGCGGCGGCGTCTGCGCGAGCGGCACGCGCGCCCGGACTGCGATCGCGAGCGCCTCGGGATCGCGGTCCGGCCAGCGCTCCGCAAGCCGCGCACCAAGCTCCGCGAAGCTCAGCGGGCGCTCGGCCGTCCATTCCCGCCCCAAGGCGGCGATCGCGTCCAGATCTAAGCCGGCCAGCCGCTTGCCGAAGGCGCCGGCCAGCCCGCGATCCTGCACGGGCTGAAGCAGCGGGCGGAGCGACAAGGCGTCCCGGGTCGAGACGAGATGCAGCGTGGCCCGCATCAGAGCGATCCGCACCGCTTCGCGTCCAAGGAGCAGGCTTTCGAGCTCTGCGGGCTCGAACCGCTCGAGCCGCGCCCACAACGCGTAATAAGGCGCCATTGGCGCCTGCGCTTGCAGGCCGCACAGCCGCTCGATCGCTTCGAGCGCGGACATGCGCTGCCGTCCCAGCAGCATCTGCCTGGCCAACAGCGCACGATTGAGCGCGCCGCGGTCCAGCGTCTCAGCCGCCGCAAAGTCTTTGCTTTTTGAATGGGATTCTGACGGTCGTTCGTTCATGCGGTTCGTTCCCCCTTGGCGAGGCGCTCGGGCCTCATCGGTAAACCAAGAATAACGCATGTTCTCTGACAGCAGTCTGTCAGTAAAGCATGCATGCGACAACGCATTTCGTTCAGCGCGGATTCCAAGCAGTCTTTGTCGGCATGTCAGAAAGTATAAATTTAGCGGCGATTTGCGGCAGGTAAGCGAGCATGCGGCGGGCCGGAGCTATTCGGTCGTTTTACGGGTCGAAATAACTGCATTCGTACAGGTATTTTCTTCGGATCAACGACGTGCGATGAAAAAGATGCAAATAAAGTCAATTTCATAATTAATTTGGTCATGGAGCCAAGCATGAGGCCAATGTTGGGGAAGTCCTTTTTTTTGAGGTTAAGCGGCTGGTTTTGCTTCGCGGATGCGCTTGTTTAATTTATCTATTGCAAGTTTGCATACATTGTATGTGAGACAACTTAAGTCCATATCTACGAATGCACGTCTTTTAAGCTTTCGCGTCGTGCCTAATTCCAGATAAAGTTTTAAATAGGCAAAGACACGCTCAACCGCGGTCCGCTGTTTAAATAATTGATGGAACTTTTCACTGCCTCGCCCAGGTGCAGTGTATCTACGAACATCCTCTTTTACTTGTTTTTTTATCACCTTTTGGCAGCCGTCGGCTTGAAACGGACAGGCTGCGCATTCTTTGGGTGCTACAAATTTAACAGTATCCCGAGTCGCATCATAGCTATCGTAGCGGTACGAATGACCTTGTTTGCACGTTGGGCGCAAGTGTTTATCTACACCATCCGGCAGTTTGGTGCGATGAACAAGCGGAATAAGCGAACATGCACCTACATCTCTAACTTGCTGGTAAACGGGCTCGCTATCGTATCCTTTGTCGCCTAACACGTACTTAGGCTGGAGTGTTGGGAACCGCTCTTTTAATCGTTTAAGCAGCACGATCGCCGGACGTTGGTCGTTTACGTGAGCCGAGCAGTTTACGCCAGTCACAATATACTGACTCTGGCAATCCACTAACAAATTGAGCTTGTAGCCGTACCAATATTTTACGCGTCCGCTTCCGCGGGGATCGCCTTTTGCTCCTACACTTGGATAGGTCGGCATGTCCGCGATGAGTTCCTCGTAGCTGCAAGACAACATCCCCGCAACTTCCTTTTCAAAGTGTGTTAACGAAGCTTCGTAAGCCTCGACTTGCGCACGCCACGCGGCCTCCTCGGCTTTGGGGACGCGCCCGCGTTTGGCACGCTTGGGTTTCTCGGGCTTGGGGGCTGGCTGCGGGACATGGCTGACGGCGTCCAGAAAAGCAGGCTCTTCGCTGTCTTCTACCTCCTTGGGGAGAATGGACGGGGCCGGTTTAGACGCGTCAATTTTGGGGTTTCGGTCAAAGGCTTCCACATGCGAAGAGTCCACCGCCATGCTTTCACCTTTCAGGAAGCCTTCTGTAATCGCTGCATCCACCGTAATATCGATGACCTCATGCAGGATACCGGACTGCTGAAGTTTGGTGAAAAGCCTGGAATAGGCGGCTTGGCTCGGTACCCGATCAGAGCCTGTAAAGTGACAGCGCAATCTGAATTCTGCACTGCTTTTCAGACGGTTGACCAGGTCCTTGATGAAGCGAATATGCTCGATTTTGCAAAGGATAAGCGAAAAGATCATCGCTCTGGTGTTCAAGCTTTCGGGCCGACCACGTCGTTTGAAGCTACTGATGGCGTACAAGATTTTCGCAATAGGAACTTCTTCCAAAATGAGGTCGTCTTTTGACGCCGGGGACATTTTTAGAAGGGTCTCAAAGGAAAAGAGCTCTTCTTGTCGAATTGGAATCGTAGGAGTACTTCCTTTCTTTCTCGTTTTGGTTGGCTAACCTTAATTTCGAGAATGTGGGGAGGTACTCCTCTTTGGTGCGCCAAAAAAGTCAGTCGTAGCAAGGGGTTTGAATTATGAAATTGACTTAATATGCAGGTAAATTCAAAGCGCAAGCCGAAAATGGGGCTAGCGAAGAAAAATAAATGCACTTTCGCATCTTTTCTGCCTGAAAGGGTCGGGATCGGCGAATATAGATGTATATTTGCAGGCATTGCGGCGAAAGAACGGCGCAGCCGACGATAGCCGGGCCTATTGAAGCGGCTGTCGGAATAGCCATTGACAGCGTTCCGCAGGAGTCAAACTTGCATATCGCAAGACTAAGAAACAACGCCAGGGCGAGCCCCCTGTTTCTTGCCGCTGCTTAAACTTTAATACGGAAGACGTATCTCGACACGGGTACCCTGACCCAGTGCGCTCATATAACGGATGGTCCCTCTGTGTCCCGCCAATATCTGCTGGCTGACCATAAGGCCGAGACCGTGCCCCGAGACTTTGTTGGAATAAAACGGTTCGCCGAGATGCTTCAGCTCCTCTTCGGAAATGCCGAAGCCCTCGTCCTCGATGACGATCAAGATGCTGTCGCTCACCGATTCATCCGAACGCTGTATCGCTTCTGCCTCAGCAGGCGTATATGCCGAGGCTTTCGGCTCACGAGCCGCAGCAGCCTCGGCCTCGGCATACGCTTTGCTGCCGCTCGCAGCCTCACTCTCGGCCACGACTTCGCTCCTGCCGGCTGTCTCGCTCTTGCCGGATTCGCTGCCGCCGACCGTCGCGCCATCGCCGACCGTCGCGCTGCCGCCGGCCTCCCCGTGCAGCTCCGCCCAGATGCCGATGCGCATCGTGCCGCCGTCCGGCATCGCCTCCATGCCGTTTTTGAGCACGTTCAAGAACACCTGCTTCAGCTGGTTAGGCTCGCCGTTCAACGACGGCAGCTCGTCGGCTTCGTGCAGCTCGAATTGCACGTTGTTCATAATCGCCTGCGCCTCGAGCAGCGCTACCGTCTCCTTCATGATGGAGCGGATGTCGACGAGCTGGAAGCGGATTGCCTGCGGCTTGGACAGGACGAGGAACTCTCCGACGATAAAGTTGATCCGGTCGAGCTCGGACAGCATCGTGTCGAGATGGGACGGCGTGATGAAACCCGACTTCTGCTGGAGCTGCACGAATCCCCGGAGCGTCGTCAACGGATTGCGAATCTCGTGCGCGACGCCCGCGGCGAGCTGACCGACCATCGACAGCTTCTCGGTGCGTCTCAGCATCTCCTCGGTTGCCTTCCGCTCGGTAATGTTCCGAGAGATCGAGGCGATGCCGATGACCTCGCCATCCTCGTCGCGTACAGGGGACACCGTGATGCTGACGTCGATTTGCGAGCCGTCTTTGCGGTAGCGGACCGTCTCGCAGTCGGCTACCGAGCCGCCCTTGACGACCTTCCTCAGGATGCGGGAATAGTCTTCCTGGAGCTCTTCCGGCACCTCGGGCAGACGTCGGCCCAACGCTTCGGCGGCGCTCCAGCCGTACATTTTTTCGAACGCGGCGTTTACCTGCATCAGATTCCCGGCGGGATCCGCGACATGGATCGCGTCCGAGCTGTGATGCACGAACGACTCGAGATACTGCTTGGTGCTGCGCAGCTCGGCCGCCGTATCTCTCAGCCGGTTCGTATAGGTGCTGAGATTGCTCGCCATCGTGTTGACGCGTTCCGACAGCTTGCCGAGCTCGTCGTTGCTGGCGACGGGCAGCGGCTCGTCAAAGCTTCCTTCGGCGACCGCGTTGACCTTGCGGAGGATCTGCCGAACGGGGCGGATCATGAGGCCCGACAGCCAATAGCTGGTCAAGACCGTGACCGCCAGCAGCGCGAGGCCGATGACGCAGCTCAGCAGCAGCTGCCGGTGCAGATCGCCGCTGATCGCCGAGCGGTCGAAGCTTACGGTGACGATATAGTCCCGGTCGCCGTGGATCGGGATATAGCTCTTGAGCAGCCGTTTGCCGCCGGAGCGGCTGTTCGCCGTTACGGTTTCTCCCGAGGTGATGGCGGTATTCACGTGTTCGACGTCGGCATCGTCCTTGTAGGCGTAGGTGCCGAACACGATGTCCCGGACGTCCAGATTGTAGACGGGCTTGCCTTTTTTAATCTTGATGATCGGCGCTTTTCCGAAGAAGGCGGGATCGATGCCGGTAATCTCGACGAGATCGGAATTGTCGTTCAGCAGCTGCTTGATCAATTTTTCGGTACCGACCGAATCCTTGAAGTCCACGAGTACGTCCCCCCGGCTGAAGGGATTGATCATATAATTCGTCGTGCCGTCGTAATAGTCGCCCCACTTCAGGATCAGATCGGGATCAGAGGTGGCAAAATTAAAGGGACCCGACCAGAAGTTCGGCATCGCCCGGCCAAAGCCGACGTTGACGGGCTTGCGCGCGAACAGCTGCTGGAAAGCCCTGTACCAGTAATCCATCGTATTCGAACCGAGATTGATCTCGCTGGGCTTGGAGGACTTCTTGACGACGATGTCGTTCGGCGTCTTTACCCACAGCGAGATGCCTTCCAGCTGCAGCTCTGCGGTCAATTTGACGAGCTGTTCGTTGGTCACGTTGTCGATGTCGGGATCCAGCGAGCTGCGTATCGCGATCGAGGCGGCGAGCAGCTTTTCTTCTTGCGCTTTCTCCAGACGTTCGAGCTCGTCTTCGTAAGATTTGATGGACTCTCCGATCTGCTTCGAGATAATCTCCATGCGATCGATCGCCGCATTCTGCATCCCCGCCTTGGACCAGAAGTACGTAATCGACAGGTTCAGCATGAGGATCGCCGCGACGAGCAGAGACAGGAAAAGCGTCAGCTTAAGCTTTATAGACAAGGCAGAAGGCCTCCTAATGTATGGGGACTGGACGTAGATGTCTGAAACGGTGAAGTTGCTCGGCAGCCGGCTTTTATAAATTCTGTGCGTCACGCGCATAATCCTGCCATGCGGCGTCAGCCTAAATCATGCAAAGCGATCAGCGATCAAGTTAAAGCGTTTAAACTTTTGGGGTTGATCAAATCCTATAGAGTGGGTTAAAATAAGTTAACGAAAGTTAAAGCGTTTAAACTTTAAGGGTGTATCTTAGTCTGGAACCTACGGCACACATCTCTCATGAGGAAAAAAGGAGCGCGAAAGCGTGAAAATCAGCATCTTCGACGTCGCCAAAAAGTCGGGACTGTCCGTGGTCACCGTTTCCCGGGTCATTAACAACGCGCCGTCCGTGAGAGAGAAAAACAGGGAAAAGGTGCTCCAGGCGATGAAGGAGCTCGGCTATCACCCGAGCGCCGCAGCGCGCAGCCTGGCCAGGGGGCGCACGGGCGTCATCGGCCTCACGCTGGCGACGCTGCAGGACTCGTTTTTCGACGCGGTCGTCAAGGAGATCGGCGACCGGCTGGCCGAGCACGGATACTTTCTCGCGCTGTCGGTCGAGACGGGGGCCGGCGGAGGCGCGGGCAGGATGCTCTTCGAGGAAGACCGCGTGGACGGCGTCATCGTGCTGTCCCCGATGCAGGAGGACAGCTACGAGCTGGAGCTGCTGCAGAAGCGGATTCCCTATATTCTGTTGGACAATCAGCAGCCTTCGCCCTCGGCGCCATCCGTGGTCGTGAACAATTATAAAGGCGGCTACGAGGCTGCGCGGCATCTGATCGGCCTCGGACATCGCAAGATCGCGCATATCGCCGGGCCGCGGGCGTTTTTAAGCAGCCAGGACCGGGAGCGCGGGTTCCTGCAGGCGCTTGCCGAGGCCGGACTTGCGCCCTGGGGCGTCGAACCCGGCGAGTTCAATATCGCGGCAGGCTATCGGATCGCGGAGGCATGGATCGCGGCAGGGCGCCTGCCGGAAGCGGTATTCGCGGCGGACGACCACATCGCGCTCGGCGTCGTAGACGCCTGCAAGAATGCGGGGCTTCGCGTGCCGCGGGATCTGTCGGTCGTCGGCTTCGACGACCAGGTGCTCGCTTCGGCGCTCAAGCCCGGGCTGACGACGGTTCGCCAGCCCGCGGACAAGATCGCGCGCAGAGGGGTTGAGCTGCTGCTTGCGGCGATCGAGGGGCAGCAGCGGCGCCATGTCACGGTGCAGATCGATCCGGAGCTGATCGTCAGGGATTCGACGGCGCAAGCCATCAAGGTAGTGAACGAATAGCCAAAAGGGAGAGACGAGGATGAAATATTATTTGGGCGTCGACGGCGGCGGTTCCAAGACCTACGCGCTCGTCGCTGACGACCGGGGACGGGTCGTCGGGAAGGGCAAGAGCGGCAACGGCAATCATCAGATCGACCGGGAAGTCGCGCGGCGCAGCATCAGGGAGGCGACGGAGATGGCGCTTGCCGATGCGGGCGTCTCGCGGGAGCAAGTGGCGTCCGCCTGCTTCGGCTTGGCCGGCGCCGACCGCGAAGCGGACTTCCGGATCTTGCGTCCGATGATCGCGGAGCTCGGCTTCGCGAAGCACGAGATTCATTGCGACACCATCATCGCCATGCGCGCTGGTACGAGCCGCCCTTACGGCGTCGTGCTCATCTGCGGCAGCGGCACCAACGGCGCGGGCCTGAATCCCGCCGGAGAGAGCCTCCAGGTCGGCGGGTTCACCTATATGACGGGAGATTTCGGCGGAGGGATGGCGCTGGCTGTCGAGGCTTTCCGCACGGTCATACGCGCTTGGGACGGACGCGAGGAGGCGACCGCTCTTACGCCGCTCGTGCTGGCGGAGACGGGTTACGCTACCGTCGAAGAGATGTTTCACGATTATCTGGACCGCGATCTGCAGCCGCCGTTGAGCCTTGCCAAGCTGCTCTTCGAGGCCGCCGAGGGCGGAGACGCTGCCGCGCAAGCGATTCTGCGCAAGCAGGGCGAAGAGTCGGGGCTGCAGGCGAGTGCCCTCATCCGCAGGCTCGGCATGTCGGACGAGACGTTCGACGTCGTCATGGCCGGCAGCATCCTGACGCGGGGCAAGGGAGATTGGGTGCATGCCGGAATCCGCAAAGCGGTGGCGGCTGCGGCGCCGAAGGCTTCGGTGGTGAAGCTGGCGGTCGAGCCGGTCGTGGGCGCGCTGTGGCTGGCGTTCGAAGCCGACGGCCCGCTGCCGGAGACGGCGCGCGAGACGCTCAAGGACGCGGCGGAATTCGAAGCGATCTGATCCATATACCAGGAGGATGATAAGCATGGCGCAAGGACTCAAGGTGGCCGTCATCGGCGGAGGTTCCTCGTATACGCCGGAGATTGTGGAAGGCTTCATCGACCGGTACGACAGGCTCCCGGTCCGGGAGCTGTGGCTCGTCGACATCGAGGCGGGACGGCACAAGCTCGAGATCGTCGGCGCGCTCGCGAAGCGCATGGTGGAGAAATCGGGCCTGCCGATCAGCGTTCATCTGACGCTGAACCGGCGAGAGGCGATCGAAGGCGCGGACTTCATCTCCACGCAGATGCGCGTCGGCTTGCTCGAAGCCCGCAAGTGGGACGAGCACATCCCGAATCTGCACGGCGTCATCGGTCAGGAGACGACCGGTCCCGGCGGCATGATGAAGGCGCTGCGTACGATTCCTGCGCTGCTCGACATCTGCCGGGACATCGAGGAGCTGGCGCCAAACGCTTGGCTGCTGAATTTCACCAATCCGGCAGGTATGGTCACGGAGGCGATCCGCCGCTATTCCAAGGTGCGCAGCATCGGTCTGTGCAACGCGCCGATCGGCCTCACGAAATGGCTCAGCAAGAAGTACGATACGACGCCGTCGCGCATTTATACGGAGTTTGTCGGGCTCAATCATCTGCACTGGGTGACGCGCATCGAGATCGAGGGCGTAGACCGGCTGTCCGAGCTGCTCGACAAGCGTCAGGAATACAGCGGCAAAAACGTGCCCGCTTCCGAGTGGGACCCGGACTTCCTCCGCTCGCTGGGCGGCTTTCCTTCGTACTACCTCAAATATTTTTACATGACGGACGTCATGCTCGAGGAGCAGCTTGAATCGCTGAAGAACGGCGGCACGCGCGCCGAGGTCGTGAAGAAGGTCGAGGACGAGCTGTTCGAGCTGTACAAGGATCCGAATCTGCAGGAGAAGCCCAAGCAGCTGGAGCAACGCGGGGGCGCCTATTATTCGGAAGCGGCGGTGAACCTGATGGAGTCTCTCTACGGCGACAAACGCGATATCCAGACGTTAAACGTGCCGAACGGCAATACGCTCGATTTTCTCCCGCCGGACGCCTGTATCGAGGTGAACTGCGTCGTGACGGGCCAGGGACCGCTGGCGCTGCCGGTGACGCAGGTGCCCGAGCAAGCCAAGGGACTTATTCATGCCGTCAAAACGTACGAACGTCTGACGATCCGCGCGGCCGTGGAGGGCGACCGGGACGTGGCGCTGCAGGCGATGGCTGCGCATCCGCTCGTGCCGTCCGTTCGCGTGGCGAAGCAGCTGCTGGACGAGATGCTGGAGAAGAATCGGCCGTATCTTCCTGCGTTTTTCTAAAATTTGTAGCGTATGCCTCTCGTCGCGGCCAAGCCTGCGGCGGGAGGTTTTTTTTCGTGCGGTTGCGAGACTTTCGGCGGCCACTCGGGGACAGATAAACAAGCTTTCGGCGCGCCGGAGCTTTTCGTGGCTTGCGGGACCCATAACTGCATTTATACATGTATTTTCTGCCGACTAACGGTACCTGATAAAATACCTGCAAATGTGCAGGCAAATTCAGAGCATGAGCCAGAAATGCCACTGATGAAGGAAAATAACTGCGCTTTTGCATCTATCCAGTTTAAAGGGGCCGACATCGGCGGAAATAGATGTATATTTGCAGGCGCTTGGGCGATAGAACGACTCGAGCAGCGTTAGGCCAACCCATTGGAACGGCTCCCGGAAGAGCCGTGGACCTATCAAGATGACCTCTATCTTTGCCTGAATAAACCTAACTTTTCCTCTACGCCAAAGCAAAGTTAGTAAACCTAACGATAATAACAAATGCATATTAGCTAGATAATAAAACCGATTCAGTTATATAAAAAACGATTAAGAACCTGTTTCAAGTAAAGTAAGCGCTTTATAATGTGAGGCATATTCTGGTTGCGCAAGCTGGAAAAGGATGTTCTCCGCTGTTAGCGCTAACCGAATTCGAGAATTAGCTCATCTTGTTGGAGGAGGTTTCTGATGAAAGCTTCTAAGAAAACATTGGCGGGCGCATTGTCGACCGCGCTGGCGGCTACAGCGGTGTTGACCGGCGTCGCTGCGCCGGTAACGGCATGGGCAGCCGAGCCGTCCGCGACCGTCCATTCGTACGCCGTGCCGGAATCATCGGCCGGGGTGCATTACTCCGACACGCTGCAGCACTGGGCGAAGGACAGTATTGCGAAGTGGGTTGCGAGCGGCGTGCTGAGCGGATATCCCGACCAGTCGTTTCATCCGAACGATCGGATCACGCGCGCAGAATTCGTGACGATCCTGAATCGCGTATTCGGCTTTTATGCCGAATCGAACGAATCATTCTCCGATGTCAGGGAGTCGAGCTGGTACGCGGATGCCCTGTCGGTCGCGCGCGAAGCCGGCTATTACGAGGGCTTCCCGGGGAACCGGGCTCAGGCGGGAGACGCGATCAGTCGCCAGGATGCCGTGACGCTGCTGGCGCGCGTGTTTTCGCTAGCCGCTTCCGGAAGCGCTTCAACGACGGAGAGCTTTAGCGACGGCGCGCAGATACAAGCTTATGCGCGGACGGCTGTAGACGCGCTGTCCGGCATTCTGCAAGGTTATCAGGACGGTAGCTTCCGTCCGAATGACAGTATTACGCGCGCAGAGGTCGTGACGCTGATCGATAAGCTCGTCGGGGGCTACTACGCTTCCGCGGGCGCCGCCGAAGGCGGAGAGATCGCGGGCAACGTCGTCGTCAATCACGACGGCGCGACGCTTAAGGGCGCGGTCGTAAACGGCAATCTGTACCTGACTGCCGGCATCGGCGACGGCGAAGTGAAGCTCGACGGCGTCACGGTCAAAGGCAAAACCTTCATCTCGGGCGGCGGCTCGAACACCGTCATCCTAAACGATACGACATTGGGAGAGGTCGTGGTCGACCGCAAGGAAGGCGAGGTCCGCGTACAAGCGACGGGCAAGACCAAGATCGAGCAAATCTCCGTGACGCGCAAATCGAAGCTGGAGCTGGGGCAGGACGCTCGGATCGAAGCCGCGACTTTTAACGGTCCGGTCGGACTTGAGCTGGCATCGGGCGCATCGATTAACCGCCTGCAGGTGAACGCGGGCGCCGGCGGCACGACAATAGCCGGAGGAGGCACCATTGGAACAGCCGTTATCGACACGACGGGCGTTACGGTAGGCGGGAAGGCGGTCGGAACCGGTACTTTCGGCATCGCGAACGGCGCAGCTGCGCCTGCGTCGGGCTCGACGCCTGCGAATCCGGTCGTTACGACGCCCGTGAACCCTGGGGTCACGGTAAACCTTGTCGATTCGGACGCCTCCGCCGCAACCAAATCCCTGTTCGTTTATCTGAACGAGATTCGCGGTACCGGTATTTTATTCGGCCAGCAGAACGCGACAACGGAGGGCTTGTCCATCGGCAAGCGGGACGGCACGGAATCCGACGCGTACAACGCTGTCGGGGAATACCCCGCGCTGTTCGGATGGGACACGCTGACGCTGGAAGGGAAAGAAAAGCCGGGCGTCTCCGGCGACTTCGCGCAGAGCCGCGACAATCTGATCGACGTGATGCGCAAGGCTTATAACGTTGGCGGCGTGCTGACGCTCAGCTCGCATCTGCCGAACTTCGTGACGGGCGGAGACTTTTACGACCTGAAGGGCAACGTGGTCTCGCACATTCTTCCGGGCGGAGACAAGCACGCCGCGTACAACGCGTTTCTCGACAACATCGCGGACTTCGCGAACCATTTGAAGGACGACAACGGCAATCCGATCCCGGTTATCTACCGTCCGTTCCACGAGCAGAGCGGCAGCTGGTTCTGGTGGGGCGCGGCGTTCACGACGAAGGACGAATACCGCGAGATCTACCGCTATACCGTCGAATACCTGCGGGATATCAAGGGCGTGAGCAACTTCCTGTACGCCTACTCGCCGGGAGGCGGCTTCGGCACGAGCGAGGAGCGGTACATGGAGACGTATCCGGGCGACGACTACGTCGACATTCTCGGGTTCGACAGCTATTACAACGGGGAAGGCCAGAGCTGGTTCGAGGGCGTCACGACGGAAGCCGCGCTCGTCTCCCGCGTAGCGGACAGCCATCGTAAGGTCGCCGCGCTCACCGAGTTCGGTTATCAGCAGATGAAGGCCAGCGGCAACGCGACGCCCGATTTTTACACGAAGCTCTCCGCAGCGCTGCAGTCCGATCCGGACGCCAGGAAGATGGCGTACATGCTCACGTGGGCGAACTTCGGACCGACCGCCTACGTGCCGTACCCGACTGGCGAGGGACAGCCTGCGCATCAGATGCTGCCCGACTTCGTCAAGTATTTCGAGGAATCCTACACGCTTTTCAACAAAGAGGTGTCTCACGCTTACGACCGCAGCGTGGCGACGGAGCGCGAGCAGCCGTTCATGCACGTCGCTTCGCCGACGGATCAGAGCACGATCAAGACGACTACGACGCAGATCCGCGCGCGTATTCTGAACGAGACCCCGGCCCGCGTCGTCTATACGACGGACGCAGATGGCGCCGAGCACGCGCTGGGGCTCGATCCGGCGACCGGCTTCTACACGGCCGACTGGTCTCCGGCGGCAAGCCTGAACGGCAAATCGGCGACCGTCACCGTCAAGGCGTACGACGCGGAAGGCAAGGTGCTGCAGGAACAGGCGAACACGGTATTCGTCAAAATTCCCGAGGTGCTGATCGGCACATATACGTTCGACGATGGCATCGAAGGCGTCCAGAGCAACGGCGGTTGGCAGGCTGACATCGAGAGCCTCTCGCATGTGAGCCTGGATGGCGACGGCAAGCTGAAGCTGAGCGTCATAGGCACGACGGCCGCGGACAACTGGCAGGAGCTCAAGCTGGAGCTGAAAAACGCCAAAGCCATAGCGGGCGCGGACACGCTCTCCGGCGTGAAACGCATCAAATACGAGGCGTGGGTGCCGGTCGCGGCGGGCGCCAAGAGCGGCGCGGCTACGCTGCGGAGCGTCGTCCAGCTGCCGCCGGATTGGGACGACAAGTACGGCATGGATACGACGCAGGTGTCCTTCGACAATATGGAGAAGGTCGAGATCGACGGGGAGCCGTACGTCCACTATGCGGCCGCGATCGATCTGACGGATGATGACGCGCTCGCCGCGGCGGACGATCTGGCGCTGTCGCTCGTCGGCAGCGGATTGGACAACGGCGGCGGCGCCGCATACCCGGTCTATATCGACAACATCCGCCTGTACAGCACGTACCAGGATGCGGCCGCAGATCCGACATCGGTCGACGACTTCGAGGGCTATCTCGGCAGCAATGAAGCGCTCGGCGCGAAGTTCGTCCATGCGGGCGGCGACGATACGGCTTCGGCCCTCGACGCAGGCAACAAGCACGGAGGCAGCTACGGGCTGAAGTATACCTACACGCTGGCGGGCAGCGGCTACGCGGGCATCACCAAGGCGCTGGGCGGCGTGGACTGGTCCGTCTACAACGCGCTGCAGTTCTGGTACAAGCCGGACGGCAAAGGCCAGAAGCTTGTCATGCAGATCAACGCGGACGGCAAGACCTACGAATACTATCCGGATACGGCGACGGAAGAAGCAAAGCTCGTGATCGCTCCGTTTAGCGAATTCAAGCCGGCTAACGGCGCGACGGGCACGCTCACGAAGCTGAACCTGTCCAAGGTGAACGCCTTCTCCATCTACACGAACGCGAAGCCGGACGGAACCAGGCTGACGTCTTCTATGTACTTCGACGACATCCGCGCGGTCAGCGACGACGCGGCGGGTACGGTGCCTAACGGCAGCGCGGGCGGCGGGCTGCCGACGGGCACGCTGTACGGCTTCGACGGCGATGCGCAGGGCTGGGCGCTGAACGACAGCCAGAACACGCTGGGCGCAGCCAACGTGAGGCAGACGTCTGACGGCGAACTGAAGGTGCTGGCGACGGATTTCGACGCGACCGGCACGGGGAGTCCTCCGCAGTTCGAGCTTGGCGCGGTCTCGGACAAGGACCTGAGCAACGGTTCCGCGATCAAGCTTAAGGTGCGGCTTGCCGCGGGTACGGCCAAGGCCAAGCTGTTCATCAAGCACGGCGGCGCATGGACCTGGGCGAACGCCGAAGAAACGACGCTGAACGCGGAATACCAGACGTTGACGCTGAACCTGAATGCCGGCGGCATCGACAAGACGGCGATCAAAACGATCGGCCTGCAAGTCTACTCGCCGGACGGCACGGGGAAGATGACGTTGTACGTGGACGAAGTCGTGCTGGAATAGCATAATTTCCTTTCAAAGACGGCGCCTCCGAACCGCTAAGCGGGAGGCGCCGTTTTAATGCGTCCGGCAAGCGCACAACCGTAACTTTGTTCCCCAAAAGCCGCACGATTGTAGGTTTTCGGGATGAAGCCATTATTTTACCATTCATTAATGAAAGCACTTACATGCATGGAGCCCTAGGACAGAAGCCGGATTTCGTAGCTCCTGAACCGGGGGACGGATTCGGCGGGGCGGCCGAGAGAAGGGAGGATGGCACGGGCGAGGCGGCAAGAAGAAGTCACTTGGATTCATCTCACTTTCATGAGGAGGGAACGACATTGATTAAAAAGTGGTTTGCTTCTTTGGCAGGTTTTCTGTGCCTGGCGATTGTCGCGACCGCAATACCCGCATTCGCGGCCAACGGTCCGATCGTGTGGGGCACGTCCGCGACAGTCACGAACATCAACACCTTCACGGACGCCGGCACGGACGCGCGCGGCCTGCATCCGGGCACGTTCGGCTCCGAATATCCCCGCATGGTCAAACTGGCGGACGGCTCGTGGCTGGCTGTCGCCGCCATTTACGACAACAACGGGTACACCAAAGTATCCTGGGGCGGCACCCGGCTGCAGGTGTTCCGCAGCACGGACAATTGCCGGACCTGGACGCTCGCCGCCACCCTGTGGGAGGACGGTCGCGACCTGGACAACGGCCAGCTGCTCCAGTTGCCGAACGGCGACATCCTGCTCGCGATGCGCTCGGTCCGCTGGCAGGAATCCTACCAGCTTCGCGTTTACAAGAGCACCAACGGCGGCACGGGCTGGAGCTATCTGAGCACGATCGATCAAAATAACGGCGCGCCGGGCGCGCTGGGCAATCCGGACAAGGGCGTATACGAGCCCCATATGCAGTTGCTGGCCAACGGCTCGGTCGCCGTCATGTACGCCAACGAGAAGCACGTTACGGAGAGTCCGTCCTACAGCCAGATTATCTCCGAAAAAATCTCCACGAACGGCGGGGCTTCGTGGGGCAGCGAGATCTACGTGGCTTGGGACCCTTCAAACGCCGGGGCGCGACCGGGCATGCCCGTGTGGACGAAGATGACAAACGGGCAGTACATCGTTACCTATGAGGTGTGCGGTACGCAAAGCTGCCGGATTTTCACCAAGAAGAGCGCGGACGGAACGACATGGGCGAGCGGCATCGGTACGATGGTATCTACGAACCAGCAGGGCGGACCTTACCTGCTGTCGCTTGCCGACGGCCGGCTCGTGCTCACCTCCAACTCCAACGTCGTCTCGCTGAGCAACGATTTCGGCAATACCTGGTACAACAACGACGTCCCAGCCTTCGGCAATACGCTGTGGGGCGCGCTCTACCAGACGGGGACGAACGAGATCGCGATGATCGACTCCGTCGACCGCAGCGCGGGCGGGCATAACATCCAGGTCCGGTTCGGCACGCTGACCGGCTCTTACGCCAACGACTTTGCGGCAAACGACAACGGCTGGGTGAAATACGGCGGCACCTGGAACGTTAGTGGCGGTACGTATAACGTGAGTTCCGCCAACGCCGACAAATCGCTGCTGACGCCATATCCGTCGAAGGCAAGCTACACGCTCGAGGGCGATATCAAGCTTAACAACGCCGGCCAGGCCAGTTTCGTCTTCAACGTAACCAATCCGGGCACCGGCCCTGACGCTCAGTCGGGCTATGCGGCGGGCATCAACTCGGACGGCGTCGTTTTCCTCGGCCGCTTCAACAACAACTGGACGGCGCTGCAGACGCTCAATACGGCCATTGCGGTCAACACTTGGTATCACATGAAAGTGACCGTGAACGCCGGCACGATCCGCGTCTACGTCGGCGACATGGCGACGCCGAAGCTGACCGTGACGGACACGACCTTTACTGCTGGTACGATCGGCGTGCGCGGCGGCTTCAACAACAGCGTCAGCTTCGACAATATCAACTTGTACTGAGTCGCGGGCTGGCACGGACGCTGCAAGGGAAAAAGCGCGGCTGCAGGAGCGGGCTGCTGCTGCAAACAAAGAGAAAAGACCGTCGGGGAGCCAGTCGGCTCTTCGGCGGTCTTTTCTCAGCAGATCAGAAGCGTAAACGGGGAGACCGTTCGCGGACCATGAAGCGCGCTATCCTCTTTCCGGCGTTTTCGAAAGGTTGGGGGGATAAGACCTGCATTTATACATGTATTTTCTGCCGGCCAACGACAGTTGATGAAATACCTGCAAATACGCAGGTAAATGCAAAGGCGCAAGCCGGAAATCGGGCTCATGAAGGAAAATAACTGCGTTTTTGGTTACTACTTAGGTCCACCCTTTTAGCTTTCTGGATATAGGTGTAAAAGATGATACCTATACATATTCAGAAAGGGGTGAATCCGGTGGTAGATAAGAAGCTCATCAAGCAGATCAGCCATAGTGATCCTGAGACCATCGAGGCTTTTATTACGTCGCTGGTCGATCAGTTTACCGCTACAATCGCGCAGTATACCGCTAAAATCGAGAAGCTTGAAAACCGAATCAAAGACCTCGAACGTCAGCTTGGCCAAAACTCCCGCAATAGCAGCAAACCGCCTTCAAGTGACGGTTTCCGCAAGCCGACCAACTCGCGGCAGCCCGGCGGAAAAAAGGGAGCGCCAAAGGGCCATGACGGACATACGTTGCTCTTCGCTGAAGTGCCGGATCACGTCGTTCATCAAACCATATCCGTCTGCGGCGCTTGTCAGGCGTCGCTCGAAGCCGTGCCGTCTTTGGACTACGAGAGACGTCAGGTTTTTGACCTGCCTGCACCACGCGTTGTGGTCACCGAGTATCGCGCAGAGAAAAAGTGTTGTCCGCATTGTCGGCGTACGCAGCGCGCCCTCTTTCCTGAGGGCGTGAATGCTGCCACACAATACGGCGACGGATTCGCAGCCTGGACCGCGTATTTGAGCGCGTTTCAAATGATTCCGCTTGCGCGTATTGGGCAACTCTTTGCCGATTTGACCCGTTACCGTCCGAGCGATGCGACGCTCTTGTCGTACCTAAAAGTCATGCATCACCGCCTAGCACCGGCTGAGCAATGCGTGCGCGAGGCGCTGCTGAAAAGCGACTATCTGCATTGCGACGAAACGGGCTTTGGTGTCCAAGATCACGAGCACTGGCTACATACCGCCTCCACTGCCGATTACACGCTATTTACCGTTCATCCCAGCCGCGGAAGTGTGGGCATGAAAGCAGGAGAAATCTTGTCTACTTACACGGGAACGGTGATGCATGACAGCTACGGCGCTTACTTTAAAGATGAATTCTCCTTCTCCCACTCGCTCTGCTGCGCCCATCTGCTTCGTGAATGCCAGGGGATAAGCGAGCATGACAAGCATACCTGGTCGACGCGGATGAAAACGTTGCTGCAGGAAAGCTGGAAGACAGCTTCGGACCACCGAAAACGAGGTGAGCCTTTGAGACAGGAACACATCCAGCAGATGCAGCAACAGTACGACGAAATTCTAAAACAAGGTGAACTTGAATGGTCCAAAGATCCTGTTCGCCCCAAAACCGGCCCGAGAGGCCGAAAAACGAAAAGCAAAGCGGCGAATTTGGGACAGCGGTTCCTGAGTTACAAGGACGCCATTCTCCGCTTTCTTTATGATGCCAAGGCGCCCTTTGACAACAACCAGGCCGAACGCGATATTCGTATGGTGAAAGTCAAAGACAAAGTTTCAGGCTGCTTTCGTACAGAGCAAGGTGCAAAAGTTTTCGCGCGCGTGCGCGCCTTCATTTCCACACTTCTCAAGCAACAACTCCCCATACTCCCCTCCCTTTCGGCGGCACTCCGCGGCACGTTTACTTTCGGTTGACCTAAGTAGTAACCGTTTTTGCAGTTATTCTATCCAAAAGGGGCGACATCGGCCCAAAAAGATGTATATTTGCAGGCATTGCGGCGGAAGAACGAAGCGGGCGACGATGCGCGGACTACCGGAGAGGCGGTTAGAGAGGCAGGCAGAGAGACGGGCGAACAGGCTATCGAAGAGGCAGCGGAGAGGCGGTCGAAAAGGCTGTCGGAGAGGCAGTTGGTGAGGCGTGCGAAAAGGCTGTCGGAGAGGCTGTCGGACGAGCCATCGATAGGCGTTCCGAGCGCCTCCGGCTTCGGATATCCGCCAAACTTTAAAGAACCGTCCGGGCGAGCTTCGATCCGCCCCGGCGGTTTTTTCTCGTGGGCTACGACCTAAGCCTCGCCGCCCGCGGGTCTCGACCGCTCGACCGTAAGCCT
>NZ_JAGRPV010000002.1:300000-391277 GCF_030014955.1 Cohnella hashimotonis
CATCTCAAAATTTCAAGATGTAAATGATTATAATCATGTTTTATTTTATGGAGCGGGCCTGGGTTATCATATTGAAGAGTTTGTCTCGAAGTTCCCAAATATCAAATATTCCATATATGAACCTGAACCGTCTATTTTTTATCAATGGATGAAGTGTCGTCCTAACGCGCTATCGTCTTTGAGTTTGCTTCAAAATATTTTCATTGAAACTCATCCAGACCAAGTAAATATTTATTTAAGTCATCTGCTCCAGCATACAAACGGTCAAATTCAATTAATTGTTCATCCAGCATATGAGAGGTTCCTTCAAGAAAGAATAAACCACTTTTTAGAACAGTTTAAAGTTACGCTTAAAGTAGCCAAGCATAATTTAGCCGCATACGAACACTTCCAGAATATCTGGGTGGTAAATGGTACGCTAAACCTGAGACACACGCTTTCCACACCAAACTACTTGCAATTTAAAGAGAAATTGAATGGAAAACCGGTATTAATAGTATCTGCAGGTCCTTCGTTGCAAGATGAAATTGAAAATTTGCGAATGATTCGACAAAAAAACTCGGCTTATATATTTGCCGTCGGATCTGCAAACAAGTCTTTAATTAATCACGGCATAATGCCCCATGCTGTATGCGCGTACGATGGTTCAAATTTACAAACCAGTGTTTTCAAGGAGTTAATTGAGAGCGGAGCCACCGATATTCCATTATTCTATGGAAGTTATGTTGGAGCGATGCTGTTAGAGGAATATCATGGACCAAAAATACATTTTCTGATGACCCATGATACCATCGGGCAGTTCGTACTTCAAGACGAAGCGCTCAATCAGCCAAGTGTTGTTACTTCTCCGACGATTGCAGGAGTTATGCTGGATGTCCTGTGTAAATTGAATTGTACTATTTATTTTGTGGGACAAAACCTCGCTCTTCGAAATTCAAAATATTATGCTGAAAAAATTAGATACGATCACTTACCTGAAAATGTACTCAGTGCCGACTATCAGTATGTAAAAACGCTGGATGTCGATGGAGTGGAGATAGATACAACAAGAGACTTTTTAATGATGAAGATGAGTATTGAAGCCATAAAGCGCAGCTACCCGGAAATCGTAGCTTATAATACGACAAAAGGCGGGGCGGCAATTGAAGGAATTCCTTACCGAACATTGGATGAGGTCATACAAAGTGATTTTAAGCAGAATACTGTAGATGAGAAATGGTTCGAGGATGTAACTACGGATATTCAAATAAATGCAGCAATAAATCAAATTGAATCCCTAGTAAAAAGCGCTGAATCTCTAAAGATCATGTTGGATAAGATATCGGACCTTTTAACAAAGATTTATAAAAATGTCGAGCAGCGCAAACCAAACAAGCTGTATCCGATATTTCCGAAGTTCGATGCCGCGATTCAAGAGTTGCTTCGGAACGATGCGTATAAAGTATTTCTGCTGCCAATGAATCAGAATGCTCACGATTTGCTCTGGAAAAAAATAAGCGACATTAAGCTTGAAGCGAATGTATTTACAAAGGGCAATATGATTGCCCAACACTTCGGAAGTTACATTTATGAATGTCAAAAAGCTTATGCGCAAAGTAAAGGTGTAATCAGCCATTTACTTGAGACTAAAACCATTGAACAGAAAAAGATCGAAGCGCTACAAGCCGAATCTCCTATCGCGGAGGTCGAAGTCGGGGGGGCAGTGTAATGACATCTTGGAAAAGTACTATCGTCCCTTTTAATATGCCTATCGCAGAAGTAATCAAAACGATCGATTCCAGCGCTATGCAAATTGCACTTGTGATATATGAGGATGGGAGACTTGCCGGAACGGTAACGGACGGCGACGTTCGCCGCGGGATTCTGCGCGGAGTAGGCCTTCATGAAGAGGTCTCCAACATTATGAACGCTAATCCGACGCTGCTTCCAGAGCAAACGGAGCCCGGTGTTATCCTGTCGATGATGCGGATCAAGCAGATTCGTCAGATTCCGCTGGTGAACCATGAAGGACAAGTAACCGACCTCAAGCACTTCGACGATTTGGTGAGGCCGACTCGCAAGAGCAATTGGGTCATGCTGATGGCCGGCGGACTCGGTACGAGGTTGAGTCCCTTGACCGACTCGATACCAAAGCCGCTACTCAAGGTTGGCGGCAAGCCGCTGCTAGAAACGATTCTGGAGAGCTTCATTGCAAGCGGCTTTGAGAAGTTCTATCTCTCGGTAAACTACAAGTCCGAGATGGTGGAGAGCTACTTCGGCGACGGTTCGAAGTGGGGCGTGACGATCCGTTATGTGCGCGAGAGTAAGCGTATGGGGACTGCAGGGGCGTTAGGCCTGCTGGAAACGATACCCTCTGAACCTATGATTGTGATGAACGGCGATTTGCTGACCAAGGTGAATTTTAATCAACTATTGGAATTCCATCATGAACATCGCGCGCTTGCAACGATGTGCGTGCGTAATTATGAATATCAGGTTCCCTACGGCGTAGTTAACGTGGACAAGCACAAGCTGATTGGTCTCGTTGAGAAACCGTCGCAGCATTACTTCGTAAACGCGGGCATTTATGTGCTGAATCCAGAAGTAATTAAACAGATTCCAAGCGATATTTTCTACGATATGACGACACTGTTCGAGTCGTTGATGGACAATAAACGAGAGACTTGCGTCTTCCCGCTTCGCGAATATTGGCTTGATATCGGCCGGATGGACGATTACGAGCGGGCTAACGGCGAATATGCGGAGATTTTCGTATGAACGTGCTGATCGTCGGCTACGGATCCATCGGAGCTAGGCACGATGCTATCCTGCAATCAATGGGACATACGGTTTCACTAGTCAGCGGCCAGCACATCCAGGATCGCCCGGTGTACCGGAGTATCCTACAGGCATTGGAGACGGAGTTCTTCGACTACGTTATTATTGCGAACAGGACACACCAGCACGCTGATGCGCTGCGATCGTTAGGCGAATTGAATTATCAGGGCAAGCTGCTTATCGAGAAGCCCCTTTTTGATCGAGTAAATGCCGAGTTTCAAACTCAGCAGCGCGATATTTATGTGGCCTATAACCTACGGTTCCATCCCGTTCTGCAACAGTTAAAGAATGCGCTGCACTCGAGCGGCTCCGAATTGCTGACGGCCAACATCTATGTCGGCCAGTATCTCCCTGATTGGAGACCTACCCAGGACTATAGAAGGGGGTATTCAGCACAGCGGGAAATGGGCGGCGGTGTGCTGCGAGATCTGAGCCATGAACTGGATTATGCCATCTGGCTGTTCGGCGAATGGGAACAATTAACGGCACTCGGTGGAAAAAGTAGCTCGCTTGAGATTGACAGCGACGACAACTTTACAATCCTTTGCCGGACTACAGGATGCGGTTCGCTGACGATTCATATGAACTACTTAGATCGAATGCCTAGAAGAACAATTGTAGTAAATACGAACGATGGAACATGGATTGCCGATTTGATAAAGAGCACGTTATCTTTTAACGGTGAGATTAACACGTACGAGACGGTGCGGAATGAATCGTATATTCGTATGCATGAAGCGATGATTGCAGGAGAGCCTGCGTCCCTATGTACTTTTCAAGAGGGGATGCGGATTATGAATATGATCGACGCCGTCGAAGCAGCGAATGAGAACAAGGATTGGGTGATGAGACGTGAATAGAATTTGCACGATTTGTGCGCGCGGCGGATCGAAGGGTGTTAAGAATAAAAATATTCGGATGTTGGATGGCCGACCGCTAATCGCGCACAGTATAGAGCAAGCGTTGGCCACCGGTATATTTGCCACGATCGCGGTAAGCAGCGATTCAGATGATATTCTGGTTGCTGCACGTGAAGCCGGCGCAACGATTCTGGTAAAACGCCCCGAAGAAATGGCGTCGGACACGGCGGCCAAGCTACCGGCAATCCGTCATTGCTTTACGGAGGCCGAACGCATCGCCGGAACGCGATTCGATACGATCGTCGATCTGGACGCAACATCGCCTCTGCGTATCCCGCAGGATATCATTGAAGCCGTGGAAATGTTGGAAAGCAAGCGAGTGTCCAATGTCATCACGGGGATGCCTTCCCGAAGATCTCCCTATTTTAATCTTGTCGAAATAAATGACAATGGCGCCGTTGAACTGTCGAAAAAGCTCCCTTACAAGGTCGTCAGAAGACAAGATGGACCGCCATGCTATGACATGAACGCTTCAATCTACGTATGGTCCCGTGAAGCGCTGTTGAATAACGACGCAATATTTGTGGCCGATACCCGGCTTTATGTGATGCCGGAAGAGCGCTCTATCGACATCGATAACGAACTGGAGTTCGAATGGGTGGAATTTTTGCTGAACAAGCAGAAGGAGGCGCGTCATCGTGTCTGATTCCCCTTTTGACTTCAACCTGCAGGGCAAAAACGCCGTAGTAACTGGCGCCATCGGAATACTCGGTCGCAGATTCTCGTTGGGGCTGGCGAGTCAAGGCGTCAACGTCGCCATCGTCGATTTGGACGAGGAAGCTTCATCGGCTTTCGCTGCAGAACTGTCCGAGAAGTACAACGTAAAATGCATGGGCGTCGGTTGCGACGTATCTAATCCAGATTCGGTAAAGCGTATGGTAGAGCGGGTAGTGGAGCAATTCGGGAGTATCGACATTTTACACAATAATGCGGGTGGCAAGTCTGATGATCTTATTGCTTACTTTAAACCGTTTGAGGAGTATCCGCTTGAGGAATGGCGTAAATCGATGGCGGTCAATATTGATGGCGTTTTTTTGGTCGCACAAGCTGTCGGCAAGCAAATGGTGGCCCAAGGAAGCGGGGGATCGATCATCCAAACGGCTTCGATTTACGGCATTGTTGCTCCCGACAATCGCATCTATGAAGGCTCCGAATATTTGGGCGTGGCTATTAATACACCGGCCGTTTACGCAGCTTCGAAAGCCGCTGTTGTCGGTTTAACCCGTTATCTCTCTACTTACTGGGCCTCGCAAGGCATTCGCGTGAACAGCATCACGCCAGGGGGCGTGGAGAGCGGGCAGAACGAGCAGTTTGTCCGCAAATACGCGAATCGCGTTCCACTTGGGAGAATGGCTCAGAGAGACGAGATGGTCGGCGCCTTGCTTTATCTGGCTTCCGATTTGTCGAGCTATGTAACCGGTCAAAATATAGTGGTAGACGGCGGGCTGAGCGCTTGGTAAACGGCTTTTATCATCCATAATTAAACAAATAATCTCTTCATATTAGCGCATGTTATTCCGATATAGGAAGCAAAGCTAAGTTTTTTGGAGGGATACGGATGGATTCAATATCATTGGGTTCGGCATCCGGTTACACGGGAGGTGTCGAAAGGGTTCCATCAGCACAGTCAACCGAGCCTGCAGCGAAAACGGAGGAAACGTCTTCTTCGCCCGATTTTCCTTCTTCTGGCGATTTTCCAAGTTTAGCTGCGCTTAAGCAGGCGGAACAATCGGGCGACCAGATCGGGATTAGCGACGAACAGGTCTTGAAAGCAATTGAAAAGGCACTTAAGAACCTTGCTGGAAAGACCACAAGCCTGCAGTTTTCAATACATGAGAAAACCAAGCATGTCATGGTTAAGGTGGTTAATTCCGAGAACGGCGAAGTTATTCGGGAGATTCCGCCGGAGAAGAATCTTGACTTTCTTGCGAGTCTATGGGAAAAGGCGGGCATTCTGGTTGACGAACGCAGGTAAATCAATCCTTTAGAAAGGAAGGTGAAAATCATTGGTTAACCGCATTACAGGTCTGGCTTCCGGTATGGATATCGATTCAATGGTCAAAAAACTGATGGATGCCAATCGGATTCCGCTGACGCGATTGAATCAGCAGAAGACAGTGCTCACCTGGCAACGGGATGCATACCGTGCCGTTAACACCAAGATCTCTGACTTCAGGAACGTAGCTTTCGATATGAAGCTCAACAGCAACTTTAACAGCCGCAAGGCTACGTCGGATTCCGATGACTCTATATCGGTATCAGGCACGGCTACGGCGACTGAAGGAACGTATAAAATCAAGGTCGACCAAGTCGCCGAGACAGCGAAGCTTACCTCTAGCGGTGCCGTAGGCGCCAAGGCGCTTAGCGGTCTGGACACAAAGCTGGGGGATCTCAATCTGGCTGCGGATACCACGCTTACGATTGGCGGCGAAAAGGGAACGGCAACGATCGTCGTCAAAAAGACAGATTCGCTCGATACGCTGATTAAAGCCATCAACAACAAGTCCAACACGACTGGAGTAAAGGTCAGCTACGATACGACTTTGGACCATTTCTTTTTTGCATCCTCGGGAACGGGTTCCAACGCCAAAGTTGATCTTAAGAGCGAGGACGGCAGCCTGATCTCAAATGTATTTAAGCTAACGCCAGGAAGCCCGGTAGCCGGTAGTACAGTGACCGGTACGCAGACCTTTGCCGACGGTGCAACTACGCGGGTCAACAAGGACTTGACGACTGCGCAAACCCTTCGGATCGGCTACGATGGAAAAACGGTGGACTTTACGGTAGATGCTACGACCCAAATCGGAAACTTGATCGATCAAATTAACAACTCCGATATCGGTAAGAAGGGCGTGACCGCTTATCTGGACGCCAACAATAAGCTGGCGTTCACCAATCCTACCGATCAAACAGTCAAGCCGATTATGATCACGGACCAAACATCGGACGCCAAGGATGTCGTTGCGAATCTGGGCTTCACCGCGCCGGTCACAACGCCGCGCTCAACCGCGGGCTTATCGGGCTCAGGTAAGGACGCAATCATTGAATATAACGGCGTTACAGGCACCTATGCGACCAACACGTTTTCCATTAACGGGCTTAATTTTACAGCGAAAAAAGTCATGACAACCGAAGCTAATATTACGGTCAGCCAGGATACGGACGCGATTTACGACAAAATTAAAACCTTTGTCGACAAGTACAACGAGATGATCGGCTCAATCAACTCGACGCTGGACGAAAAACAATACAGAGATTTCACGCCGCTTACCGACGAGCAGCGATCCAACATGAAAGAAGACGAGATTAAGTCTTGGGAAGCCAAAGCCAAGAGCGGTCTGATCCGTAACGACCAGATGATTTCCTCTGCTCTCAACGGTTTCCGTCTCTCGTTATCCTCCGTTGTGTCCGGACTCCCTAGCGGCGATATCAAGCAATTGTCGCAAATCGGGATTACAACCGGCACATACGCGGAGAAAGGCAAGCTCTATATCGACCCGACTGCCTTAAAAAAGGCGATCTCGGAACATCCGGACGAGGTGTCCGCTTTGTTTACGGCAACGGATGGCGGCAATAAGACATCAAACACCGGGGACGGGCTCGCTACACGGTTGGTCGAACAGGCGGACAATCTCATGGCAAGCCTTAAGACTAAGGCAGGGACAGCATCCAGCGTTGATTCCACTTATACGATGGGGAAACGAATCGGAGAGTTTGACAAGCGAATATCAGCTATGTCGACCATGCTTGACGATATGGAGACCAAGTATTACAACCAGTTTTCCGCCATGGAGACTTACATCAATCAGATGAACGCTCAGAGCGCTTACTTGTCCCAGCAGTTCGGTACGAGCTAGGAATAGGTTGAGCTAGGTCATCTGTAGCTAAGGCAACTTTGAGGAGGATGCGGCTATGATGCCTGCAGCAACCCGCAACAAATATATGGAGACGGCCATTCAGACGGCCACTCCGCAGCAATTGTTGATCATGCTTATAGATGGTGCCATTCGTTTTTGCAGAGCAGGGATCGAAGGCATTAAAAACGGCAACTTCGAAGATGCCAACAAACAGCTTGTAAAAGCGCAAAACATTGTGAGCGAATTCGTAATAACACTGGACCGCGATCAGCCAGTAGCGGCTGGTTTGCTTCAACTTTACGAATACTTCAACTATCGTCTCGTGCAAGCCAATATCCACAAAAAAGCAGAGCCGGCCGAAGAAGTCATGCAGCATTTGTTGGAACTGAAGGAGACCTGGATCCAAGCCGCGAAGCTCGCATCGACGCCTGCGGTACAGAGTTCTCATGGATGAACTGTTTGTTGAGCTGCTGCAGATTACGGAAGAGGCGGCGATTCATCGTGAACGTCTGACGGACGAAGATTGGAAAACCTATATGACGAAGCGGACGGAATTGTTTATTAAAATTCGCCGCGTGGATGCGGAATTAGAGCCTTCTTCGCCTATTCGTTTAAAGATGACGCCATTTGTGCAGCGGCTTTCGGAGCTGGATATACTACTTTTGAATCAAATGCGCTCGATCAAAGATGAAGCTGCCCTTCACCTTCGCGGAATACAGGACGGACGTCGCCAGAAACAAGCGTACGAAGTTACGGAAATAATGGAAGAAGGCTTCTATGTCGATAAGCGGAGATAAGGGAATGATTCCGCAGGGGGAGTCTTCAATCGGCAGTTCTTCTACCCGTTAATGGACGCGGTAAAAGCCCCGGATCATCCGGGGCTTTTGTTGCTTCTGAACGCAGCGTTATGTTACTAATGAGACATACGTAAGTAAAGCAGGTCGGAGGCGTTGTTTATGAAGGTACTGGTAACAGGGGCGGACGGATTTATCGGCTCGCACCTGACGGAAGCTCTGGTAAGACAAGGGCATGACGTGAGAGCTTTTGTCTATTACAATTCGTTTAACACATGGGGCTGGCTAGATGAGTGTGGAGAGGACGTCCGCGGCAAATTCGAAGTCTTCTCCGGCGATATCCGGGACTCGCACTTTGTTCGTCATGCGATGGCAGGCGTGGATGCAGTACTTCACCTGGCGGCATTAATCGCGATTCCGTACTCTTATACTGCGCCTGAGGCATATGTAGATACCAACGTCAAAGGAACGCTTAACGTCATACAAGCAGCCAGGGACCTGGGTGTTTCAAAAGTTCTGCATACCTCTACCAGTGAAGTTTATGGAACGGCACGCTTTGTTCCCATTACGGAAGAGCACCCACTACAGGGGCAATCTCCTTACTCCGCGTCTAAGATCGGTGCGGACGCGATGGCCTTGTCCTATCATGCCTCATTCGGCACCCCGGTGACGGTAATCCGGCCTTTTAATACGTATGGTCCGCGGCAATCCGCGCGTGCCGTAATCCCCACGATCATCACGCAGCTGGCATCTGGCAAGCGTAATCTTAAGCTGGGCTCGCTTCACCCCACTCGGGATTTTAATTATGTGAGCGATACGGTAGGCGGATTCTTGGCGGCCCTCCGCAAAGAAGACATCGCCGGTCACACGTTGAACATTGGGAGCAACTATGAAGTGACCATCGGTGAGACGGTCCGACTCATCGCCGAGCTGATGGATACGGAAATAACGATTGAAACCGATGAACAGCGCCTTCGGCCTCAGGATAGTGAGGTGGAGCGTTTGTGGGCCTCAAACGCAAAAGCCAAAGCGCTGATCGGCTGGGAGCCGGCGTTCGGCGGCGTTGAGGGCTTCCGAAAAGGGCTCCGTCAAACCATCGATTGGTTTACGGATTCTGCAAATCTCAAGCGCTACAAGACGGAGATGTACAACGTATGAGATTGACGGATTTGAATACAAGCTCGATTCTGGAGGCCTTGAAGCGTTCAATAGAACCGTTAAGAGGGGCAGGTGAAGATCTGCTGCCACTTCATGCTCCCGAATTCGACGAGCAAGCGTGGACATACGTAAAAGATTGCCTGGATACTGGTTGGGTCTCGTCGGTAGGTTCTTATGTGACGCGGTTCGAGCAGATGCTAGCGCAACGCACCGAACATAAACACGCGGTAGCCGTAGTGAACGGGACAGCTGGTCTTCAGGCCGCGCTGGTCGCACTTGGAATCGGTATGGGGGATGAAGTGCTGATTCCTTCTCTTACTTTTGTCGCCACCGCTAATGCAGTCGTACATGCGGGGGCTGTTCCCCATTTTGTAGAAGCCGAATGGACGACGCTCGGGATCGATCCGCTGAAGCTGGAAGCCTATCTCGAGTCGGCTTGCGAGCAGCGTTCCGGCACTTTGTATAACAAAACCACGGGCAGGCGGGTGGCTACGTTAATTCCGATGCATACGTTCGGTCACCCTTCGGACATGGAGCGGCTTGGCGAGCTGGCGCATCGCTTGGGCCTTAAGCTGATCGAAGACGCCGCCGAAGCGCTCGGTAGCTTTTACCGGGAACGGCATGTCGGCCATCATGGACAAGCGGCAGTACTGAGCTTTAACGGTAATAAGATTATTACGACAGGCGGCGGCGGAGCGGTATTGACCGATGACGATTCGTTGGCCCGGCGACTTCGGCATTTGACCACGACGGCTAAGCTGTCGCATCGCTGGGCGTTCGAACATGACGAGCCGGCCTTCAACTTCAGACTGCCCAACTTGAATGCGGCTCTTGGATGCGCGCAGCTTGAGAGGCTGGATGAACTTCTCGATAGAAAGCGGCGACTGGCTTTCTATTATAAAGAACATATTCAAAACATAAATGGAATTCGTTTTCTGGAAGAGCCGGAGGGGAGCCGAAGTAACTACTGGCTGAATGCAATCGCGTTGGAGCAACCAAACATGGTGGCAAGGGATCAATTACTCGACGCGTTGAATGATGCCGGCATTCAAGTGCGCCCGATCTGGACCCCGATGCATCTGCTGAAAATGTTTAGCGACTGCCCCCGTATGCCGATGACAATCGTTGAAGATATCTATGCGTCGGTTATCAATCTTCCGAGCAGTGCCGCATTAGGAGGACGCGTATGAAGCGAAAACTATGCGTCGTAACAGGAACAAGAGCCGACTATGGGCTGCTGTCGGGTTTGATGAGCGAGATCTTGGCGGATCAAGAGCTAGAACTGCAGATCATCGCTACGGGCACGCACTTGTCGCCGGAGTATGGGATGACCGCTTCCGAAATCGAACGGGACGGCTTCCAAATCGACGTCAAAGTGGAGATGCTGTTATCTGCGGACACTTCTTCGGCGGTTGCCAAATCAGTGGGACTGGCTGTTATTGGGTTCGCCGATGCGTACGAGCGTCTGAAGCCGGATTTAATCGTCGTATTGGGTGATCGCTTCGAGATTTTGGCCGCGGCGCAGGCGGCGATGCTCTTCCGGATCCCCGTAGCTCACATCTCGGGGGGAGAGATTACGCAAGGCGCGGTGGACGATATGATTCGGCATGCCGTGACCAAAATGTCGCATCTCCACTTCGTGGCCGCAGAGACGTATCGACGGCGGGTTCTGCAACTTGGCGAACAAGGTGAGTTCGTGTTTAACGTTGGCGAGCCGGCACTCGACAATATCCGCAGATTAACGCTGATGGCCCGTGATCAGTTGGAAGCGGATATTGGGTACCGGTTCCATGACCCACAATTCCTCGTTACTTATCATCCCGTCACGCTAGGGAGGATGAGTTCGGCCGAGGCTATGCGGAGTTTGCTGGAGGCACTGGATCGATTCCCGCAAGCGGGGATATTGTTTACGATGCCGAACGCCGATATGGATAGCCGCGTGATCATACAGATGATTCGTGAATATGAAGCGGCAAGGCCGACCAAGGTAAAAGCCGTTTCTTCGCTGGGGCTACTGCGTTACTTGAGCGCGATGAGGCTGGCGAACGTCGTTATCGGCAATTCGTCGAGCGGTATAACGGAAGCTCCGGCGCTCCGAAAGGCAACCGTCAACATCGGCGATCGACAGGCGGGCCGTCTGCACGCTTCTTCCATCATCAACTGCGGCGAGCATGCGGATGAGATCGCGCAGGCTATCGAAAACGCCATCTCTGCCTCATTTCAACAAAGCTTGCCGTATACCGTATCTTTGTACGGTGAAGGCGATGCCGCCTTGCGGATGAAAGAGCTTTTGAAGCATGCAGATCTGGACGCTTTGCGTACAAAAAAATTTAACGACTGGCAGGACGTTCAATGACACGGATCGGCGGAGAGATGGAGCTTGATTTCTCTTATTGGGAAAGTGAACCTCTTCAAATGCCGCTTAGGCTCGCGCTTCCTTATCGTCTTTACACGGACAGTGCACGGAGCGCCTGCCTGATCGCGCTGGAGGAGTTAAAACGTAACGGATGCCACACGGCATGGCTGCCACGCTACGCCTGTGATTCAGTATTCCAGCCGTTTGAGCAGGCGGGGATAAATATTCGGTTATATTCGATGAGTGAGACATTAGAAACGGCGCACTTTGAGTATGAGCCCGATTCGGGAGACATTGTCTACTACATCCATTACTTCGGCAAGCAGCAGACGGCCGTGGAGCAATTGATTGAGCGGTGGAGACAGACAGGAAAACAGTTATGGGTCATTGAGGACGCCGTTCAAAGTTTGCTTGGCGAGCACACAGGCCGTTTAGGAAACTTTACGCTTTACAGCCTCCGTAAATTTTTGCCTGTGCCAGACGGTGGTATTTTGGCATCAGATATGCCCATCGATTATCCATTGGAGGCGGCGCTCGTCGAGCGCGCCACCAAGCGAATGGCAGCCAAGCTGCTGCGCAGTCAAAATCTCGCGGAGGAATGGCAGTTGCAGCTGGTACAGGAGACGGAAGAGGAATGGGACGGACCTATTCGTCCTCGCAGGATGAGCGGCATTACTGAGGAACTGCTTGCACGAATGGATTGGAAGGAGATAGCACGGGCGAGGCGGGACAATTGGAGAGAACTGTACCTGCGACTGTCTGGATCAGCTCCTGTATTTGACGGTCAGTTGGCGCTGTTATACGACGCGATTGCTGCGGAAGAGGTACCATTAGGTTTCCCTCTTCAGGTATTGAATGGGCAACGGGATTCATTGCGTGCTTATCTTCGAGATCGTCAAATCTACTGTGCGGTGCATTGGCCGTTGTCGCTGCTAAAAAATGAGAAGCATATACCTCAGCGCGAGGCGCGGGCTAGCGCCGAACTGCTTACTTTGCCGATCGATCAGCGCTACGGAGCTGACGATATGGACCGGATGGCGCAAGCCGTACAAGCTTTTTATAAAGGGATAAAAGGGTGAATATGAATGGCCACACATGCCTATCTAATCGCCGAGGCCGGCGTCAATCACAACGGATCGCTGGAGCGGGCGCTCGCGATGGTCGACGCGGCCGCCGAGGCTGGCGCGAATGCAATCAAATTTCAAACTTTTAAGTCCGAATTGGTTATCAGCAAGTTCGCGCCAAAGGCTGAATACCAAAAAAAGCAGACCGGGGAAGAGGAATCACAGCTGGATATGGTCCGCAAGCTAGAACTTGATCGAGCGGCGCACGAGCAATTAATCCAGCGTTGCGAGGAGAAAGGGATCGACTTTGTTTCGACACCGTTCGATTTGGACAGCGTGAAGCTGCTCGGAGACGAGCTCCAAATTCCGGTTTTAAAAATTCCTTCCGGAGAAATTACGAATGCGCCCCTTCTGCTCGCCGCAGCCCGCACGGACAAGCAGATTCTACTCTCGACAGGAATGTCCAGTCTTGGCGATGTGGAGACAGCGCTCGGCATATTGGCTTTCGGTTACCTTTATAGGGAGGGCGAGCCCTCGCTCCGCGCGTTTGCCGCAGCCTACCTAAGTCAAGAGGGACAGCAGGTACTACAAAAACGCGTACGGTTATTCCACTGTACGACCGAATATCCGGCTCCCTACGAAGATGTAAACTTGAATGCTATAAATTCGATGCGTTCCGCTTTCGGTCTGCCAGTCGGACTTTCCGATCACACGCCGGGCATAGAAGTGCCGATTGCGGCTGTTGCGATGGGGGCGGAACTGATCGAGAAGCATTTTACTATGGATCGGAGCTTGTCTGGACCGGATCATGCAGCGTCCCTTGAACCTGACGAGCTGAAGGCGATGGTATTCGCCATTCGCCATGTTGAAGCGGCAAGAGGCGATGGCATCAAGCGTCCAGCTGCGTCGGAGATCAAAAACATCGCCATTGCACGCAAAAGTCTCGTGGCGTCCAAGGCGATCCGGCAAGGAGAAGTTTTCACGGAACGAAATTTGACGGCGAAGCGCCCGGGCACGGGAATATCTCCTCTTCATTATTGGGAACTGTTAGGCAAACCGGCTTCCCGCGATTATGAAGAGGACGAGGTGATTCGCGGCGATGTGGGCGAATTATGACGAAGCGCTGACGATCTACAACATGCTGCCTGCTCAGGTGCGAACGCCGGAAAACCATCCGGAATATGTGCAACTCGATACACAGCGGAATTCGAATCTAACAGCCGTGTACTATGTTTATCGTGAGCAGGACAGCTTGTACTATCATGCTTTACATGAATCCGTCTTGCCCGACGGGACGGCAAAGGATCTCCAGTCGGCTTACGGCTATGGTGGACCGGTAACAAATGATGAGGATCCGGCGTTTCTCGCAAGGGCTTGGCAAGCTTATTTAACAGCGTGTATGGAACGGGGGATTTTGGCCGAATTCATTCGGTTCGATCCGCTTCTGCGCAACGATAGATGGTACGGAGGCAATTCTGCTAGAGATCGCAGCACGGTTTGGATTGATCTCGCGGCAGGCATGGATAGCGTCTGGCGTGAGATGAGCGGCAGGGCTCGAACTTCAATCCGCAAGGCCGAGAAGGAAAATCTGTCGATCCGCGAGATTAAACCGGAAGACACAGAGGGCTGGAAGCGATTCAAGGCGATTTATGAGGAAACGATGGGCGTGCTGGACGCAGACTCTTTTTATTTGTTTACTGAAGATTATTTTAAAGGCCTGGCTGGTTATGCAGGGCAGCGACTGCTTGTTGCAGAGAAAGAAGGGGAGCTGCTGGCGGCTTCTCTATTCCTTCGTCACGCAGGAAGAACGGAATATCATCTGTCGGCCTCCAGACCGGCTGGTAAAAGGATCGGCGCCAGCAATCTGCTATTAGCCGAAGCCATACGCCGTTATGGCGCTGAGGGAGCCCAATGTTTGCATCTTGGCGGAGGAACAGACGGACGTGAAGACAATCCGCTCTTATTTTTTAAGAGAGGGTTCTCGCAAAGGCGGGCGGAATTTCGCATCGGATGGTTTGTCCACGAACGTGGACGCTATGATGCCATGAAGCGGGCTTGGGAAGAACGGGCAGGAAAACGCGTTGACCGCATATTATTTTATAGATTTGGAGAGTGACAGTATGTCTTGGGATCCAGTTTGGGAGAAAGTGTTTAGTTCGCAGCAGTGGGGGAAATATCCGGGAGAAGATCTAATTCGTTTCGTTGCCAGAAACTTTTATAAAGCTGAAGATCGTAGTGTGATTCGTATTTTAGAAATTGGTTGTGGTCCGGGTGCTAACTTGTGGTATATGGCGCGCGAGGGGTTCAAGGTTTACGGGATCGATGGCTCTTCAAGTGCAGTAACTCAAGCCCAACAATATCTCAATGCTTCCGTGCCAGGGTGGGAAGGCGAAGTCATAAAAGGTGATATTATAAATCAGCCTTATCAAGATGGTTGGTTCGATGCAATTATCGATAATGAAGCGGGTTCTTGCAATTCTTATGAAAATGCTTTGCTTATTTATAAGGAAGCGCACCGAGTGCTCAAGCCCGGCGGCAAAATATTTATTCGTACCTTTGCGGAGGGAAGCTGGGGCGAAGGAACTGGCGAGCGGCTGGCACCTGACGCTTGGTCTTGTTCCCAGGGACCATTGGCCGGAAAAGGGTATTCCCGATTTACGAAACAATCTCAGATCCCCGAGTTGTTAGCCGGTTTCGAAATAGAAAGTATAGAGAAGCTGGACAGAACGATGGATGATATGAAACAAGTGGTGTCGGAATGGCTCGTTAATGGAGTTAAAAAGTAGAGAAACTACGATTGTTGTCAAACTGACAGCTTATAAGCACAGCATGGCAGTAATCGCTTACATTTTCCCCATTGACACAAAACTTTCCATGATGGTATATTCTCGTTGTGGGCCAGGCCAAATCGCCTATAGCAGTGGAATCATTGATCCCATTGAATTGAAGATGAAGGGAATGTTATGCACATGCAAGGTAAAGTGAAATGGTTCAACGCAGAAAAAGGATATGGCTTCATCGAGGCAGAGCAAGGCGGCGATGTTTTCGTTCACTTCTCCGCGATTCAAATGGACGGCTACAAGGCGCTTGAAGAAGGCCAGCCGGTTGAGTTTGACATCGTGCAAGGTGCACGCGGCCCGCAAGCAGCAAACGTTATCAAAATCTAATAATAGAGCGCCGCAAAGGCGTTCGGCTCGTATAGATAGAACATCGGTCCTGAATACGATTGATGGCCACCCCGCCTCGGAGCAATCCGGGGTTTTTCTCTTTCGTTAATCGTTTTCATAGCTGTTTTCAAAGTTAACAGAAAATTCAAAACAATCATCGGAATGTTTTGAAATCGGCCTCCGTGGTATGTTAAAATGAAGTCAGCAAAGGAGGCAACAGCATATGAAATATACGATTCGCGGTCAGCGCATGGAAGTCACGGCAGCCCTGAGGGAATATGTCGAAAAAAAGCTAACCAGGCTCGAACGGTATTTTGAAGCGCCTCCCGAAACCGATGTTCAAGTAACGTTAAGCGTAACCAAAGGCAGCAGCGCAGTTGAGGTAACGCTTCCGCTACCGGGGATGTTTCTCCGGGCGGAGGAGAAGAGCAACGACATGTATGCTTCGATCGATCTCGTAGTGGACAAACTCGAGCGTCAGATCCGCAAACACAAAACCAAATTGAACCGCAGAATGAAGCAGGATAACCAAGCCCGTATCTTTAAGGAAACCGTTCCGGGAGCGACTTCTTCCGCCACCGCTCTCTTGCTGGATGAAGAAGAGGACTTCGAGCTCGTGCGGACGAAGCGATTCAAGTTCAGACCGATGGAGGTCGAGGATGCGATTCTGCAGATGAATCTGGTCGGTCACAATTTCTACGTGTTCGCCAATTCCGCGACGAAGGAAATGAATGTCGTTTACCGTCGGAATGACGGGACGTATGGGTTGATTGAAGCCGATTAATAAATTGACTATAGTTATAAAATTAAACCCTGACTCTAGAGCCAGGGTTTAATTTTATGGTTGAATAATCCGATATATCCTGCATATTAAGCAATCGAGGTGCATTATGGCTAAGGAATATGAATTTGTCATGCCAGGACATCCAAACATCTACGGAGGGGATCAGCCACATAATTTAAAAATTTATTTTTCAGAACCTGATTCGGGCGTGAATACAGATACAGGCATTGTATTGTTTATTGCTGGATTCGGAGGACATGCGAATTCAAATGTTTATAAGAAAATGAGATCCAATTTTGCTGATCGGTATAATCTAGTAACAGTCCAATGTGATTTTTTTGGTTGGGAGTTCATGCAGGCTGAACCTTTGGAGGAGTCGCTGAATAATTTTAATGATATGGGGCTAATGCAAGTTCTCGATAATATAACTGCGGTTATGGCCGTTATAGAAATATTAAAAGATAATGAGTTCACTTTTAATTCTAAAAAAATTATTGCGTATGGACATTCCCATGGGGCTTATTTGTCATTGTTATGCAATCGATTGGCCCCCGGTCTATTCTCCTTGATCATAGATAATTCAGCCTGGTTGTATCCTGCCTATCTAAGTGCAGATCGTTATTTGTTTACCGGCAGCGATACTCCAATTGTATTTAATTATTTTGCGAAAAGTAATGAGAATGACAAGGGGATTTTGAGTCTCCCTTTAGTATACAAAAGCATAAATAAATTTTGCCAAATTCATTCCTTCCACGGTTCGGCAGACAGGTTAATCACTTTTGAAGAAAAAAGAAGATTTTGCAATGCCATTCGCAACTGCTACTTGCATGAGATAACGGCCGCTAAGGTGGATCATCAAATATTTAAATCAAATGATCACGGTTTAGATGCAGATTTTTTATTGCTATTTGATTATGTGATGACAGAACT
This sequence comes from Cohnella hashimotonis, assembly GCF_030014955.1. Lineage (NCBI taxonomy): Bacteria > Bacillati > Bacillota > Bacilli > Caryophanales > Paenibacillaceae > Cohnella > Cohnella hashimotonis. The sequence continues at coordinate 317,848 of NZ_JAGRPV010000002.1, forward strand.
TGACGTTAAATTTAATCGCGGAACGGAAGTTATAATTCCGAATCATGAAATCCGTACCGATTTACATTCGTACCATTTCGATTACACTAATAAAATCCCGATCTTAACTTTAAAATAATCTCAGCAAAATTAATTCTGAACACAGTAATCTGGTGCATCAATCTTGATTTTCCTGTTCCTTGCCCCCCTCCCGCCAAACTGCTAAAATAAATAGATACGGTCATCCCGGATAGGGGAAGGGGTATCATATGCTCGGAATAGTGAAGAAGATATTCGGAGACGCCAATGAGCGCGAAGTGAAGCGGCTGTCCAAGACGGTCGATGAGATCAACGAGCTGGAGTCTTCGATTAAAGGGCTGAGCGACGAACAGCTCCGTGCCAAGACGGACGAGTTCCGCAATCGCCTGGATAAAGAAAATTTTGAGTTGGACGATATTCTGCCGGAGGCGTTCGCGGTCGTGCGCGAGGCGGCGCTTCGCGTGCTGAAGATGCGTCACTTTGACGTGCAGCTGATGGGCGGCATGGTGCTGCACAGCGGCAAGATCGCGGAGATGAAGACCGGGGAAGGCAAGACGCTCGTCGGTACGCTCGCGGTCTACCTGAACGCGCTCGCCGGCAAGGGCGTGCACGTGGTTACGGTCAACGACTACCTGGCTCAGCGGGACAGCCAGCTCATGGGACAAGTCTATGAGTTCTTGGGCCTCACGGTCGGCTGTAACCTGCATGGTCTTTCCCATGAAGAAAAGCAAGCCGCGTATGCGTGCGACATTACTTACGGCACGAACAACGAGTTCGGCTTCGACTACCTGCGCGACAACATGGTGCTCTACAAGGAGCAAATGGTTCAACGTCCGCTATATTACGCGATTATTGACGAAGTCGACTCCATTCTGATCGACGAGGCGCGTACGCCGCTGATTATCTCCGGTCAGGCGCAGAAGTCGACGCAGATGTATTATCAGGCGGACCGCGTGGCGAGCCGGCTGTCGGATACCGAGGACTTCACGATCGACGTAAAAATGCGCAGCATCGCGCTGACGGAAGCCGGCGTGACGAAGGTGGAGCAGGCGTTCGACATCGAGAACCTGTTCGCGCACGAGCACGTGCTGATCAACCATCACGTGAACCAGGCGCTGCGCGCGCGCTTCATCATGAAGCGCGACGTCGATTATGTCGTCCAGGACGAGGAAGTCGTCATCGTCGACGAGTTCACGGGCCGTCTGATGGCGGGACGCCGTTACAGCGACGGGCTGCACCAGGCGATCGAGGCGAAGGAAGGCCTGAACGTACAGAACGAGAGCATGACGCTCGCGACGATTACGTTCCAGAATTACTTCCGGATGTACCGCAAGCTGGCCGGCATGACCGGTACGGCGAAGACGGAGGAAGAAGAGTTCAAGCGGATCTATGGCCTTGAGGTCGTGCAGATCCCGACCAACCGTACCAACATCCGCAAGGACATTCCGGACGTCGTCTACAAGACGGAGAACAGCAAGTTCCGCGCCGTCGTCGAGGAGATCGTGAAGCGCCACCAGACCGGACAGCCGGTGCTGGTCGGTACGGTATCGATCGAGAACTCCGAGCGCGTGTCGGAAATGCTGAAGAAGAAGGGCATCAAGCACCAGGTGCTGAATGCCAAGTATCACGCAGAAGAAGCGGAGATCATCTCGAGCGCGGGCCAGCGCGGCACGGTCACGATCGCGACGAACATGGCCGGACGCGGTACGGACATCCTGCTGGGGGAAGGCGTGCCGGACATCGGCGGTCTTCACATCATCGGCACCGAGCGGCATGAGAGCCGCCGGATCGACAACCAGCTCCGCGGCCGTGCGGGCCGTCAGGGCGACCCGGGCTCCTCGCAGTTCTACCTGTCGATGGAGGACGAGCTCATGCGCCGCTTCGGCGCGGACAACATCATGGGCATGATGGAGCGTCTGGGCTTCGACGAGGATTCCCCGATCGAGAGCCGTCTCATCACCCGTGCGATCGAATCGGCGCAGAAGCGCGTCGAAGGCAGCAACTTCGACGCCCGCCGCGTCGTCCTGCAGTACGACGACGTCATCAACCTGCAGCGGGAGAAGATCTACGGCGACCGCCGTCAGATCCTCGGCTCTGAGAAGATTCGGGATGTCGTGATGCCGATGATCAAGTCGGTCGTCGAGCGCGCGGTAGACAAGCACTGTCCGGGCGACGACGTGCCGGAGGATTGGGATCTCGAGGGTCTCGCAAGCTATGCGCATGCGAACTTCCTGCCGGAAGACCGCGTGAACAAGGACGAGCTGTGGGGCAAGGAAAAGGAAGAGATCGTCGAGCTGCTCATGGCGCGCATCGAACAGCTGTACGGCGAGCGCGAGGAAATGATAGGCGAAGAGACGATGCGGGAGTTCGAGAAGGTCGTCGTTCTCCGCGCGGTCGACAGCAAGTGGATGGACCATATCGACGCGATGGACCAATTGCGTCAAGGTATCCACCTGCGGGCCTACGGCGGCAACGATCCGCTTCGCGAATATCAATTCGAAGGCCACAACATGTTCCTGTCCATGATCGAGCGGATCGAAGAAGAAGTGACGCTCTACATCATGAAGGCGCAGGTCGAGAGCAACGTGAAGCGCGAAGCCGTGGCCGAGGGCCAAGCTGTCGATACCAAGGCAGAGGCGGGACCGAAGCGTCCGGCGCGTTCGCCGGAGCAGCGCGTCGGCCGCAACGACCCTTGCCCTTGCGGCAGCGGCAAGAAATACAAAATGTGCCACGGTCGCATAGACTGATTCAAGGCACGGGAGCGGTGCTCCGCCGGGCGGCCTAACCGGGCCGCGTCCGGTGAGCATCGCTCTTGCATGTCGGGCGTACGGTAGCGACTGACAGGCAACACCGGGCAGAATGACGATACAAAGCGAACATCGGACCGCATGCCGGGCCGTATTCTACGATGAGGTGATTTTAAATGGCCGTCAACGATTACACAGCCAAGCAAGACCTTCGCGAATCCGCGAAGCGACTCACGTATCTTAGGGGGTCTCTTTGACTTAGGTCTCAAGCAAGAAATGATCGCGAACTTCGAGGAGAAGATGAGCGCGCCTGACTTCTGGGACGACAACGAGAAGGCGCAGGGCGTCATCTCCGAGCTCAACGCCATCAAAGGCGTCGTAGAGCAATACACGGCGCTCGCGGCGGAGCAGGAGGACCTTGAGGCGATGCAGGAAATGCTCGAGGAGGAGACGGACGCGGATCTGGAGTCCGAGTGGGTCGGCAGCGTCAAGTCGCTGTCCAAGAAGGTCGACGACTTCGAGCTGCAGCTGCTGCTCAACCAGCCGTACGACAAATCCCATGCCATCCTGGAGCTGCACCCGGGCGCGGGCGGCACGGAGTCGCAGGACTGGGCTTCTATGCTATACCGGATGTACACGCGCTGGGCGGAAAAGAGGGGCTTCAAAGTGGAGCTGCTCGATTATCTGCCGGGCGACGAAGCGGGCATCAAGAGCGTGACCATCATGGTGCGCGGCTACAATGCCTACGGCTACCTGAAGGCCGAGAAGGGCGTGCACCGGCTCGTGCGCATCTCGCCTTTCGACGCGTCGGGCAGACGCCATACTTCGTTCGTGTCCTGCGACGTCGTGCCGGAAATTCCGGACGACATCACCATCGAGATTCGTCCCGAAGACCTGCGGGTCGACACGTACCGGGCGAGCGGCGCCGGCGGCCAGCACATCAATAAGACCGACTCGGCGATCCGGCTGACTCACTTGCCGACCGGCATCGTCGTCGCCTGTCAGACGGAGCGCTCGCAGATTTCCAACCGCGACCGTGCGATGAAGATGCTGCAATCCAAGCTTTATGAAAAGAAAATTCAGGAGCAGCAGGCCGAGCTGGCCGCCATCCGCGGCGAGCAGCTCGACATCGCCTGGGGCAGCCAGATCCGCTCGTATGTCTTTCACCCGTACAGCATGGTCAAGGATCATCGTACGAGCGTCGAAACGGGCAACGTGCAGGCGGTCATGGACGGCGAACTCGATCCGTTCATTGACGGCTATCTGCGCAGCCAGATCAAGACGGATCCGGCGGCTGCTGCCGAATAACCGACCGAAGTGCGCGCGCTTTGTTCGAATAAAGCATGAAGCAAGTTCCGACACTAATGGCAACGCGAGGAAACGTTTCTTCCGATCGCCTGCGCGGTCTCCCTCAACGGGGACCGTTTGCCGGCATCCGTCCGAAGTGAACCTATCGCGCCGCCGGGGTGGAGGGGCTTGCTTTTTTTGCATGGACGTAACGCTCTAAAATAAAGGAAGTGGCTTCATACGATGGAAAATGCAAACGAAACGAATCGGGCGGCGCTTCCGCTCCATCCGACACCAAGGCCGAACAAGCGCCGGCGCAAGCCGCGCTCGCCGTTCTACCGCAATACGGTGTCGATGGCGCTGCTGCTCGCGGGATCCTTTCTCATTGCGGTCAGCTTCAACCTGTTTTTTCTGCCGAATAAGATCGCTTCAGGCGGTGTATCCGGTATATCGGTCATCGTTAACTACTTGACCGACATCAAGCCCGCTTACACCCAGTGGACGCTCAATATTCCGCTCTTCCTAGCTGGACTCGCTGTTTTCGGCAGCCGTTTCGGTATCAAGACCGCCGTCGGCTCCGTCGTGCTGCCGCTGTTCGTGCTGCTCACCGCGCACTGGACGCCGCCGACGCACAACCCGCTGCTCGCCGCGATCTACGGCGGCCTCGGCGTCGGTCTCGGCCTCGGCCTCGTCTTCCGTGGCCAAGCGTCTACGGGAGGGCTCGACACGGCCGCACAGATCCTGCACCGCTACACCGGCCTGCGCCTCGGCCTTGCGGTCGCCACGCTCGACGGCCTCGTGATCCTCGCGGCCGGCATCCTCATCGCGCCGGAAAACGCGCTCTACGCCCTCATCGGCTTGTTCGTCACGAGCAAGACGATCGACGTCGTGCAGACGGGGCTGCAAACGTCAAAGGCCGCGTTTATCGTGACAACGCAGCCCGAAAAGGTGTCGCAAGCCGTGCTCATCGATCTGGACCGCGGCCTCACCAAGCTGCAGGGCGAGGGCGGTTTCACTGGCGAGCAGCGTCCCGTCCTCATGACCGTCGTCGGCCAGAACGAAGTGACGCGCCTCAAGCTGCTCGTGCAGGATGCCGATCCGGGTGCTTTTGTCATTATCACGAATGCGGCGGAGGTGCTGGGGGAGGGGTTTCATGAGCCGCATCTGTCAGCCAAGCCGGGCGGATCCGACAAGCCGCAATTCGCACCTAAAAGGCCAAAATCCGGCGGCGACGGCATCAACAAGCCCTGACGGCTTTAGATGACTCAAGCTTCGACAGCTGCGGGAATCTTAACTTCAGGCATAGACAGCCGCGAGGCCGGGCGAGTGCGGCCGCAAGTCCTATCTGCAACCGTGAGCCCTGAGCCCATTCATTTATCAACAGCATCGATCGTTCCATCAAAAATAACCTTACCTCCCAGCCGATTCTTTCATTGAATAAATACTCATTCGAATGTATAATGATACACATCGACAACCGTCAATTGTGTGCCGCCGAGCCGCCGTCCGCCGCGTCCCGCAGTGCCGACAGAGCAACTGCATCTTACATAGCCGGGACGCGGCGGCGGGGCTTAACTTGTTTTAGACATCCCCTTCGCGATCCGGTACAATGGGAATAGTTTGCCATGAACGGCGGGCGAGCGCCTATCGCGCTAGCGTCCCATTCCTTTATACAGCAAGGAGTGTATGTAAATGCCATCATCATCATCATCTTCATCCTCGGCGCCATCCAAGGTGCGCGCCGCCATCGTCGGGTCGACCGGCTACGGCGGCGTCGAGTTGATCCGCTTGCTGGCCGCCCATCCTTACGTGACGGTCACGTCTGTAATCTCTTCGTCCAACGCGGGCGAGCCGTTCGCGGCCGGTTATCCGCATCTGACGGAGATTCGCACGGACATCCTGGACGCCGTCGATCCCGAGCTGATCGCGGGCAAGGCCGACGTCGTCTTCTTCGCGACGCCGCATGGCGTCAGCACGAAGCTGGCCAGCCAGTTTCTCGCGGCAGGGCTTAGGGTCATCGACCTGTCCGGCGACTTCCGCCTGAAGGACAGAGAGAGCTACGCCCAATGGTACAAAAAAGAAGCGCCGCAGCAGGACGAGCTCGAGCGCGCGGTGTTCGGCATGAGCGAGCTGTTCGGTGATGAAGTACGCGGCGCGGACTTCGTTACCAATCCGGGCTGTTTCCCGACGGCGACCACGCTTGGCCTGTATCCGGCGGTCAAGGCCGGCTGGATTGACCCGGACAGCATTATCGTCGACGCCAAGACCGGCGTGTCCGGCTCGGGCCGGGGCCTCAGCATGGCCGCCCACTTTTCCGAGATCAACGAGAACTTCAAGGCGTACAAAGTCCATCAGCATCAGCACACGCCGGAGATCGAGCAGACGCTGGCGCGCGCGGCCGGCGGTCCGGTGACCGTGTCGTTCACGACGCATCTCGTGCCGATGACGCGCGGGATCATGAGCACGATGTACGCGAGCTTGACGGACAAGAGCCGTACGACGGCCGATTTCCGCGAGCTGTACAATCAATTCTACGAGGGCCGGCCCTTCGTGCGCGTGCGTCCGGAGGGGACGTATCCGTCGACCAAGGAAGTGTACGGCTCGAACTACTGCGACATCGGCGTGCTCGTCGACGAGCGGACGAAGCGCCTGACGGTCATCTCCGTCATCGACAACCTCGTCAAGGGCGCGTCGGGCCAGGCGATTCAGAACTTGAACTTGATGATGGGCTGGGACGAGACGACGGGTCTGACGTTCCTGCCGGTCTATCCATAACGGACGGGGGAACGGGAGCGACATGGGGAAGAGCTATCTCATCGTGCCGGACGGCGGCGTGACGACGCCCAAGGGCTTCAAGGCGGGCGGACTGCACTGCGGTCTGAAAAAAACGGAGCGTCACGATCTCGGCGCGATCGTCAGCGAGGTGCCGGCATCGGCTGCGGCGGTGTATACGACCAATTTATTTCAGGCGGCACCGCTGCAGGTGACGCGCGAGAGCCTGGCGGAAGAAGGGCTCCTGACCGCAGTGCTCGTCAATAGCGGCAATGCCAACGCTTGCACCGGCGCCCAGGGCGAAGCCGACGCGTACGCGATGCGCGCACAGATCGCCGAGGCGCTCGGCGTGGCGAAGCATCAGGTCGCCGTCGCCTCGACCGGCGTCATCGGCGAGCCGCTCAAGATGGACCGCGTGAGCGCGGGCATCGAGCGGCTGCCTGAGCGCTTGAAGGACGACGCGGCCGGCTCCGACGACTTCTGCCAGGCCATTCTGACGACCGACCTGGTCAAGAAGACCGCCTGCGTTCGTGTCGTCGTGGACGGCAATGAAGTCACCATTGCCGGCGCGGCCAAGGGCTCCGGCATGATCCACCCGAACATGGCGACGATGCTCGGCTTCGTCACGACGGACGCGGCCATCGGCTCCGCGGCGCTGCAGACGCTGCTGCGCGACATCACGAACCTGACGTTCAACATGATCACCGTTGACGGCGACACCAGCACCAACGATATGCTCGTGGCGATGGCCAACGGCCTCGCGGGCAACGGCGAGTTGACGCCGGCGCATCCGGACTGGGCTGCGTTCGCCGAAGGGCTGCGCTTCGTTTGCGAGGAGCTGGCCAAGGCGATCGCGCGCGACGGCGAAGGCGCGACCAAGCTGATCGAGACGACCGTCGCAGGCGCCGCGAGCGATGCGGACGCGCAGGCGATCGCCAAGACGATCATCGGCTCGAGCCTGGTCAAGTCGGCGGCGTTCGGCGCGGACGCCAACTGGGGCCGCATCATCGCGGCTGCGGGCCGCGCAGGCGTGCCGCTTAACGTGAATACGGTCGACGTAAGGCTCGGCGACATCCTCGTGCTGGAGCAATCTCGTCCGATCGCGTTCGACGAGGACGCGGCCCTTGTCTACCTCAAGGGCGACACGGTTGCGATCCGCGTCGACCTGCATATGGGCAGCGGCAAGGCGCTCGCCTGGGGCTGCGACCTGACCTACGATTACGTGCGGATCAACGCCGCTTACCGGACTTAAGGGGGCGACGACAACGATGGCATTCGTCATGAAATGCGGCGGCAGCACGCTCGCCGCGTTGCCGGACGCGTTTTTCGAGGATCTGCGCGACCTGCAGGAGAGCGGGGCGCAGCCGGTCATCGTGCACGGCGGCGGCCCGGCGATCAACGAGACGCTCGGCCAGCTCGGCATCGAGAGCCGCTTCGAAGGCGGCCTGCGCGTGACCGACGAGCCGACGCTCGAGGTCGTCGAGATGGTGCTCGCCGGCCGCATCAACAAGCAGATCGTGCGGCGGCTGCAGCAGAGCGGCGCGAAGGCGCTCGGCCTGTCGGGCACCGACGGGCGGCTGATTGAGGCGCGGCCCGTGGCGAACGCCGACGTTGTCGGCCTCGTCGGCGACGTGACCGGCGTCAACGCCGAGCTGATCCAGGGCATCGTGGCGCTCGGCTATCTGCCCGTCATCGCGCCGATCGGCATCGACGCGGCCGGCCAGCGCTACAACATCAACGCGGACACCGCCGCGGGCGCCGTCGCCTCGCATCTGGGCGTCGCCACGATGATCGTCGTGACCGACGTGCCGGGCATCATGCGGACAGTTGACGGAGAGAAGCAGGTGCTGCCGCAGGTCACCTTCGCGCAGATCGAAGAGATGATCGCGAGCGGCGAGATCTACGGCGGCATGATCCCCAAGGTGCGAGCCGCGATGGCCTGCCTCACCGGAGACGTGCGCGAGGTGTTGATCGTCGACGGCGCCGCGCCCCGGGTGCTGAGCCGTGCGGTGGGCGAGGGCAACCTCGGCACCCGCATCGTGCGGAGATAACGATTAACGGCGGGAGACGAACTGAGACCCCCGCGAACGAATCATTAAAGGAGTGGAAAACATGAGCAGCTTATTCCCGACCTACGGGCGCTATCCGATCGCGATCGTCAAGGGCAAAGGCAGCCGCCTGTGGGACGATCAAGGCAAGGAGTATCTCGACTTTATGGGCGGTCTGGCCGTCACCAACCTGGGCCATGTGCCGGACGAGGTGAAGGATGCGCTCGTGGCGCAGCTCGGGGAGCTGTGGCATGCGTCCAACCTTTTCGTGAACCCGTTCCAGGAAAAAGCCGCCAAGCTGCTGACCGACAACAGCTGCGCCGACGCCGTGTTCTTCTGCAACAGCGGCGCCGAAGCGAACGAGGCCGCAATCAAGCTGGCCCGCCGCTATCACCAGAAGGTGCTGGGCAACAATCGCTATGAAGTGATCACGTTTACGCAGTCCTTCCACGGCCGTACGCTGGCGACGCTGACGGCGACCGGCCAGGACAAGGTCAAGGAAGGCTTCCTGCCGCTGCCCGAGGGCTTCGTCCACGTGCCGCTGCACGATCTGCCGGCGCTGGAAGCGGCCATCACGGATCGCACGGCTGCGATCATGCTGGAGCTCGTGCAGGCCGAGGGCGGCGTCATCGTCGTCGAGCCCGAGTTCCTGCGCGGCGTCCGCGAGCTGTGCGACCGCCACGGCCTGCTGCTCATCCTGGACGAAGTCCAGACGGGCATGGGCCGTACCGGCAAGCTGTTCGCGCATCAGCACTATGACGTGGAGCCGGACATCTTTACGCTCGCCAAAGGCATCGGCAGCGGCTTCCCGGTCGGCGCGATGCTCGGCAAGGAGAAACTTATCCCGGCCTTTACGGCAGGCTCGCACGCGACGACGTTCGGCGGCACGCCGATCGCCTCGACAGTCGTGGCCGCCACGGTCGAGTCGATTCTGAAGCAAGACGCGCCGGCGCGCGCGGCAGCTTCGGGCGAGTACTTGATCGCCAAGCTGAGCGAAAAGCTGCTGGATCTGCCGGTCGTCACCGAGATCCGCGGCCGCGGCCTGCTCATCGGCATCCAGTGCACCGAGCCGGTCGCCGATTGGATCAGCGAGCTGCACAAGCGCGGCCTGCTCGTCGTCTCGGCGGGACCGACGGTCATCCGCCTGCTGCCGAGCCTGCTCGTGTCGCGCGAGGACATCGACCGCGCGGTCGAGCTGATCGCTGCCGTCCTGACCGAGGCGGCCGCGGCCAAAACATCGAATTAAGCGAGCGCGGGTGGCGCGCATCATCTTATGTGCAACTGCCCAACTCCGCTGCCGATCGCGCTTATCGGCTTAAGCCTTGCACTAGGGAGCAAGCCGGAGCAGGGGCAAAACCTGCAAATATGCAGCAATTTGCTTAAGAAAAGGGCTTCTCCGGGACAATAACTGCAAGTATACAGTTAATTTCTGCTGAGCGGCTCCCAAGGCGGCGCAGGGGTAAAATAACTGCATAAATGCAGTTATCGTCACCCGAGGCGCACATTTGGGGGAAATAACTGCAGTTTGGCAGCTAAGCGGATGGGCTGCGATGCACGCGGGGCGGATGGAAGTCCATTTACTTGCCAGGACGCTTCCGTCTGTGTCTGCGGTGGCGCGCATAGTCCTTCAGCATCCGGGCGAGCTCGCCTTTTCAGAGTAGCGCCCGGACGCTCGCTCCAGATAGGCTCCGCTCAAAACATTTCCGGGGCCGCAGCGCCCCTTTTACATTGACCAAGGAGGTATCGCCATGCCTAACCCGGCCGCAAACGCCGAAGAACTCGCCCAAGGCCTCAAAGGGCGGGATTTCCTGGGGCTCGTCGATTACCAGCCTGACGAGATCCGTTACCTGCTCGACCTCGCCATCGATCTTAAACACAAGCAGAAGTCCGGCGAAGTCTATCAACCGCTCAAAGGCAAGACGCTCGGCATGATTTTCGAAAAGTCGTCCACCCGTACGCGTGTATCGTTCGAGGTCGGCATGTTCCAGCTCGGCGGCCATGGCCTGTTCCTGAGCAAGAACGACATCCAGATGGGCCGCGGCGAGACGATCCGCGATACGGCGCAGACGCTGTCGCGCTATTTGGACGGCATCATCATCCGTACGTTCGGCCATCGCAACGTTGTGGACCTGGCGCGCTCGGCGACCATCCCGGTCATCAACGCGCTGTCCGACCAGTCGCATCCGTGCCAGGCGCTCGCCGATTATCAGACGATCCTCGAGCACAAGGGCAAGCTGGAAGGCCTCAAGGTCGCCTACATCGGCGACGGCAACAACATGGTGCATTCGCTCATGATCGGCGCAAGCAAGCTCGGCATTCACTTTGCCAGCGCGTCGCCGGAAGGCTATGAGCCGGATGCGGAGCAGGTGAAGCTGGCGCGCGAGTACGCGGCGCAATCCGGCTCCCGGGTCGACATCGTGCGCGACGCGCGCGAGGCCGTCGAGGGCGCCGACATCATTTACACCGACGTGTGGGCGAGCATGGGCTTCGAGGAAGAACAGCAGGAGCGCGAGCGCGCGTTTAAAAACTACCAGGTCAACGAGGAACTGGCGAAGCACGCCAAGTCCGATTACCTGTTCATGCACTGCCTCCCGGCGCACCGCGGCGAGGAAGTGAGCGAGGGCGTCATCGACGGCCCGCACTCCATCATCTTCGACGAAGCGGAGAACCGCCTGCACGCGCAAAAGGCCGTCATGGCCGCGATCATGTAGCATCCGACCCGCGCCGACTCGCGAGGCGGCGAACCGGAGCGCGGCGTTCGAGACGCAGCTTGCCGGAATCGCCGTCTCGTCGACGCGCATGTATCCATTTTCCAATAGAGGAGCGTTTATTCCCACCATGGCAAAAGAAAAAATCGTGCTCGCCTACTCCGGCGGCCTGGATACCTCCGTCATTCTCACGTGGCTGAAGGAGACGTACGACGCAGAGATCATCACCTTCACGGCCGACATCGGCCAGAAGGAAGAGCTGGACGGCCTGGAGGAAAAAGCGATCAAGACCGGCGCCTCCAAGGTTTACATCGACGACCTGCAGGACGAGTTCGCCAAGGACTTTATCTACCCGATGTTCCAGGCGGGCGCGCTCTATGAAGGCCAATACCTGCTCGGCACCTCGATCGCGCGTCCTTTGATCGCGAAGCGCATGGTCGAGATCGCCCGCGCCGAAGGCGCAACCGCCATCGCGCACGGCGCAACCGGCAAGGGCAACGACCAGGTCCGCTTCGAGCTGACCGCCGCTGCGCTAGCGCCTGACATCAAAGTCATCGCGCCATGGCGCGACGAGGCGTTCCGCGAAGCGTTTCCGGGCCGCGCCGAGATGATCGCTTACGCCGAGAAGCACGGCATCAACGTGCAGGCGTCCGCCGCCAAGCCTTACTCAATGGACCGCAACCTGCTGCACATCTCCTTCGAGAGCGGCATGCTCGAGGATCCGTGGTTCGACTCCAGCGCGGACGACGTGCAGGACATGTACGTGCTGAGCGTGTCGCCGGAGAAGGCGCCTGACCAGGCCGAGTATGTCGAGCTCGACTTCGAAGCGGGCAACGTCGTCGCCGTGAACGGCGAGAAGCTGTCCCCGCTCGAAGTGATGAACAAGCTGAACGAGCTCGGCGGCAAGCACGGTATCGGGCGCGTCGACATGGTCGAGAACCGCTTCGTCGGCATGAAGTCCCGCGGCGTGTACGAGACCCCGGGCGGCAGCATCCTGTTCACCGCGCACCGCAAGATGGAGTCGCTCACGATGGACCGCGACGTCATGCACCTGCGCGACTCGCTTATCGCGAAGTACAGCACGCTCGTGTACAACGGTTTCTGGTTCGCGCCTGAGCGTCTGGCGATCCAGGCGCTCGTGAACGAGAGCCAGAAGAACGTCACCGGCACCGTGCGCCTCAAGCTGTACAAGGGCAACATCCTGGCCGCCGGCCTCAAGAGCCCGGTCAGCCTTTACAACCCGCATATCGCCACAATGGAAGCCGACCCGACCCAGGCGTACGACCAGGGCGACGCGACCGGCTTCATCCGCCTGAACGCGCTGCGTCTCAAAGTATCGTCCGGCGTGAACGGCGCTTCCGGCGTCTAAGACGAGCTAAGATCATGCGGTTTGTCCGCAGGCAACACCCGCAACACCCGCAACACCCGCAACACCCGCAACACCCGCAACACCCGCAACACCCGCAACACCCGCAACACCCGCAACACCCGCAACACCCGCAACACCCGCAACACCACAGAGATAACTGCATTTCTGCAGTTATCTCGTTCCCTTTTCTAGCCGAAGAATGAATAGATGCAAATATGCAGTTATTTGACCGGATATCCGTTCATTTGCAGGGAACGCGGTACATTAGCTGCACATATGCAGTTAATCGCCATTCGCCTAAGCCATGCCGTTCATTCAGCTGCATATTTGCAGTTATTCGCATGAGGCGTGCAACGCGGAGTTGCCGGACAAGCGTGCAGCAGCGCGATCGCCGGCTTATCCGCATGAGCGACGAAAAGGGCAGCACGGAACTTTAGAGAGGGGCTAACTAGCGTCATGAGCAAGCTGTGGGGCGGCCGGTTTACGAAGAAGACCGACCAGCTGGTTGAAGAATATACGGCGTCGATTACGTTTGACAAGGAACTGGCCGAAGAGGATATCCAGGGCAGTCTCGCGCACGTAACGATGCTGGGACGCTGCGGCATTCTGCCGCAAGAGGACGTCGAGACGATCAAGGCGGGCCTGCTCAAGGTGCAGCAGCGCATCCGCAGCGGGGAGCAGCAGTTCCTGATCGCCGACGAAGACATTCATATGAACATCGAGAAGGCGCTGATCGAGGAGATCGGCCCCGTCGGCGGCAAGCTGCACACCGGACGCAGCCGCAACGACCAGGTCGCGACCGACATGCACTTATACCTGCGCAAGCGCGTCGTCGAATTCATCGGCCTGCTGTCCAAGCTGCAAGAGGCGCTGATCGGCCAGGCCAAGGCCAACCTCGACACGATCGTGCCGGGTTACACGCATTTGCAGCGCGCGCAGCCGATTCTGTTCGCCCATCATCTGATGGCGTACGTGTCCATGTTCGGCCGCGACATCGAGCGTCTGCAGGACAGCTACAAGCGCATTGACGCACTACCGCTCGGCGCCGGAGCGCTCGCGGGCACGACGTTCGCGATCGACCGCCTGTACACGGCGGAGCTGCTTAACTTCGGTCGCGTTTACGAGAACAGCCTCGACGCCGTCAGCGACCGCGATTTCATCGTCGAATTCCTGGCAGGCGCATCGCTCATCATGACGCATCTGTCGCGCCTGAGCGAAGAGCTGATCCTCTGGTCGAGCACGGAGTTCCAGTTCGTCGAGTTGGACGACGCGTTCTGCACGGGCTCGAGCATCATGCCGCAAAAGAAAAATCCCGACGTGCCCGAGCTTGTGCGCGGCAAGACGGGACGCGTGTACGGCAACCTCGTCGGCCTGCTGACCGTGCTCAAGTCGCTGCCGCTCGCCTACAACAAGGACATGCAGGAAGACAAGGAAGGCATGTTCGACACCGTGAAGACGCTGCAGGGCGCGCTCCAGCTGTTCGCGCCGATGATCGCGACGATGAAGGTGCGCAAGGACAAGATGCGCCGCGCCGTCGACCAGGACTTTTCCAACGCGACCGATATTGCGGACTTCCTCGTGAACAAGGGGCTGCCGTTCCGCCAGGCGCACGAGGTCATCGGCAAGACGGTGCTGTACTGCATTCAGCAGAACAAGTTCCTGCTTGATCTTACGTTGGACGAGTTCAAGCAGTTCTCCGAGCTGTTCGACGATCGCATCTACGAGACGCTGAAGCCGGAGACTGTTGTCGCCGCGCGCAACGTTTACGGCGGCACGGCCGCGAACCAGGTAAACGATGCGATCGGTCGCGCGGAGGCCGCGCTGGCGCAGACGCAAGCCTGGACGGAGGAGTACGCCGAGAAAAGCCGCTAGGCTTAGCGGCAAACGAGGCGCGAAAGCTAGCCTAGCTATAACGTTCGACCGGCCGATACGCAGCATCGTTTCCCGTCAATGTCGGCGCCTTCGGGGGCGCAGCGTTGACGGGACTTTTTTTGCATGGAACTTTTGGCCGCTTGGATTAAACCGCTCTGCGACTGGAGTTCCTGCGCGGCGTCCAGCGAGCGGAGCACGGAACTTGATCGGAAAAGCGTGCGGCGCCTATACTTTGGATAAGGAAGCTTCGTCGGCATACGCCGGCGAGGGAGGAGCGTGTAGAGATGGAAGACCAGCTGCAGCGCAAGTCGCTCGGCGATTTTCTCAAATCCCGCAGGGCGAGCTTGTCGCCGCAAGCGTTCGGATTCCGCGACGGATTCAGCCGCCGGCGTACGCCGGGCCTGCGCAGGGAAGAAGTCGCCCAGCTCGCCGGCGTCAGCCTGACCTGGTACACATGGCTCGAGCAGGGCAGAGAGATGTCCGCCTCGCACGAAGTGCTCGAGAGCATCGGCAACGCGCTGCAGCTCACGACGGCCGAACGCCAGTACCTGCACCGGCTGAACGGGCGCCAAGCCCCGCAAGCCGCGCCGGAAGCGTCTCCGCTCACCGAGGCGTTTCTCGAGATGGTACGGACGATGCCGTACCCGTTTTTTGTGATCGACCCGCGCAACCGGCTCGTCTCCTGGAACGCGCTCGCTTGCGAAATGGTTATGGATTTCGCCGCCATTCCGGAAGAAGAACGGGTCATGCTGAAGCTGATCTTCCTCCATCCGGCGTTTCGGGAACGCGTCGTGAACTGGGAGCAGTCGACGAAGCTCGCGCTCGCTTATTATCGCAAGCATTACGATTTGATCGCGGATCAGGGCTGGTACGCGGAGCTCGTCTCCGAGCTTCAGGCGCGGAGCGAACCGTTCGCGGACTGGTGGGCCCGGCACGAAGTGGGGGAGAAGAACGGTATGCGCGTCGACATCGCCCATCCGGCGCTCGGCCTGCTCCGCTTCGAGGTCGTCACCTTCAGCCAGATCAACGATCTCGAGGCGTACATATGCTGTATGTACGTTCCGCTTCCCGGTTCGGGTACGGCGGAAAAGCTGACGGGACTGAAGCTATAGCGTAAATAAGCCGTTCGAATCGTTAGACATTCGAATCCGACATCCCATTCCAATGCCCGTCCTATGCTTCGCCCAAGGCTCGTCAAGCGCCTTGGGCTTTTCGCTTTTTCACGACGTATTTCCTTGTACTGCGCCGGTTCGATCCTGTTAGCGATCATAATAGCTTAACTAAAATCTGGCTGGCCGCCGGCCGCGCGCGTAAAGTAGGGACTAAGGCAAACGCCGCATTCCAAACAAACGATCAAAAAGGAGCGAACGAAGCATGCAAGCATTCGTCGTGGAACAAACGGGAGACCAACGGATCATGAGACTGCAGGAAAGACCGAACCCGGAGGTATTGCCGGGGAAATTGACGATCGATGTCGTCTACGCCGGCGTCGGCATGATCGACTCGCTGCTCAGCAGGGGTTACCTTGGGCTGCCGATGCCGTTCGTGCCGGGGCTCGAAGTATCCGGCTACGTCCGCGCGATCGGCGAAGGCGTCGAGGGCTTTAAGATCGGCCAGCCTGTCGTCGCGTTGACGCTGACCGAGCTGGGCGGCTACGCATCGGTCGTCACCGCGCAGCCCGAGCTGACAGTGCCGTTGGACGGACCGCTGGAAGGCCTCGGAATGGACCGGGCGGCTGCGCTCGCCGTCAACGCCGCGACGGCGTACCTGGCGGTCAAGCGCGTCGCGCAAGTGGAGCCGGGTCAGCATGTGCTCGTGCATGGCGCGCTAGGCGGCTTGGGAAATCTGGTCGGGCAGGTCGCAAGACGGGAAGGCGCGGGTCTGGTGCTTGGCACGGTAGGCAGCGCCGCCAAGCGGGATGCCGCTAGCGGGGAGATATACGATAAGCTGCTGCTGCGCGGCGAGTTCGCGGAGGAGACGCTGCGGCTGACCGGCGGCAAAGGCGTGCACCATGTGTTCGACCCGGTCGGAGGCGTGACCAGGACGCGCAGCTTCGAGACGCTTCAACCGCTCGGTCGTCTCGTCCTGCTCGGCAATGCCAGCGACGAGGCGGATACGGAGCTGCGGCTGAACGAAGCTTGGCTCGGCAACCGGGCCGCGCTGGGCTTGAACATCGGCGCCTACGCGGCGTTTGCGCCGAATGCCGTAGGCGAGGCGATGTACCAGGCGCTGGCGATGGCCGCGCGAGGCGAGCTGGAAGCCGACATCTACGGCGTGTATCCGATCGCGGAGGCCGAGCGGGCTATCAGGTTGCTGGAGCAAGGGGGCACGACGGGCAAGCTGCTACTTCGCGTCTGACCGGAAGGAGGCAGCTCAAAGCCTCAAGCTCCAAAATCCCCAATTTCAACTACACCCCCAGCTTCGCTCGCATAAAATCGATAAAAGCCGCCGCCTGGCGAACCGGTTCATCCTCCTTCCGATAAACAAGGCAGATCCGGCGGACGCTGACCTTGCCGGGCAGCTCCCGCAGCACGAGCTCGCCGGACAACTCCTCCCTGCGTGCGCTGCGCCGCGGCAGGATGCCGATCCCCATGCCGTGTTTGACCGCTTCCTTGATCGTTTCGATCGCGCCGAGCTCCATCCGGATTTGCCAGTTCAAGCCGTTTTCCGCCGCCCATCGTTCGGACAGCCTGCGCGAGGTCGAGCCGCCCTCGTGCACGAGGAACGGCTGTCCCTGCAGGTCCTCGATCCCGATCTCGCCCACGGCCAGCGGGTGAAAGGGCGCGAATGCCAGCGTGAGCGGATCCTCGCCGAGCGGAATGACATTGAGCCCGGGATAGGGTTCCTCGGACAGGGAGACGACGGCGACGTCGACCTCGAAGCTCTCGAGCAGGGCGAGCGCATCTCCGGCCTGCTTGACGGTCAGCGTCGGCAGCGCCAGCGGGTACTGCATCTGGAATTCCGCCAGATATGCGGGCAGGAAGTAGGTGGCCGGCGTATAGCTGGCCCCGATCTTCAGCCTGCCGCGGCCTTGCTCGCGGTAGTCGGTCATCAGCTGCGAGGCTTCGTCCAGCAGCGCCGAGATTTTGGCGGCGTAAGGGAGCAGCGCCTCGCCTGCATCGGTCAGGCGCACGCGACCGGCTTGCTTGCGGAACAGCGATAGGCCGACCGACTGCTCCAGCTTCTGCATGTGAAAGGTGACGGTGGGCTGCTTTAAGCCGAGCGAGGAGGCCACTTCCGTCAGGCTGCGGCCGTCCGCGGCTTGCATGAAAATTCGAAGCTGTTGGGGATTCATCGAACGTTCGCCCTCTTTTTCGTCGGATGACTGCTACTGCAAATATAGATTCTATCTATGATTTTATCAATATACATAGAGTATATTTAACTTCGATTTGTTATCCGCTTTACGCCATGCTGACAAACCCCCCTTAAAGTGAAGGTATCACGAACGATTACGAGGGGGATATCGAAAAATGAATCTCATGCAGCACCGCAAGCTCGCAGCACTGGCGATTGTTGGCTTGTCCTTGACCGCAGCAGGCTGCGGCAACGCAAATAACAACAACTCGGGTGCGGCGGCTGCCACGGCTTCGGATTCTGCCGCGCCATCGTCGGCAGCGGCCTCGCCATCGGAAAGCGCATCGGCATCGCCGTCCGAAAGCGCTAGCGCATCGACGCCGGCCGGAAACGGCGAGACGCTGACGGTTTACCTCAATGACTTCGACACGATCGTCAAGCCGATGTTCGAAGCCCAAACCGGGTACAAGCTCAACATCGTCAGCGGCAACGGCGCGGAGATCATGTCCCGCATCGAAGCGGAGAAGGGCAATCCGCACTGGGACGTCGTCTGGATGGACGCGATGCCTTCGATCGAAGGACTGGGCAAGGCAGGACAACTGATGGAAGGCTGGGAGCCGACTGCCGCAGCGGGATTGACGGACTTCGCCAAGGCATTCGTGCCTGCGAATAAAGCATACTACCCGACCGGCGCTCATGCCGCAGGCGTGATCGTATACAACACGAAGGCGTTCAGCGCGGCCAACGCGCCGAAGAGCTGGGCGGACCTCGCCGACGCCAAGTACAAGGGCACCGTCGGTATGGCTGATCCAGCGGTAGCGGCGCCTGCTTATCCGTTCGTGTCGTGGTTCTTCCAGGACAAAGGGTCCGAAGGCGGCCAAACATTCTTTGACGACGTGTTGAAAAACGGCGCGCACGTCTATCCGAAAAACCCGAACGTCGCCAAGGCGCTTACGGGCGGCGAGATCAAGGTCGCGGCGCTGCAGGAGAGCAACGCATATACGCTCAAGAACGACGGCGAGCCGATCGAGATCGTCTGGCCGGAAGAAGGCGCGCCGGCTTCGGTACGCGTAGCGGCGATCCAGAAGAACAGCGCGCATCAAGACGCGGCCAAGGCATTCGTCGAGTTCTTGCTCGATCCCAAGACGCAGCAGGCGCTCATCGACGAGGGCGACGAGAGCTACTTCCAGCCTAGCGCCACCGGCGTGACGATGAAGGCAGACCGCGCGCAAAACGCCAAGCTTGTCGCGGCGGACGCATCGTGGGCGTCGGAGCATGAAGCGGAGATCAAGCAGTGGTTCGCCGATCGCTCGGTGAAATAAAAATGCGCTTTACGATTTTCGCTCACGGAAGCAGGACGGGCTGGCTGGTGCTGGCCCTTCTTGTTTTGTTGATCATGCTGCCGCTTGCCGCGGTCGTTCTTCAGGTGCTGCTGCCGGGCTTTTTCTTCGGGAGCCGTCAGATCGGCGACCTCTCCCTGCTGGGCGAGATGTTTCGCCGTCCGCTCTGGTATTTATCGCTCAAAAACACGCTGGTCCTCGGCCTCGGCACGACGGCGCTCGGCACGGTGCTCGGCGCGGCGCTCGCTACCGCGCGATCCCGCTGGTCGTTCCCGGGCGCGCGGCTGCTCGACGGGGCGGTATGGCTGCTGATAGTGACGCCGTCCTTCATCCTCGCGCAAGGCTGGGTCATGTTCGCTTCGTCGGACGGACTCGCCGAGTCCTGGTTCGGCTGGCACTGGGTGCATGACGCCGTCTTTACGCCCGCGGGCTTGATTGCGGTCATGTCGTTAAGCAAATTTCCGTTCGCTTATCTGGCCGTCTATTCCGCGCTGGAGTGGAAGATGGACCGCCTGGGCGAAGCCGGCCGCTTGAACGGCGGCACCGCCTGGACCGTCTGGCGGACGATCGAAGCGCCGCTGCTGCTGCCCGCCTATTGCTCGGGGGCGCTGCTCGTCTTCATGGACACCGTCGGCGATTTCGGTCTGCCGGCTTCCATCGCGGCCGTTTTCCGTTTTCCGACGCTGCCTTACTCGATCTACTCGGCGCTGTACACCTCGCCGATCCGGTTCGACATGGCCGGCGTGCTTTCCTTTTACCTCGTGGTGCTGATCGCGCTGGCGATGAGCGTGCAGTTCTGGGCGCTGCGCCGGGCGCGCTTCGACTTCCTCGGCGGCCGGGCGACGCGCGCCAAGGCCGAGCGGCCGCGCAAGGGCGCCTTGCTACTGGCTAGCGGCAATCTCCTCCTGCTGGCCATCGCGGTGGGCATTCCTTTAGGCGCCAATCTACTGACGTCGGTGACCCGTCCCGGCAAATCCGGCAGCTCGGCGTTTACGCTGGAACATTACCGGGAGCTGTTCGTGGAAGGAGGACAGCTGACGGACGCGCTGCTGCACTCGCTATCGATCGCGGCGTTTGCCGCCATCGTCGGCTTGTTCGTCGGCCTGCTCGTCGCCTACGTGCTGACTTATTCGAAATTCAAGCTGAAACGGGCGATCGACGTCATCTCGCTCGTCTCGCTGGCGGTTCCGGGCGTCGTGCTCGGCATCGGCTACATCTTTATCTGGAACCAGGCCTGGCTCGAACGCATCGGGCTGCTGCTATACGGCAAGCCGGCCATCCTCGTGCTGGCCGGGGTGGCGGGCGCCATTCCCGTCATCACCCGGATCGTGACGGGGGCGATGGCCAAGGTGCCGCAGGGGCTGCTGTCGGCGGCGCAAATGCAGGGCGCCTCGTTCTCGCGCAGAGTGCGGACGATTCTGCTGCCGCTGCTGCGCGACGCGCTGCTTTCCGCCGCGCTGGCGGCGTTTGGCGCGAGCGTCTTCGACCTGGCGATGACGTCGATTTTGTTCCCTCCTAACTTCATGACGCTGCCCGTCGTGATCAACAAGGCGTTCGAGGACCTGGACTTCGGCTACGCAGCCGCCGCGACATTGACCGGCGGGACCGCGGTCGTCGCATTGATCCTCGTTATGGAGCGAATCTTCAAACCGAAGGAAGCAAGGAGGCCAAGCCGTTGAATCCAATCTTAGAGATCCGCCAGCTTCACAAGTCCTACGCGGGCCAGCCTGCGCTTCGGGGCATCGACTTCAGCGTCTCCCGCGGGCAGATCATCAGCGTGCTCGGACCGTCAGGCTGCGGCAAGTCCACGCTGCTGCAGCTTATCGCCGGCCTGCAGCAGCCGGACGGAGGCGAGGTGCGGCTGCGCGGCGAAGCCGTGTCCACGGCTTCGAAGCTCGTGCCGCCGGAGAAACGGGGCATCAACATGGTGTTCCAGGACTACGCGCTTTGGCCGCATATGAACGTTTTCGACAACATTTCGTACGGGTTGAAAAGAAAGAAGGCAGCGTCCGCGGACATTCGAGCCAAGGTCGGGGAGCTGCTGCGTCTGCTGCATTTGGAGCCGTTCGCAGACCGCCTGCCCGCGCAGCTGTCCGGCGGCCAACAGCAGCGCGTGGCGATCGCGCGCGCCTTGGCGACGCAGCCGGACCTGCTGCTGCTTGACGAGCCCATGTCCAATCTCGATATGCGGCTGCGAATCGAGATGCGAACGGAGCTATCCTATCTGCTGCGCAAGCTGGGGACGACAGTGTTCCATGTGACGCACGATCCCGAAGAGGCGTTCGCGATGGCGGACCAACTCGTCATTATGCGCAGCGGCGGCATCGACCAGATCGACAGTCCCGAGGCCTGCTATCGCCGGCCCGCAACGGCATCCGTCGCCTCGCTGCTCGGCGCGGGCAACCGTCTGGCAGGGCCGATCGACGAAAGCGAGGCGGCGCCTGCCATTCGTCTCGACGGCGCACTCGTCGCCGGACGGACAGCGTCCGATTGGAGCGCCCGCCGGCCGTCCGGACCGGCGATCGCGCTGTTCCGCCCGGATGCGGCCGTCTGGGAGACCGAGGATGCTCGGGCATCCCATCCGAGCGAAGAGGTTGCCGCAGGGGTGGAGGCCGGTACGGCCGGCTCCCGCGCGGTCGGCTTCCGCGCGGCCTCGGACTTCAACCGGCTGGCCGCGCGTATCGCGCACAGCGCCTTCGAAGGCAATCGCTGGCGCGTGCTGGCGGAGACCGGAACCGGAGAGATGCTTTCCTTATTCCATCATGAGCCTCTGAAGGCGGGCACGCGCGGCTGGCTGCGTTTCCCCGTCGAGGAGACCTACTTGTACCCGGCTGACGCCGGCAGCGAAAGGTAGAAGAAATTGATATGACCCGCATACTTGTCATCTCGGATATTCACGGCCAGGCGGCGGCGATGCGTTCGCTGCTGCGGACGGCCGAATACGCGCCGGGCAGGGATCGCCTGTATCTGCTAGGCGACTTCATTAATCGGGAGAAGGAGAGCTGGCCTGCGCTTAAAGAAGCGATGGCGCTGGTCAAAGCGGGCGCGCGCGCCGTGCTCGGCAATATGGAGCGGTGGCTGCTCGACGCCTCCGCGCGGGGAGAAGGCCTGCCGGCGGATGCGGAAGAGCTTCGGTTTCTGAACGAGACACCTTTGTATTGGGAAGAGGAAGGTTTCCTGTTCGCCCATGCGGGCATCCGTCCGGGCCTGCCGCCGGCCAAGCAGAGCGCCGCGGATCTGACCGAAATTCGCAGCGAGTTCTGGGCCGACGGCGGTCCGCTCCCGTATACGGTCGTGTTCGGCCACACGCCGACCTTTAAGCTCGGCGCGCCTGCTGGCGAGCTGTGGCTCGGCCGCGACCGGATCGGGATCGACACGGGGGCCAAGCACGGCTGCCGGCTCACGCTCGTCGACCTGACCAATCGGCTGGCTTATTCCTGCGGCGTGGAGCCGGAGCGCCAGCCTGGCGAATGCCGCCTGTCCTCCTGGGCGACGAATTGAAACGCAAAAAAGCCGCCGGAGGCACAGGCACGGCGGCTTTTTGCGTTCTTCATTGGCCTTTACATCGGTTCAGCCGGCGTCCGTCCCTGCGGCTGAGGGTGCGGCTGCTCCGAACGCCCGGCGCGCGGATCCGAAGGATGCACGGCGACGATCGCGTCCTGCGCGCGATAGGCGGAGCGGTTCAGCTTGCGGCGCGCGGCAAGCCGGTCGTCCACGAACTTCAAGCGGTAAGTGTCCACGACTGCGCCTGGCTTTCCTTCCTGCAGAAGACGAGACATGCCGACCGGGACGTCTGCATCTTGCATATAAACGGTCTTGGGCGTAAGCTCCTTCACGTGGACCGTCTCCAGCTCGTACCTCACATTGTCCGCCATCGTGCCGAACAGCTTTACCGTTAGCCTTTTGCCGCGAACAGAGGCCTTGATCAGCAGCCGCTTGCCCGTGTCGTTGCGGAAGCGGAAATTGATCGAGCCCTCCGCAAAGGTCGCATCCATGCCCTGCGGCAGATAGTTCACCGCGAGCGAGTGGTTGCGCCGCTCCACGATCTCAATATTAGAGGCACGCAAAACGGCATTGTAAAGCGTGCTGGACACCTGGCAGATGCCGCCGCCGATGCCCGGCACGAGCTTGCCCTTCAGGATAACCGGGGCTTCCCGGTAACCGTAAACCCGGCGCGCCTCGGCGACGATGGCGCCGTAATCGAAGGTCTCGCCCGGCAAGAGCATTGTGCCGTCCAAGGCCTCGGCGGTGGCCTTGACGTTATGGACGCGCCCTTCGCCGCTCGCCGTAAAGGAGGTGGTGAACTCGGCGATCTTGCGTGCGATCCCTTGCGCCCGCAGCAATGCCGTCGTAATCTCGGGCTTTACGGAGGCTACGGGCACGCGCAGCTCGATCCGTATCTGATCGTCTGCGGACTGCGCCACCTCGCTCAACCCCGCTGGCGCTCGCTTCTTGAATGCCTTCAGCAGCGAAGCGATGTCGAGCGTCTCGCCTGGCGTTTCCGGCGAATAAACGACCCGGTCGCGGTCGTCGATCGTCCGGACGGCGTCGATCGGCTGCTTCTCCGCGAGCCGTCCCCACAACGCTTCCGCTTTATCCGCAAACATCTCCTCGTCCCAAACCGCTTCTATCGCATAGCGCTTCGCCATCGCCCGCGCGGCTGACCGGCGCTCTAGCCAACCTGCGTCCCGGTAGCGCACGATCGCACGTATGGCTTCCTCTGCGTCCAGATTGAGCCCCAGCTCGCGCCAGGTCGGCGCAAACGCCGTTGCCGGGGCAGGGGAGGCTTCCTCCGGCCGCCTGTCAACCAGCGTCACATGCCCGTCAAGCGCGGCTTCGATCCGCGACCCCACCTTGGCAATGGCGGCGTCCGCGCTCATGCCGCCCAGCTCCAATCCGCCCACAGCGACGCCGTCCGGCAGCATGCGAGGCCGGCGTGCCGCGGGGTTCGCGGCAGCGATGTCGGCGACAGCCGCTTGGCCACCAACTACCGGGGCACGAATGAATTGGCCATCCACTACCCGACCACCAACTACCGGAGCGCGAATTACCCGACCACCGACTCCCGGGGCATCTTTCGCCTCGACGCTCGCCACTCTAACCAGCGCGGTTCCCCCAATCACTCCTGCTGCCCGCGCTTGTTCCGCTGTCCCTGTCCCCACGCTCATGCCGACGGCCAGCGCGAGAGCGGAGGCCGCGATCCGGACGATTCGACTGTTCATTTTTCGGATGTCCTCCTTCCGGCAAACGCATCTCTCCCGTAGGATTCCCTCCAGATTAAAAATTTCTCAAAATAACGGAAATCGACAAAAATGCGTGCCGAAATGGGCGCGGATTCGCGTCCGTCGGCGAGATAAAGCTCGACAAATAAAGGATTTCCCGGCAAGATGTCGAAGTACCTTTAGTCTGCGGAATATTAGCCTTTCGACGGGAAGCGTCTCCCTGAACGTATATATGCAACGGCTATATGCAACGGCTGTCTACCATGCAAACAGGATGTGATCGCGTGATCGAAATGCACGACATATGGAAGACCTATCCGGACGGCACGCCCGCCCTGCAAGGCATAAATATCGTGATCGACCGCAACGAGTTCGTGTACGTCGTCGGCCCGTCCGGCGCCGGCAAGTCGACGTTCATGAAGCTGATCTATCGCGAGGAAGTGCCGACCAAGGGCCAGCTGTCCGTCAACGGGTTCAATATAGGCAAGCTCAAGCAGCGCAAGATCCCTTACGTCCGCCGCAATATCGGCGTGGTGTTTCAGGATTTTCGGCTGCTGCCCAAACTGTCCGTTTATGAGAACGTCGCCTTCGCGATGGAAGTCGTCGAATCGCCCAAGCGGCATATCCGCCGGCGAACGATGGAGGTGCTCGAGCTTGTCGGGCTTAAGCACAAGGCGAGCAGCCTGCCGGCCCAATTGTCCGGCGGCGAGCAGCAGCGCGTCGCGATTGCCAGGGCGATCGTCAACAGCCCCTCCGTCATCGTGGCTGACGAGCCTACCGGCAACCTCGATCCCGAGACCTCGTGGGGAATCATGAAGCTGCTCGAAGAGATCAATTTCCGCGGTACCACCATCGTCATGGCCACCCACAACAAAGAAATCGTCAACACCCTTCGCAAACGGGTCATCGCGATCGAGCGGGGCACCATCGTGCGGGACCAGCAGAGAGGGGATTACGGATATGAAGTTTAGCACCCTCGTGCGCCACGTCCGCGAAGGTGTCAAGAACGTCTTCCGCAACGGCTGGATGTCATTCGCCTCGATCGGATCGATCGTCGTGTCGCTGTTCGTGCTGGGCGTGTTCATGCTCCTCGCGCTCAACGTGAACCAGTGGGCGGATCAGTTCGACAGCCAGGTTCAAGTCAACGTCTACCTCCAGTCGGAGATCGGCCAGTCCAAGATCGACGAGCTGAAGACGCGCATCGGCAACATCGCCGAGGTCAAGCAGGTCACCTTCGTTTCCAAGGAGGAGGGACTTGAAAAGCTGCGTCAGGATCTGGACGAGGACGTAAAAGGCGCGCTCGACGGCTATAAGGATGCCAACCCGCTGCCGGATGCGTTCGAGGTCGAGCTGTTCGACGCCCAGCAGGTGTCCTACGTCGCCAAGCAGATTCTTGCCTTTAACGAGACGGACGCGGACAAGCCGGTCCTCAGCGTCAAGTACGGACAAGGCTATGTCGAAAAGCTGTTCCGCATCACGAACGCCGTGCGCAACGTCGGTCTGGTCGTCGTCGCGGGACTCGCGGTCATGGCGATGTTCCTCATTTCCACCACGATCAAGATGACGATACTGGCCCGTCGCAGAGAGATCGGCATTATGAAGCTCGTCGGCGCCACCAACAATTTTATCCGCTGGCCATTCTTCATCGAAGGGATCGTCATCGGCTTGGCAGGCTCAGGCCTTACGACAGCGCTGCTGCTGTACGGGTATTCCGAATTGATCGCGTCGACCCATTACAACATGGGCCTGATGATGATCGAGGTCGTCGATATGAACAAAGTCGGCTGGCTGGTCGGCGGCACGCTCGTGGCGCTCGGCACGTTGATCGGCGTCTGGGGCAGCGTCGTTTCGGTTCGCAAGCATTTGAAGGTGTAGCTCTTGCCGTTCATGCTCAGATGATGGAGGAGAACATGGGTGAATAAAAGATTGATCGCGGTATTGGTCATGCTGCTGGGCGTCGTATTCCTCGTCCGGCCGTACGAGAGCCACGCCGAGACGAAGATGCAGAAGATCGAGCGGCAGCTCAAAGAGATCCAAGCCCAGATGAACGCCGCCGCGGAAAGCAAGAAGGAAGCGGAGCGCCGGAGCGAGGATCTGACCAACAAAAAGGCGCTTGCCAAGACGGATATGTTTACGCTGCTCAAGCAGATTCAGCAGACTTCGGATCAGCTCGACGCGACTCAGGCCAAGATAGAGTCCGCCGAAACCAAGCTGCTGAAGACGACGTCGGAGCTCGAGTCCGCCGAAGCCTCCAGGCAGAGCAGGGACGAGCAGCTGCGAGAGCGCATCCGGCTTATTTACATGAACGGCTCTGTATCTTATCTGGACGTGCTGCTCAGCTCCAAGAGCTTCTCGGACTTCGTGGGCCGTTTCCAGTCGCTGCAGTCGATTATGGAGCAGGATAAAGAAGTGCTGTCGCAGACCGAGAACTACAAGGCGCTTGTCGCCGACAAGAAAGCGCAGGTCGAAGTCGATCTGGCTTCCGTCAAGAAGCTGTACAGCGACATGGCGGACAAAAGGGCCGAGCTGCAGGATCAGGAAAAAGAAAAAGAAGTGCTCGTAGCGAGCATTAACCAGAAAATCGAAGAAACCGAGGATATCAGCGAAGAGGCCGAAGCCGCGCTGATGGAGTTCGGCAAAAAGTATTCGAAGCTGCTGGAGCAGAAAAAACAGCTGAAAACCTACTACACCGGCGGTAAGCTTGGTCTCCCGCTGAAGCGGGAATACCGCTTGTCGTCGCCGTTCGGCTACCGTACGCATCCCGTGACCGGACAGAAAAACAAGCTGCACACGGGCTTGGACATGGCGGTTCCGGAGGGTACGTCGGTCTACGCGGCCGAATCGGGCACCGTTATCGTCGCCCAATCGTGGAGCGGGTACGGCAATTGTATCATCATCAACCATGGCGGCGGTCTGTGGACGCTGTACGGTCACTTGAAGCCAGGCGGGATCCTGGTCGAGAAGGGCGAGACCGTCAAACGCGGCGAAAAAATCGGTCTCGTCGGCATGACGGGCACCGCTACCGGTTACCATCTGCACTTCGAGGTTCGCAAAGACGGCACGCCGGTCAATCCGGCGCCGTATCTCAAATAAATCGGAGCCTCGCGCAAAGCCGTCCCAAGGCAGCGCCCACTTGAGAAGGTGGGCAGCCTGGGGCGGCTGCCGCATTTTTGGGGCATTTTCGGGCGTTTGAACGGTATCCCTTTCAATCAGGGGTTTGAACGGTATCCCTTTCGATCAGGCAGGGGATGATTAGCAGGAGACGATAGAAGGGATTTGCGCTTTGAAGCGGAGCAATGCTCTTAAGCGATATCCCCTTCGATCAGATTAAAAGTTTATCATGCACACAGGCGGGCCCCTTTACACGGTATCCCCTTCGGTCAGGGATGTCTACGATTTTCATCGTTAGAATGGGGATCAAAGCAGCGGCTTGCGGGCGATTGCGGCTTTCGGGCAACGTAACGCATTCCTGCGCGAAGGGGATATCATTAAAACGGGAAAAACGGAGTATTTCAGCAACCGAATTCCACTATTTGTAAGTTGAGGACGGATCATCCGGCAGGATTTAAACTTCCGTCTGTCGAATACCTATGGTCGGCGTACATATCGGATTACGGAAATGAAAGGCGGGATTCGTCTTGGATCTGACGATCGATTGGTTGCGGTTGGCGGGCGAGAGTATCGGCGTCCTGTTCCTGTCGCCTTTTTTATATATCGCGCTCGCTATGGTCTGGTGGCATTCCCGCCAGAGCAATGTGCTGCAGCGCAGACTGTTCCACATCAGGCTGCGGGGTACGCTGCCGATGACGGCTGCTCGCATCGTCGCGGGTTTTGTTGCGGGCATCGCGTTGTCGGCGCTCGGGTTTGCCGCAGGGGCGCAGCTGACTGCCTCTACGCTCGTATGCGTCTGGATCGCGACGTTCATGCTCGCGTTGTTCAAGCTGCGATATGTTTGTCTCGCTTACGCGGCGGGCGTACTTACTGTCATACAGACGATCCTTTCATGGACGGGCGTGCCTGATGGAGACGAGACGGTAAACCGGATTTGGCAGGCGTTAAAAGATATCGATGGTCCGTCCTTGCTGTTCTTGGCCGGCCTGCTGCATATTGCGGAAGCGCTTCTCGTCCGGCTGCAGGGCTCGCGATATGCGACGCCGTTGTTTCTGGAGGGGAAGCGAGGCAAGCCGATCGGCGCCTATTCGCTGTCCGGCCTTTGGCCGGTGCCGCTGCTCTGGCTTGTGCCCGCGGCAAGCAATAATGGGCTAGCGCTGCCATGGACGCCGCTGTTCGGCATGGATGGAGGACCGGCGGTTACGGTCGCCGGATGGACGCTGGCAGCTTTTCCGGTGCTGATCGGATTTACGGATCGCACGGCGACACGGTGGCCTGAAGTTAAGGCGAAGGAAATGGCAACCGGCCTGCTTGTTTACGGGCTGGCGATTGCGGCGCTTGCAGCCGGCGCCGCGTTCTGGGGACCGCTTACGATCTTGGCCGGGCTCGCGGCCTTCATTTTGCACGAGGGTCTGCTGTTCTGGGGAAGGATGCGCGAGCGGGGGCATCATCCTGTTTATGTGCAGGATGGCAGAGGCGTCGTCATTCTCGCCGTGCTTCCCGGAACGCCGGCGTATGAGATGGGCTTGACCGCCGGCGAGACCGTGAGCAAGGCGAATGGCGTCAGCGTGCGCAGCAAGGAGGAGCTTCATGCGGCGTTGCAGCTTCAGCCGGCGTTTACGAAGCTCGAGGTGCTGAACCGCGACGGCAACGTAAAATTTGCGCAACGGGCCCGGTATGCCGGAGAGCATCATCAGCTTGGGCTGATCCTTGCGCCGGACGAGGATGCCGAATACGTGGCGGCGCCGGGATCGTCCTCGTTGCGCCAAGGAATGCGTTTGGCAGGTGCGAGGCTGCGCGGAAGAGGCGCCCGGAGGCGATTCGGCGGTTCGGAGGAGGCCGCGGCGCAAGAGAGCGGGCCGCCACCGGAGAAGTCCGGCAAGTCCGGGAACGATGTGCTTGCTTTGACAGCGGGGACGCATGCGGAGGCGACAGGTCAAGTAGACGCGACCACCGCAGAGCGGACTTTCGGCGTTACTCCAACGGCTGTTCAAGAGCGTGTGCCTGAAGGTCTTCCTCCGCGCAGCGGAAGGCATAAGTAGAAAGCCGGCCAGTCGATCGTTCGGCATCTTTTTTGCAATCGCATTGACAGTTCATCTGTTGTTCGTTACTATGGATTGGATTCGTCCTCTAGGGTTCCGAGGCGGCTTCGGCCGGCTGTCTGGTCCAAGGGAGGGCGCGCGCTGCCGATAGCGGCAGGCGTCACGGAGGGACAAAAGCCCGGGAGTATCAGAATGCATGGTAGTGCGCCACGATCGCGCCGCTCACCGTGCATGCCGATGCTTTCGGGCTTTTTTGCATCCGATTATCCGATTATAGGGAAAGGGGTATCGTTATGACAAAGTACTGGACACTGCTGATCGCGGCCGGCGTGACGGAAGTGGGGTGGGTATCGGGCCTGAAGCATGCTTCAACCTGGTGGGAGTGGCTGCTGACGGTCGTCGCATTAGCGTTTTCCTTTTGGAGCCTGATGGAAGTGACGCGCGTGCTGCCGATCGGAACGGCCTATGCCGCGTTCACGGGCATCGGCGCGGCAGGGACGGTAATCGGGGAAGCCGTTTTTTACGAGGGAGAACTGAATGCGGCTAAGTTAGCGCTGGTCGCCCTCATGATCGTCGGCATCGTAGGCCTAAAAGCGACATCAGGGCCAAAATCAAGCACGGGCGTTGAGAAAGGCGGGAACGGCTGATGGCATGGATTTACCTGGTTTGTGCGGGCCTGTTTGAAGTCGTGGGGACAGTCGGCTTGAACCGTTGGAGCAGCCGCAGGGATGCTTGGGGATTGATTATTATATGCGTCAGCTTCTTGTTCAGCTTCAGCCTGCTGACAGCTGCGATGCAAGACATCTCGATGGGGACGGCTTATGCGGTCTGGACGGGCATCGGCTCGGTTGGCGCTACCGTTCTCGGCATGATTTTTTACGGTGAGTCGCGCCAGGCCGCAAGACTCTTTTTCCTCGCGCTTGTTATCGCCGCCGCGGTAGGCTTGAAGTTAATCGGGGAATAAAGATCGCCCTGCTCGTGAGCAGGGCGATTGTTTTTTGATTGTTTTTCTGATTGCTTTTTCTATTGTTCTATTGAGGCGGTGTTTGTTGGCTGCTCGCATACCACAGTACGATGACACCGACGACTGCCAGACAAGCCAGCACGAAAAAGGTAATCTTCCAGGCGCTGCGAGGTGCAGTGCCTGAGACGAGGCCGGTCTGTCCGTTGACCATGAAGCGGTAGGACTTGGATTTATAGTTGTAGTTAGCATTCCAGACGGGCAGTAAAAGATGCTTGAACGTGCGATCGTAGTAATCGGTATTGATGTTAAGCGAGCGTACCTCGTCGCCGCCGATCTTGGAACGGATGTCGCCGCGGAGCTCGCCGTCGATCCGCTCCCGTGCTTCCTCCCAGCCTCGCGTTCGGTTGACTGAATAGCGTTCGGCGATGTAGCCGCTCAAATAATCAGGCTTGTAGCCGATCAGTCCGCCCAGCTCGAAGTTGCCCAGGCGATCCAGCAGCTTGGCATCGTATTGGCCGGAGGCCGGGATCAAAACGTCGTTGAAGAAGCGTTCGTAATCGCCGCTAACCCAATGCCAGACCGTATAGCGTTCCTGCTCGGTGTATGTCTCGGTTTTTCCGTTGACGACGCGCGTCCTGGTCACGGTCCGATAGTGATAATCGCCGCGTTCGGCGGTGTAGTCGGATGCGGTATTCGCATCGTACGTCCAATAGGGGATATAGATGCCGGCTAATCGCGCGCTCGTGTTTTCCCGCTTGAACGCGCCGGGAAGAAACCAGCGTTTCTTTTTCCACGCCCGGAAGGCGTTCTTTGCGTCGTCGCTGTCGACTTGAAACGGGATCAGCGATTCGGGCTTTATCGTTGCCGCCGCGGGCTGAGGCAGCACCTTCGGCGAGCCGCAAAACGGACATAGCGTAGCCGTCTGCAAGGCCGGAATCAGGCTCTCGCCGCCGCAGGACTCGCATTTGATCGTCTGCTGCGCCACGCCCCAGTCCGTGTCCGCTTCTTCTCGCATACCGTCGTCGAGCGCATGCTCCTGCGGAAGCGCGGTGTCGGACTCGATCGCTTGCAGTCTGCCGCAATATTGGCACTTCAGCTGCTGACTGTCCGCGTCGAACAGCATCGCGCCGCCGCAGCTCGCGCAGGGAAATTGAATGGTTTCCATTGCAGCATTCGCGTCTTTCGCCATGCAGTCCTACACCTTCGTCCCGCAATTGGAGCAAAACTTCGCGGTCGGCGCTAGCGGCTGCCCGCACTCCGAACAGAACTTTTTCGCAGGCGCCGCGCTGCCGCCATCGGGGGAGACCCCGCCGACTTGCGCGGCACGTTCACTTGCGGCTGCACCGCTGCCGGGAGCTGCAGCGCCCGCGACGGAAGCAGCGCCGGGACCTGCGCTATAGCTTCCCCCGGCGTTCGCCGAATTCTGCTGCTCGTTTTGCCGCATCATTTGGCTCATGGCCTGGCCCATCGCCATGCCTGCGCCCAGCCCGATGCCCGTTCCCGCCGAGCCGTCCGCCGGGTTGTTCGCCGCCTCGCGCAACGCCTCTGCCGTCTGATACTTCATGTATTGATCGAGATTGCCCGCGATATTCATGGACGATCTGCGGTCGATCGTCTTCTCGACTTCCTCGGGCAACGAGATATTCTCGATCGTGAGGGCCGTCAGCCAAAGCCCCATCGGCATGAAGTGCGCCTGGAGCTTGTCGGTCGCGGCACGGCTCAGCTCGTCGTACGAAGCCGCCAGGTCGATGACCGGAATTTTTGACTCGCCCAGCAGATCGCTTACGCCGGAGACGATGACCGACTTCAGGTAGCCGGCCACGTTTTCCGCCGAAAAGTCCTGCTGTGTCCCAAAAATCTCCTTCAGGAACAGTGCAGGATCGTTCACCTTAAGCGCATAGTTGCCAAAGCCCCGCAAGCGGACCATCCCAAATTCCGCGTCGCGCATGATGACCGGATTTGTCGTGCCCCACTTCAACTGTGTAAAATTGCGCGTACTCACAAAATAAACATCGGCTTTAAAAGGAGAGTTGAAGCCGTATTTCCAGGACTTAAGCGCGGTAAGCACCGGCATGTTCTGCGTGCTTAACGTGTAGGTTCCCGGACCGAAAACGTCGGCGATCTGGCCTTCGTTGACGAATATAGCAGCTTGAGACTCGCGCACGACGAGCTTCGCGCCCATCTTAATCGCGTTGTCGTAGACAGGAAAACGGTAAACCATCGAACCGGTGTCGTCCAGCCATTCGATAACCTCGATGAACTGGCCCTTGATGAAGTCGAACAATCCCATATACAGCCTCCGTTCGATCTTGTTTGCATCCATTATAAGCTTTAACCCGCGCATGTTCGATAAAATGTTGCTAAAACGCAAGATTAGCGGCATCGCCGACACCGAATAATGTCTTATAATGAAGAGCAACAAGAGACGTTATGCGAAAAGCGTCACAGGGGGTTATCATGGCAGCAACCGTAAAGGCAGAGTTCGAAACGACGGAAAAAGAGATCGTCGCTCTGAACATGAGACATTTCTATGCGAGTCCGGGGTTTGTGTTCTTCATGCTCGTCTGCGGTTCTAATTTGCTGTATATGCTGTTGGCGGCGTTAAAGGAGGGCGGTGAGGCTGCGGATCACTTCCACTTCATACAATGGCTGCTGCTGGCGTTCGGACTGTTCATTCCCGGATCGAGCTATTTGCGAGCGGTACAGGCCGTGAAGAGACGTTTTTCGGCTGAAAAACGGGCGTATGTATTCGACGAAAAAGGCTTTAGCTTTGTCACGCCTTCCGCGAAGGGACAGGTCGACTGGCCGGATGTACGGCGGTTCGCGATCACACGCCGTATGATCATCCTGTACGTCGGCCAGAAAGGTGTCAGCCTGATTCCCTTGCGGAGCTTGTCAGGCCCCGATGATCTGGCACAGCTTAAACAATGGATTTGGCAAAAGGTCGATCCTCAAGCTGTACGGCGCGCCGCGAGAAACCGCATGCTGCTGTATACTGGCATCGCGGCCGCCGCGATCGTCGCCGTTGTTCTCGTATGGAAGGGACCTTCATAAACGACGGACGCTAGGGATGAACCCGCTTCAGCTTCGATGGGCGGATTCTGCCTGCCGCACGACCAGTATTTCCACGCGGCGGTTTTTCTGACGATTGGCTTCCGTGTCGTTGGCCGCAACGGGACGCGTGTCCGCGTAGCCCGTGATTTCAAATATTTTTTCCGGCAGCTTGCGCGTATCGACGAAATACCGGAGCACGGACAAGGCGCGTCCGGAAGACAAGCCCCAGTTGTCCCGGAACGCAGAGCCCGGCTGTATGGGCAGGTTGTCGGTGTGACCCTGGATCGAGATGGTCGTGTCCAGCTTCGCAAACAAACTGGATAACTTGTCCAGCGCCGGTCTTGCATCCGGTTTAAGATCCGCCTTGCCGAGGTCGAACAAGAATCTGTCAGACAGCCGGATAGCGATTCCCTGAGGCATGTCTCCGACGAAAACGTCTTGCTGCAATTTGTTTTCTTTGACATACGACTCGATGACCTTCAACAGATCCTGGAGCGCCTGCTCGCGACGTCTGGCAATCTCCGCATCCAAGTCGACCGAGGCGCTGGCGCTGGGAGACGGATTGGCGGAAGGGGGCGGGCTCGCATATTTAGCGACGTCCGTGCCGCCCTCAAGCCCGCTTCCCATCTCGATGATGCTGTCCGCCCGATGGAACTCCAATTGGAGCGACTTGGCCAGCGTGTCGTATTTTTTGATATCGATCTGACTCATCGCATACATAATAATGAAGAATATGAGCAGAAGGGTAATCAGGTCCGCGTATGTAATCAGCCACCGGTCATGGTTCTCATGCGCGCTTCGGCTGCGCCGGCTGCGTCTCCGCGCCATCTTCGCTCTCCTCCTTTTTACGGACGAACGACAGTTTCTCCGTTTGCATGAAGGCGGTCAGCTTTTTGCGAATAAGCGCCGGATTTTCGCCGGCTTGGATCGCGAGAATGCCTTCCAGCATCATCTCCGTAAACTGTACGGTCTCGGCCGCGCGAATCCGGATCTTGGACGCGATGGGCAGATAAAGGATGTTTGCGGAGGCAACTCCGTAAAGGGTGGCGGTAAACGCCACTGCGATCGCGGACCCTAGCGAGCCGGGATCCGCAAGATTGCTTAGCACGTGGATCAGTCCCATGACAGTGCCGATGATGCCCATCGTAGGCGCATACCCGCCTGCAGACTCGAAGACTTTCGCTTGGTTTTCCATTCGTTGCTCGATCGCATCAATCTCGAATTCGAGGATTTGCCTGCTGAGCTCGTGATCGGTACCGTCAACGACGATTTGCAGACCGCTTTGGATAAAAGGGTCCGGGTGGTCTACAAGTTTATCTTCCAGGGAGAGCACGCCTTCGCGCCGGGCGATCGTAGCCAGTTCGACGAGCTCGTCAATTCGGGTCGTCGTCTCCAAAGCGGCGGGTCGGAAGGCAGTCTTCAACGATTCGGGAATCTGGCGCAGCCGCGATGCCGGGAAGCTGATCGCGACGGCCGCGAACGTTCCTCCGAATACGATCAGCAGCGCCGTTTTCTCCACCAGCCCTTCCCAATGCCCTCCTTCCCACAAAAATCCGCCTATTAACGCGGCAAGAGCCGCCAGAATGCCCCACGAAGTGGTCTGGTCCATGCGCTGCTTCATGCAGCTTCACTCCTTTGACTGGTTTCCGGGAACCCGATATAATGAATGAGAACACATATTCGGACTCGCTGGAAGGGATATCCTGTTTATCGGTCGGATGAAGCAGGGTACGATATAGGACTTTGGTCTACAAGACACGGAGGTGGGCTTAAACATGGCAGTGCCGTCCGGATTCAAGCTGCAATCGGAATACGAACCGCAGGGGGACCAGCCGAGAGCGATCCGGGAGTTGGTCGCCGGCATTCATGAGGGCAAGCGGCATCAGACGCTCCTCGGCGCGACGGGGACGGGCAAGACGTTTACGATCGCCCAGACGATCGCCAAGGTGAACAAGCCCACGCTCGTCATCGCGCACAACAAGACGCTGGCTGCGCAGCTGTGCAGCGAGTTCAAGGAATTTTTCCCGGAGAACGCCGTCGAGTATTTCGTCAGCTACTACGACTACTATCAGCCGGAGGCGTATATCCCGTCCTCGGATACTTATATCGAGAAGGACTCCAGCATCAACGACGAGATCGACAAGCTGCGACACTCCGCTACCTCGGCGCTGTTCGAACGCAAGGACGTCATCATCGTCGCCAGCGTTTCTTGCATTTACGGTCTCGGCTCTCCGGAGGAGTACCGAGACCTTCGCTTGAGCCTGCGCGTGGGAATGGAAAAATCGCGCAACGCGATTCTGCACAAGCTGGTCGACATCCAATATCAGCGCAACGATATGAATTTCACGCGGGGGACGTTTCGCGTGCGCGGCGACGTCGTCGAGATCTTTCCGGTATCGGTCGGCGACCGCGCGATCCGGGTGGAGATGTTCGGCGACGAGATCGAGCGGATCACCGAGATCGACGTCCTGACGGGCGAGATCATCGGCTCGCGCGATCATGTCGCGATCTTCCCGGCGTCTCACTTCGTTACCGCCGAGGAGAAAATGAAGGTCGCGCTGGTTAACATCGAGCGCGAGCTCGAGGAGCGCCTTGCCGAGCTGCGCGAGCAAGGCAAGCTGCTTGAGGCGCAGCGGCTGGAGCAGCGCACGCGCTACGACCTCGAGATGATGGCGGAGATGGGCTTTTGCTCCGGCATTGAGAACTACTCAGGCCCGCTGACGTTCCGCGAGCGCGGTGCGACGCCTTATACGCTCATGGACTTTTTTCCTGACGATTACCTCATCGTCATCGACGAGTCCCACGTCACGCTACCGCAAGTGCGGGCGATGTACAACGGCGACCAGGCGCGCAAGACGGTGCTTGTCGACCACGGCTTCCGTCTCCCTTCGGCCAAGGACAACCGACCGCTGCGCTTCGAGGAGTTCGAGGGCAAGGCTAAGCAGCTCGTGTATGTGTCGGCAACGCCCGGCCCTTATGAGCTCGAGAATTGCCCGACGATGGTACAGCAGATCATCCGTCCCACGGGACTCGTCGATCCGATCATCGAGGTGCGCCCGACCAAGGGTCAGATCGACGACCTGCTCGGCGAGATCCGTGCCCGCATCGACCGCGACGAGCGCGTGCTCGTGACCACGCTCACCAAGAAGATGTCGGAGGATCTGACCGACTACATGAAGGAAGTCGGCATCAAGGTGCGTTATTTGCACTCGGACATCAAGACGCTGGAGCGGATGGCGATCCTGCGCGATCTGCGGATCGGCACGTTCGACGTGCTGGTCGGCATCAACCTCTTGCGGGAGGGGTTGGATTTGCCGGAAGTCACGTTGGTGGCGATCCTCGACGCCGACAAGGAAGGCTTCCTGCGCGCAGAGCGTTCGCTCATCCAGACGATCGGCCGCGCGGCGCGGAATGCCGAGGGCCGCGTCATCATGTATGGCGACAAGATCACCGACTCCATGGCGAAGGCGATCGGCGAGACAGAACGCCGCCGCGCGATCCAGACCGCCTACAACGAAGAGCACGGCATCACGCCGCAGACCATCCGCAAAAAAGTCCGCGACGTCATCGAGGCGACAAAAGTTGCCGAGCAGAAGAGTTCTTATCTGACAGGCCTCGAGGACGTCGACAAGCTGTCCAAGAAGGACCGTCAGTCCGTCATCAACCGTCTAGAGGCCGAGATGAAGGACGCCGCCAAGAACCTCCAGTTCGAACGGGCCGCCGAGCTTCGCGACGCACTGCTTGAACTGAAGGCAAGTCTTTAGGAATGCTTCGCACGCCTTGCCGGGATTGCATGTCCTGGCAAGGCTTTTTGTTGCAAGGTTGGGTACAAAATTTAACGCGTTTAGGGCAGTGCTGCAATGCTCCTTTTACCCGTTTCAACGCTATCCCCTTCAGGCAGGAGAGGAGTTGGCTAGCATACGTTTTAACGTTATCCCCTTCAGGCAGGAGAGGAGCTGGCTAGCATACGTTTTAACGTTATCCCCTTCAGGCAGGAGAGGAGCTGGCTAGCACACGTTTTAACGTTATCCCGTTCACTCAGGACGCTATCCCTAACAATCCATTTTTAATCTAAATCTCCCCATCATCAAGGATACAAAATGGCGCTTTAGCTCGGTGGAACATTGTGTTATAATGAGAACAAATGTTCCTGTTTGTTATCGGATGGGGAGGATGATTGGTTTGCATTCGCTTCGCGAGAAGATGCCGGTATTCCAGGAGGAAGCCTGCGAGTTTGCTTTGTTCAAGGCCAAGTGGCCGAACGGGTACCGCTGTCCTCGCTGCGACGGAGCTGCATTTTACCTAGTCGCTTCCCGACGCAAAAGTCTGTATGAATGCCGTGTCTGCCATCACCAAACCTCTCTGACTGCGGGAACCATAATGGAGGGGACGCGCACACCGCTCGTAAAGTGGTTCAGCGCCTTATATTTGATGCAAACGGGGATCTCCGCCACGCTGCTGGCAGAGGTTATTCAAGTGACCTACAAGACGGCTTGGCTGATCAACCATAAGCTTCGGCATGCCATCCAAGTATGCGACGAATCTAGGCCTCTAAAAGGAGACCTGCAATTATACGGCGATTTTTACGCGCGGCCAGTCATGAGCGGGGTTTTCGATCCGCCCGATCAGCGAGATCAGCCGGCAGTCGTAGGGGCCTCAATCGATCCGGAATCGGGCGAAGTGGCCGAAGTTAAAATTAAGCGAGTGCCGCCAAATGAATTTAGACGGCGTTTATTTGGCGTTGATTCTTTTGGCACTTTCCTGTGGCGCCATGTGACAGATGCAAAATCCGAGATTCAAAGCATTGAGATTGTCAAGCAAAGCGATAGCGAAGGTGTGACGGAGCTCGGATTAATCTGGCGGGGAGTCATCGGCTGGCTTGCCAGAACGTTCGGAGGAATTGGTCCGAAGCATCTGCAGGCTTACCTGGACGAATATTGTTTCCGAATCAACGCACGTCCGAATTCTTTTGAAATGCTTTTATCTCTATGCGGTCTTACTCAGACTGTGACGCTTGGCGATCTGGTCAACAAAAAGAAAGCTGTTCGTTCCGTAAGGTGGTCGGGATTGGCTAACTACAGACAGCATAAGAATGCATTTCAGGTTTCTTAACAATTGTTTGTTTGCAACAATTTCTTGACGAAATTCTTTTTTGAGAAACGCGCTAAGGAAGCTTGGTTAATCATTTCGTTGTACAGACTTTGTAAAATTCCGCCATTAGCCTGTTCGAAAGGGATACTCTTTAAAGGACGGAATAGGGCTGAATTACATATTACATAGGCGCGAAGGCTGTTAAATTGCGGATGTATTCATTTAGAACGGTGCCCACCTGATCGAAGGGGATAACGTTGAAACTGCGCGAAAAGCAGGCAGTATGGGTCGGGGGCGGCCGAATCGTGTAAGGACCAAATGAGCGGAGCTCTCCAAAGAACGCCGCGCCTTGGTGGGATTTCCATTTGCGAACCAGTTCATCGGCAAGTATAATGAGATGAGAACACATATTCTTATGTGATGGGAACGTGAACGGAGGCGGCGCGGAGAGCGAGCCCAAGCCGTTAACGACAGGAGGCTGTACTTTTGGGAAGCGATCAGATCGTCATAAAGGGCGCTCGCGCCCACAATTTGAAAAATATCGACGTGACCATTCCGCGCGACAAGTTTGTCGTGCTGACCGGTCTTAGCGGTTCGGGCAAGTCCTCGCTCGCGTTCGATACGATATATGCCGAGGGGCAGCGCCGGTACGTGGAGTCGCTCTCCGCGTACGCTCGCCAGTTCCTCGGGCAAATGGACAAGCCGGACGTGGACTCGATCGAAGGGCTGTCCCCGGCCATCTCGATCGACCAGAAGACGACCAGCCGCAATCCGCGGTCGACCGTTGGCACCGTGACGGAGATTTACGATTATCTGCGTCTTTTGTATGCGCGCATCGGGAAGCCGCACTGCCCGGAGCACGGAATCGAGATTACATCGCAGACGGTGGAGCAGATGGTCGACAGGATCATGGAGTATCCGGAACGCACCCGTTTGCAGATTCTGGCGCCGGTCGTGTCCGGACGCAAGGGCGAGCATACGAAGCTGCTGGCCGATATTCAGAAGCAAGGCTTTGTGCGCGTACGCGTGAACGGGGAGATCATGGATCTGTCCGAGCCGATCGAGCTGGAGAAGAACAAGAAGCATTCGATCGAGGTGGTCATCGACCGGATCGTCGTGAAGGAAGACGTCGCGACGCGTTTGGCCGATTCTCTCGAGACGGGGCTCAAGCTATCGGGCGGACAAATTATCGTAGACATCATCGACAAGGAAGAGTTGATGTTTAATTCTCATCTGGCCTGCCCCGTGTGCGGGTTTTCAATGGGCGAGCTTGAACCGCGGCTGTTCTCCTTCAACTCGCCGTTCGGCGCTTGTCCGGATTGCGACGGGCTTGGCGTGAAGATGGTGGTCGACCCCGACCTGCTGCTGCACGACAAGAGCAAGAGCATCGATCAGGGGGCTTTTTCCGCTTGGGCGGGCAGCACCTCGACTTATTATCCGCAGTTCCTCGCGGCCGTGTGCAGCCACTACAAGATCCCGACCAAGGTACCGGTATCCGAGCTCACGGACAAGCAGATGAAGCTGCTGATGTACGGTACCGGCCCGGAAAAGATTCGATTTAAATATCAAAATGAGTTCGGTTATACGCGCGACGCCATGGTCCAGTTTGAAGGCGTCGTACCTAACCTGGAGCGGCGCTACCGGGAGACGGCATCGGATGGCATCCGCGAGTTTATCGAGGAATATATGGGTGCCAAGCCGTGCGAGGGCTGTAAAGGAAAGCGGCTGAAAAAGGAAGCGCTGGCCGTTACGGTCGGCAGCCAGAACGTGGCCCATGTCACGGCGTTGTCGATCGGAGATGCGATGAATTTCTTTGACGCGCTCGAGCTGAACGCCAAGGACACGCAGATTTCCAACCTGATCCTGAAGGAGATCAGCAGCCGTTTGGGCTTCTTGGTCAATGTCGGGCTGGATTACCTGACGCTCTCCCGGGCGGCAGGTACGCTGTCAGGCGGCGAGGCCCAGCGCATTCGGCTGGCTACGCAGATCGGCTCCAGCTTGATGGGCGTCCTGTATATCCTGGACGAGCCGAGCATAGGCTTGCACCAGCGGGACAACGACCGGCTGATCAAGACGCTGGAGCATATGCGCGATCTCGGCAATACGCTGATCGTCGTCGAGCATGACGAGGACACGATGATGGCGGCCGATTACCTGATCGATATCGGGCCGGGCGCAGGCATTCACGGCGGCACGGTCGTCGCGCAAGGCACGCCTGAAGAGGTCATGCGCGACGATAATTCGCTGACGGGGGCTTATCTGAGCGGCCGCCAGTTCATCCCTGTACCGCTCAAAAGGCGAAAACCCGACGGCCGCTGGATCGAAGTGAAGGGCGCAACGGAAAACAACCTGAAGAATCTGAGCGCCAAGTTTCCGCTCGGCGTTTTCACGGCTGTAACTGGTGTGTCGGGCTCAGGCAAGTCGACGCTGGTCAACGAGATCCTCTACAAGACGCTGGCCCGCGATCTGAACAAGGCGAAGGTGCGTCCAGGCCAGTACAAGGAGTTTCTCGGACTGGAGCATCTGGAGAAGGTCATCGACATCGACCAATCGCCGATCGGACGTACGCCGCGCTCCAACCCGGCGACGTATACCGGGGTGTTCGACGACATTCGCGACGTATTCGCGATCACGAACGAAGCCAAGGTGCGGGGCTACAAGAAGGGACGCTTCAGCTTTAACGTCAAGGGCGGCCGCTGCGAGGCGTGCAAAGGCGACGGCATCATCAAGATCGAGATGCACTTCCTTCCGGACGTATACGTGCCCTGCGAAATATGCAAGGGCAAGCGCTATAACCGCGAGACGCTAGAGGTCAAGTACAAAGGCAAGAACATCGCGGAAGTGCTGGAGATGACGATCGAGCATGCGACGGAATTCTTCCAGAACATTCCGCGCATTCATCGCAAGCTTCAGACGCTGCTCGACGTCGGACTCGGGTACATGACGATCGGTCAGCCATCGACGACGATGTCGGGGGGCGAGGCGCAGCGCGTCAAGCTTGCGGCTGAGCTGCATCGCCGCAGCACGGGCAAGACGCTGTACATTCTCGACGAGCCGACGACAGGGCTCCACGCCCACGACATCGACCGGTTGCTCCAGGTACTGCAGCGACTAGTCGATTCGGGCGAGAGCGTGCTTGTCATCGAGCACAACCTGGACGTCATTAAGACTGCGGACTATCTCGTCGATCTCGGACCCGAAGGCGGCAGCGGCGGCGGCACGATCGTCGGCGTGGGTACGCCGGAGCAGCTATCGAACAATGCGAAGTCCTACACGGGCAAGTATCTTGGTCCCGTGCTGGAACGGGATCGGGCACGCACCGAAGCGGCGCTGGCTACGGTCGAAGTTTAACCTTAGAGCTTGCAAACGGGAAGAGAAGGACAAAAGTTACGTTGCCCAAGAGCAGCGGTTGCAATGGTGTCTTACGAGACACTCGTTGCGCTGCTGCTCTTTTTTTGAGAAAAGTGCAAGGTTAATTGCTATAATGCGTATATCCGAAGCAATAAGTAAAACGAATGCGGGAAAGGTGAGGCGCATGACTATAGATCCGAAACGCCGGGCGGGCGAAGAGGCGGTCAAGCTTGTTGAGGACGGTATGCTCGTAGGGCTTGGAACGGGTTCTACCGCATACTGGGTCATTATGGAGATTGGCAACTGTGTGAAGGCTGGGCTGAATATTACCGCGGTGCCGACGTCGATCCGATCCGAGGAGCTGGCGCGCTCGCTAGGGATTCCGTTGATTCCGCTGGACGATATCCCAACTGGCGGCATCGATCTGACGATTGACGGCGCGGACGAAGCGGATGGGGACCTTAACCTGATTAAAGGCGGTGGCGGGGCGCTACTGCGGGAGAAAATCATCGCGTCTAATAGCAAGCGGCTCGTCATTGTCGCCGACGCTTCTAAGGAAGTGAAGACGTTGGGACAGTTTCCGCTGCCGGTGGAGATCGTACCGTTCGGCTTCAAGCTGACGATGGGACGCCTCGAGGCGATAGGCGGTCATCCTGCGCTTCGCCTGACTGAAGGGGACGAGCCGTTCGTAACTGATAACGGCAACTATATCGCCGACTGCCGCTTCGGCGTCATCGAGGACGCAGCGGCGCTCGAAAAGACGCTGAACCTCATCCCGGGCGTCGTGGAGAACGGCCTGTTCGTCGGCATGGCGGAGCGCATCGTCGTCGGCCGCGAAGACGGAAACGTAAGCGTCCGGGAGCGCGTCAGGCGAGGATGATGAGAATCGCGAAAAAAGGGTTGCTCTTCTCCGGAAATGCCGGAAAGGAGCAACCCTTCTATATTTGCCGGCGGCCTACTGGCGCGTCAGCATGAGCTTGTCGATCGCGAGCGTGTAGGCATTGCTGCCGGGATCCTTGCCGGTGATCTGGAACTTGAACGTCTTGTTGCCCGAGGCGCCGATCGTGACCGTCCCGAGGCCGACGGTGTCGTAAAAGGCGTTGGCGTCATACCAGTCGATCGGATTGCCCACCGCCGCCCCGTACACGTACAGCTGAGCCGTACCTCGGTCCGGATGCTTCTTTACCCGCGCGCTGATCGCGTACGTGCCGGCCGCGGGCACGTTCACGGTATACTGCAGCCAGTCGCCGACGGCGTTGAAGTTGCTGTAACTCAGCGAGCCGCCGCTAGCCGCGGCATCCGTTCCGCTTGTATACGTGTCGCCGGAAGTGACGGTCGCGGCGAGGCTCTCGGCCTCGTACGTAATCGGCTGCGGCGTCAGCGATATATAATCAGTGGCGAGCGTATAGGAGGAGCTGGCCGCGTTTTTACCCGTGGACTGGAAGCGGAACGCTTTGCTTCCCGCGGAAGCGAACGTCATGCTGCCCAGGTCGACCGCGACGTAGCCTTGGGCGCTCTGATATTCGTCGATGGGCGCACCTTGGGCGTTGCCGTCGATATATAGCTGCGCGATGCCGCGGTCCGGATGCTTCTTCACCTGCACCTTCACGTTATAGGTGCCGGCCGCGGGCACGTTGACCGCGTATTGGATCCAGCCGCCGACGGATACCGGATTGCCGTAGCTAAGCGAGCCGTTGCTGGCCGCGGAGTCGCTGCCGACTGTGGTCGTGCCTCCGGCGGACGTCGTAGCCGTGGCGTTCTCGGTCTCGTACTTGACGGCTTCCGGTACGGGTGGCGGAAGCGTGCGGTCCGGGGACTTGTACGTAAGCCGGATCGCGTCCGTCGCGAGCGTGTACTGGCCGCTGGCCGCGTTTTTGCCCGTCACCTGGAACTTGAATGCTTTGTCGCCCGCGGATGTGAAGGCGATATTGCCCAAGTTCACTTCGACGTAGCCTTGCGTCGCGGCGTACTCGTCGATCGGCGCGCCTTGCGCCGTGCCGTCGACGTACAGCTGCGCAGTCCCGCGGTCCGGATGCTTCTTCACCCGGACCTTGACGTTGTACGTGCCCGCGCTCGGCACGTTCACCGTGTACTGCACCCAGCCGCCGACGCCGCCGGCGTTGGCGTAGTTCAACGCGCCGCCGCTGGCCGCAGAGTCGGTGCCGTTCTCCTGCGTGCCGCCCGCGGATATCGCGACCGGCAGGCTCTCCGCTTCGCTCGCGATTCCCGAGGACACGGTGACGCTGCCCGTGCCGCCCGCACCGATCGCCACATCCGCCGCGATCGTCTTATTTGCCGAGCGGTCGAACACGATGACCTTGCCCGTCGTGCCGGCCGTTCCCGTCGCGTTCACCGTGATCGTCGAGCTGCCGGCGCTTGCCGTGTACGACGCGATCTTCTCGTCCGCGTACAGCACCTGCAAATCGGCCGAAGCGATGTCCTCTTGAATCCAGAAGGCCTTGCCCTTGGACGTGTTCTCGGCGAGATTGACGGGCAGGCCCGGCGACTTCAGCTGCGCGCCGGTGTAACGTCCCTTGTAGCGGTAGTTG
Source organism: Cohnella hashimotonis (assembly GCF_030014955.1). Taxonomy (NCBI): domain Bacteria; kingdom Bacillati; phylum Bacillota; class Bacilli; order Caryophanales; family Paenibacillaceae; genus Cohnella; species Cohnella hashimotonis. The sequence goes on from NZ_JAGRPV010000002.1 coordinate 362,690, forward strand.
ATATTGCCGCTGTCGTCCATCGTCACGTCCTCGACGAGGTACGTCTTGTTGCTGTCGAGCCACCGCAGGTTCAGCGTCAGCTCCGTGGCTGCCGCGGTCTCGCCGGCCGTGGTTGCGATGACGAGCGCCTTGCTCTTGTCGTCCGAGGCATACATCCAGGCGTACGGTCCGGACGTATCGAAGTTCGGACCGGCGTACAGCGGCCGGGTCATGCCGTCCGTCAGCGCGACGATGCGCGGATTTTTACGCCATTCGTTGAACTTCTTGAGCGTCGAAACGCTCGCCGCGCTCCAGGTGCTGGGATCCTTAGCGAACTTAATGACGCGCGCCAGCATGTAGGAGTAGTAGTCTTCGGTCTTGCCGGTCGTCAGGCCGCCGTAATACACCGAGTTCATCGGCAGATAGCCGAAGCTGTTAAAGCCGATCAGCATGCTCTTGTCGACGTTGCCCTTGGCGGAGACGAAGCCGTTGTCCCCGATATGCAGCAGCCCGACGTTGCGGTCGCCTTGGGTCGGATAATAGTCGACCTCGCTCGTTTCCTTCATGAGAAAGTCCGGATGGCGCGAGACGACGTCGTTCATGTAATTGCGCACGTTCACGTTTTTCCGGTAAACGCTGTCGCTTGGATGCGAGGTCGAGGTGACCGTCGTGTTCGGCCAAAACTCGGTCAGGTCGATCATCTGATGCGAGAGGTGATAGTTCGAAATCATGAAGTCCTCGACCTGGCTGCGCTTGAACTCGATGTTCGCGGGATCTGCCAGATCGCGCCCCGCGTTATGATTGTCGCCGGTCATGCTGAACCACAGGCCGAACTTCATGCCCTGGGCGACGATCGTGTCCGTCAGCGCGGCGAGGTTAGAGGTGAACGCGCTCGCCGGCGTCGTCGTGTCGCGCGTCGTATTCCACAGGTCGTCCAGCATCACCATGTCCATGCCCGCCTGCACGGCCTTCGGAATAACCGTATTGCGATAATAGGACTCCGTACGGTTGTTTAGCCATTCCCAGTCGTTAGTCGTGAAGACGGCCGTTGTATTGTGATATTTAAAGCGCTTACGAAAATGCTCTTCAACAGCCATGCGTCCGTCCAGCATATCGCCCTTAAATACGGTCATGTCCACGGCGATATATTCGTAGGTCTCTCCGGGAAACAGCACGAGCTGCAGCGACCCCGGGTTCGTCGATACTTTGACGTTGTCGATGCCGCTCCAGGCGTTAATGTTGGCGAAAGGGAGATTGTTCGTCCCGCCCTGCGTCTTCCAGTTCATCTCCGGCTGGATCGTCCAGCCATCGCCCGTGTTGTATTGGGTAATGGCGTTCTTGCCCGCATTCGGGGCGAGCGCGCCGGAGGTGCTGCTCCAGGTCATGTTGGGCACATAGTAGAGGGTATGGGCATCGTTCGGAAAATTGAGCGCGATGATGTCCGATGCCGTGATCGTTTTCTCCGAGGTGCTGTTGTTCTTGAGGACGTTCGAATACTTGAGTCCCGCCCGATCGTTGTACAGCTCGAACTTGAGCTGGACGGTCACGTTTTGCGGCGAGGTGCGGCTGATCGGTATGGTCAGCTGTTTGCCCCAGGTCGTGCCGAACTTCGAGATGTCGCCGATCGTATCGGTCCCGAGCGTCCAACCGCCGTCGTCCGCGTACAGATCGCTGCCGCCGTAGTTATAATAGAACAAATAACTGCTGCCGCTGCCCGTTAGATACTCCCTTCCCGCTTCTTTATTATAGAAGCTGGTCATTTCAATACTGCCGCCGCTGAACGTAATGACTGCCCGCAGCACATCGTTTTCCAGCGTCCACGTATTGCCGCTTTTGACGATCGTCGAGCTCGCCGCGGCCGCCTTGGGTACCTGCGCCTCCTTTACGTACGGAATGCCTGTCAGCAGGAGGCTTACGACCATCGCGATACACAATCCAAGACGCATTCCCGCTTTCCAAATCATCATCCAAATCCCCTTTCGGCGCATATTGAAATAGACCCGCAAGCCGCCTGCCCAGGCGGCGCACGCAAGCGATGGCGGCTTGCGGGCCCGGCGAAACCATCCTCGGTAACTTAACGACTAGCTTAACGACTTATTTGCCGAGCGAATTCATGAAGTCGACGTATTCCTTCTCGGCGTCCGCTGTGGCCGGATACCATTCCTTCTCGAGGAAGTCCTTGAACTGCTGCTCGTTAATGCTGCCCGTGATATATGCGATCTCCTTGTCGTCCTTCTTCTTGACGAGGTCGGGAATGGTGCCGTTCAGGTTCAGAATCTTCGGCGAGCGCACTGCAGGGACGTTGACGACAGTCATTTGCTTCAGCGCTTCGTCCAGCTGCGTCTGATAAACGGCGAGCCGCTCCGGCGTATCCGCGTTGACGATCGAGGCGCCGTCGCCGTTAATCGCATTGGCCGGCGTCATATAAGGGCTCGTCAGCGTCGCGAGCTTGGCCGTCTGATCCGCGGACCGTACGACCGCCTTGGTGGCGGGATCGTAGCTGTCGTAGGTGAGGCCCTTCACGCCAAGCTGGAACAGCGTGTTGGCTTCGGCCGTGTTGCCCCAGTCGAGGAACTTCAGGACGTCGTCGACCTTCTTGGAACCCTTCGGAATCATCCAGCCGCCCCACATCGCCGGCGTGACCCAATCCGACGCCACGCCTTTGTCGTCCTTCAGTACGCCGTGGTAGGAGAAGATCTTCTCAGAATCCGGCAGCTTGCTGATGTTGCCGAGCACGGCCGCTTGGTGGCCATAAACGATGCCGACCTTGTATTGGTTCAGCTTTTCCGTATCGACGTAAATTTTGTTGATCAGAAATTCAGGATCGATCAGCTTCTCGTCGTTGAGCTGCTTGAGATAAGTGAGGTAAGGGATGTAGCCGGACATTTTCTCCCGGATCTTGTACTGCCCGTCCGTGTCCTTAACGCCGTCGACGACCGGCAGATCGAACGCCGCCGTCAGAAAGTTCGTGGCGTTCCAGATCGTATTGCGTCCGAGATCCGGGCCGGAGAGGGACAGCCCGTACGTGTCCGCCTTGCCGTTGCCGTCGGGATCGTTCTTGGCGAACGCCCGCACGACGTTCGTGAACTCCTCGAGGTTCGTCGGCGCCTTGAGGCCCAGCTTGTCCAGCCACTGCTGGTTAATCATGTAGCCCCAGTGGTTGACGACGTTCGTTCTCGGGATAATGTACGTTTTGCCGTCGCCCACCGACTTGACCGCGTCCCACATTTCGGGCGTGATGTTTTTCATCAGGTTCGGGTAACCCGCGATCTTGTCGTCGAGCGGCTCGAGCAGCCCGTTTTGCGCCCACTTTTCCATGTTCGCGTCCGCGCCGTTGCCTGCCGTACCCCAGTTGTAGATCACGTCCGGCAGATCGCCCGAGGCCATCACGACCTGAAGCTTGTCTACGTAGTTGTTGATCGGCGGCGCTTCGATCTCGAGCTTTACGTTGGCCAGCTTGTCGGCCTCCGCGACGACGGGGTTGTTGTCCAGGACGACGTCCGCGTTCACCCGGTTGAACATCTTGATCGTCACCGGATCCTTCTGGGCGGCCGTTGCGGAAGAGGAGGCCGACGAGGAAGCGGATGCGGACCCGGAGGGGGCCGCGTCGCTCGAGCTGCCGGCATCATTGTTGTTGCCCGAGGAGCAGGCGGCGAGCGCGGAAGACATGAGCATTGCGGATACTAGCAGGCTTGTCCGTTTAATGCGTTTGTTTTTCATGTTCATATCCCCTTCAAAGTTTGTTTTTATAGTTAAGCCGCATTGAATCGCGGCCTTCACCCGAGCGGGGCCTAGCCCTTGATGGAGCCGATGAGCATGCCCTTCATGAAGTACTTTTGCATGAACGGGAAGATGAGGATGATGGGCAGCGTCGAGAAGATGATGATCGCCATCTTGATCGTGAATTCCGTCACGCCGGAATTGCTGGCGTCCAGCACGTCCCGCGCGACCCCGCCGCTGTCGACGACGAGGTCCCGGACAATAAGCATGAGCGGCCACAGGTCCCGTTTCGACGTATAGATAATGGCGTTAAAGAACGTGTTCCACTGGGTGACCGCGTGGAAAATGACGAACGTGGCGATCGCGGGCTTCGAGAGCGGCACGATGATGCGGGCCAAAATCGTCAGCTCGTTGGCGCCGTCGAGCGAGGCCGATTCCTCAAGACTTGCGGGAATGCTGCCGATGAAGCTTTTCATCAGGATCAGGTTGTATGCGCCGAGCGCGCCGGGCAGGATCAAAGCCCATAGCGTGTTGTACATGTCGAGCGAGCGGATGAGGTAGAAGTTCGGAATGAGCCCGCCGTTGAAAAACATCGTGAAGGTGATGAGCAGCAGGATGACGTTGCGTCCCTTCAGATCGGTTTTTGAAAGCGGATACGCGGTAATCAGCATTAAAAAGATGTTAAGGGCGACGCCCGCGACCGTAATGACGATCGTGTTGCGGTAGCCGGTCCAGAGCACCGACATCTTGAAGATCTGCCGGTAGGCGCCGAACTCGACGTGGGTCGGGATCATGCGGAGCGGATGCGCCAGGTAGTCCGTGTAGGGCGTGACCGAGTAAGCGGCCACGTAGACGAACGGGAACAGGCACAGGAGCGCGAACAGCGTGATGACGAAGTAGTTGACGGTGTCGAAAATTTTATCGCTGCGAGAGCGGATATTCACGGGAGCAGCCTCCTTTCTGGGCGCGTGGCCTTACCAAATGCCGTCTTCCTTCATCCACTTGGCGATCCGGTTGCTCGCGATCAGGAAGATCAGGCCGATTGCCGAGGTGAACAGCCCGACCGTCGCGCCAAAGGAGAAGCGGCCGCCCAGAATGCCGACGCGGTAGGCGTACGTCTCGAACACTTCGGATACGTGGAGATTCATCGGATTTTGAAGGACGAAAATCTGCTCGAAGCCGTTGTTCATGATGTGGCCCAGACGCAGGATGATGAGGACGACGATCGTCGACTTGATGCCGGGCACCGTGATATGCCACAGCCGCTTCAGACGGCTCGCGCCGTCGATGCTCGCGGCCTCGTACAGCTCGGTGTTGATGGAAGCCATCGCGGCGAGATAGATGATGCTCTCCCAGCCGGAATCCTTCCAGATGCTGCTGAGCACGACGAGCGGCCTGAAGTAGGCGTTGTCCGCCAGGAAGAAGACGGGCTCGATGCCGAGCTGCTGCAGGAAGAGGTTGAACACGCCCCAGGTCGGCGACAGGAAGTTGACCAGGATGCCTCCGATGACGACCCAGGAGATGAAGTGGGGCAGGTAGATCAATGTCTGGCTGAACTTCTGGTAGGTCCGGTTGCGCATCTCGTTCAGGAACAGCGCGAGCAGGATCGGGAACGGGAAGCCGAACAGCAGCTTCAGGAAGCTCAGGTACAACGAGTTGAGGAATACCGTGTAGAAATCGTCCAGACCGAACATGTACTTGAAGTTTTCAAATCCGATCCAGGGACTGTGCAGGATGCCTCTGGCGAAGTTGAAGTCTTTGAACGCGATGACGACGCCGTACATAGGGATGTAGTTAAAAATCAGGAAGTAGGCGACGCCGGGCACGAGCATGAGGTAGAGGTACTTTTTCTTGTTGAGGTAACGAAACGTCGATCTGAGACCGTTCGTCATGGAGGTTCACTTCCCCGTAATTCAGAGTGAGAGGGTGGCAGTGCTTAACCCTTGAGGCAAAGGGAGATCAAGTCGCTCACGTCCGCAGTGGCCAGGCATTCGTACGTGTCTCCCGCGCCGTAGTAAATTTTCACCTCGCCCGTGTCCTCCAGGATCATGCCGCCGGGAAAAATAACGTGGTTGCGGAAGCCGCCGTCCTTCTCGTAATCCGCGTCCGGCGCGAGCAGCGGCTCCTTGTACATGCCGACGACGCGTCTTGGATCGTCCAGATCGAGCAGCATGATGCCGGCGGTATACCGCTTTTTCCAGGTCGGCTCCCAGCCGTTTTTGCCGCGGGACGGATCGATGTCCACCGCGTGGAATGTCGTCAGCCACCCCTTGGGCGTCTTGATCGGCGGCGCAGCCGGACCGAGCTTGGCGTTGGCGAAGGGAACCTGCTCGACCGCCAGCAGCAGATCGGAGTTGCCCCAATACTTCAGGTCGGCGGAGTCGGAGATCCAGATGTCGAAGCGCTCCTCGCCGCCGCGGCTGTAGATCGTGAAGGGCCGCTCGAGCCGGAGGTAGCGTCCGTTTCTTTTCTCTGGAAACAGCACCATGTTCCGGTTGTCCGGCACGCTCAGGCTGATGACCTCGAACTTCTCGAAGTCGTCCGTCACCGCGATGCCGCCGCGGATGCCGTGGCCGGTGTCCACCGCGAAGCACATATAACAGCGTCCGTCGATGACGGTGAGCCTTGGATCGTACGTCCGGATGATGTCCTCGCCATCGAGGCTGAAGCACGGCTCGGGACGAACCTCCCAATGGATGCCGTCGTCGCTATACGCGAGGCCCAGATTGGTCGTATCGCTCGGTGACAGCGTTTGCAAATCTTCCTGACCGTAGTCGTTGCGGAAGATCATCACGTACTTGCCCTGGAATTTCGTCACGCCGGCGTTGAATACCAGTGCGGGATTATAAGGGACTTGCTTGCTGGTCAGAATGGGGTTGTTCGGATGACGGACGATCAAGGAACTGGACTTCAGGGCACCGATTGTCGGCAAACTCATGCAATAAATCCTCCCGGAAAAAATTAAATTCTTGATGAAGACACCCCTAGTGTATGGTATATTCTAGCTGCGAATGGCCCGGATTTTTATGGGAATATCCCGTTTTTTTATCTTTTGGGAGGGTTTTTATGACCGTTTTTCCCGTCAATAAAAATTTGAGCGACTATGAGATGATCGAACGCGACTTCCCGTTCTACGTCTCTATCAACGAGATTCGGCGTTTCTTTCCCGCGCATCGCCACGACTTTTTGGAATGCTCCCTTGTCATCGAAGGGGAAGGCTACGAGAAGATTAACGGCGTCAATCACCCGATGAGCCGCGGCACGTTCACGCTGCTGCTGCCCTTCCAGATCCACGAGATCGTCACGACCTCCCAGCAGCCGCTGCGGCTGTTCAACTGCATGTTCGCGATGGAGCTGCTGATCGCATCGTCGAAGGTCGAATCGTCGCACCTGCGGTCGCTGCTTATGGAGAACCAGCAGCCGTACATCCAGTTCGGCCCCGAGGAGCTTGGGCCGCAGGAGCAGCTGTTCGCCGAGCTGCTGCGCGAATATGCGGGCGAACAGCCGTACCGCAAGGAGATGCTGCCGCTCCGCTTGCACGAGCTGCTCATCCGCTTTCAGCGCAAGCGCCTTGCGCTGGCGAAGGAAGGGAACGCGGCCGACCAGGCGGGACGGGGCGGCTTCGTCTGGCCGATCCTCGAGTACATCCACTACAACTACCGGGAGGACCTGTCGCTGTCGGAGCTGTCCGGCCGCTTCGACATTCATCCGACGCGGCTCAGCGTAGAGATCAAGAAGCACGCCGGCATCAACTTCCTGCACCTGCTGCATCACATCCGGATCCGACATGCCTGCAGCCTGCTCGTGGCGACGGACATGAGCATCCTCGACATCGCGATGGAGGTCGGGTTCAGGTCGTACAAGGTGTTCGCCAGAACCTTCAGGGAGAACAAAGGAAAGACTCCCGGCGAATACCGCCGGGAGCATATGCAAGCGTATTGATCAAACGTTTTAGAGAAAGGAGGACGCAAGCATGCTGTTCGTATGGCCGGTGCTGTGGGCGGTAGCGCTTTTTTTGCTGGCCGCGGGCTCAGGCTCCTCCGCTTCCCGTCGGCTGGCCGCTGTGTCTTTCTTTGCCGGAACCGGCGCGCTGGCTGCCGTCCTCGATCTTAATATTATACCGTCGCTGGCGGACGGCGCGGTCCGCGACCGTTGGGAGCAGCCGCTTTACCACATGCAGGCGATAGCCTCCGTCGCTTCCTACTATGGCGTGCCGTACGCGTTCTTGATGTTCGCGCTGGCGTTCCGTCCCGTTCGGATGCATCCCGCGCTCAGGCGCGCGCTGCCGGCCGCGCTGCTCGCGCCGATCGCGCTTTGTCTGCTGCTGACGCCGTGGTATACCGAGCGCTATCCGATATCCTTTGGCATCGTCGTCTGGTGGGCGGCGCCGTACATGCTGTACGGAGCGGCGCATATTTTGCTGCTGCGGCCCCGGCGCTCGCCGCTTTCTCCCACCTACTGGATCGTTTGCCTCGCCGTGGTGCCGCCCATGCTGTTTCTTCTGGCCATGAGCTACATCCTGCCGAGCCTCGGCATGCTGCGCATGTGGGTATACAATGCTTGGGTGGCGTCGCTAGCGGTCGCCGTATTTCTGATCGGGTTGTTCAGCTACGGGTTCATGGGTATCCGGCTGCTGGTCGACCGCAGGCGATTGGACACGACATGGAGAGCCGTCAACGCGGGCACGGCCATTCTGAATCACGCCATCAAAAACGACGCGGGAAAGCTGCGGCTGTTCGGAGAGAAGACGAAGCGATACGCGGAAAAGACCGGGCAGCCGGAGCTGCTGCGCGATATCGAGACGATGCTGTCCGCATCGCTGCACATGCAGGAAATGATCGCCCGCGTCCACAGTCGCACCGGCGACCTGGATCTGAAGCGGTCGAATGTGAGCCTTGACTCGCTCGTGCGCGATACGCTCGCGGCGCTTGAACCGCAGCTCGGCGGGATTCGGACGCGGCTCGTCCTGCCTGCGAGAGAATGGAAGGCGGATATCGATGCAGCGCAGCTTGGCGAGGCTTTGAACAATATCGTCGCCAACGCGGCGGAAGCGATGAAGGGAAGCGGCGGGACGCTGACGATGAAGCTGTCGGAGGGACGGCGCGAGCTTGTCCTCGAGGTCGCGGATACCGGACCCGGCATGAGCCGGAGCCAGCGCGCGCATGCGCTTGAGCCCTTTTATACGACGAAGGGCGGCGGCACCAACTTCGGTCTGGGTTTGCCTTACGCCTACCAGGTCATGCGCAAGCATGGGGGAACGCTTGCCATCCGGAGCAAGATCGGACAGGGCACGAGCGTCTACATGACATTGCCGATTCGGAGCGTGCGGGCGCGGCCGGACCATGCGGCGCCTTCGCCGGCGCCGAACGCAAAGGAGGCGGGGCTGGATGCAAGCCATTAACATATGGATCGTGGAAGACGACGAGGATTGGCGCAGAGGGCTCGTTTCGTATCTGAACGAGGAGCCGGATCTTCAGGTGAAGCTGGCGAGCGGCGACCCGAATCAGGTGCGCGCCGCGTTACGGACGGAGGGGACGGATGCTGCAGCGCCGCCGGACGTCGTCCTTATGGACATTATGCTGCACGGCGTGCCGGAGGGCATCGCGCTGGCCGAGGAGGCCGCCGTCGTCTCCGGGGCGCGGGTGATCATGCTGACCTCGATGGAGGAGAAGGATCTGATTCTGCGCTCCTTCCAGGCAGGGGCCATCGACTACCAGCTGAAGACGGACTTCGAGGGTCTGCCCGACGCGGTCCGCGCCGCCGCCCGTCGCGAGGCGGCGATCAGTCCGGCCGCGGCGGAGCGGATGCGGGAGGAGTTCAGGCGTCTCAAGGCGCTGGAGCGGGAGTTCGAGGTCAAGAAGCTGCAGGACCTGATCACGCCCGCGGAGCTGCAACTGCTCGAGATGGTAGATCGCGGCTATTCGCAGTCGCAGATCGCGGACAGGCAGTTCATCTCCATTCGCACGGTCAAAAACCATATCAATCACATTCTCCGCAAGCTCGGCGTTCCCGGCTCCAAGGAGGCGGCCAGGCAGGCACGGGACATGGGGCTGTTCAAGCCCAGGGAACAATCGGAACCGGGACCTGGACATCCCCTCGACCCCCGGGAATAAAAGGCTCGCGGAAGCGCCAAGATGGTACCACGTAAAGTTGGTACTATTTTTTTTGCCCCGATTTTCTAAAATGAGGGTGTAGAGAGGGGGGAACAAGCATGACGTTTGAACCGTACGGGACTTCGCATTGGGCGGCGCTCGGCCTGCTGGCGCTGCTGGTCGCGATCGTGTGCGCGTGGAGGCGAAGACTGCGGGGCTCGAAGCGGGTCCGGATCGGCCTGGCCGCAGCGTCCGTCGCCGTCGAGCTGGCGATGCTGGCCGATCGAGCGGTCACGCGGGACTGGGACGTCTATGCGCTGCCGTTCGAGCTGTGCAGCCTCATGATCTGGCTGACGGCGATTATGGTGCTGACCGGCAGCCGCCGCCTGTACGAGGTGACGTTCTTCCTCGGCATCCTCGGCGCGGTTCAGGCGCTGGCGACGCCCGACCTGACGGCTCCGTTTCCGACGTTCGGCTTCGCGCACTTTTTCCTCGGCCACATTCTTATCGTCATCTCGAATCTGTACATGACGATCGTAGAGGGATATCGCCCGACGCTGCGATCCGCCCTGCGCGCTTTCGGCTGGCTTCAGGCGCTTGCGGTGCCCGCAGCGATCGCAGACCTCCTGGCCGGGACCAACTTCATGTTCCTCGCCCGCAAGCCGCCTTCGGCTTCTCTGCTTGACCTGCTCGGTCCGTGGCCGTGGTACTTGCTTGAGCTGGAAGGCGTCGCTCTTGCGCTTTGCCTGCTGCTGCTCGGCCTCGTCAAGCTGGCCGATCGCCTTTTTCCGAAGCGTATTCAATCCCCCAAGGAGGGTTCACCGTCATGATCGACCATCTGCGCAAGCATTGGACATCCCTGCTCGGCGTCGCGCTCGTATTGACCGCCTTTATCACGCTGTTTCGTTATACGGTCGACCGCGGCTGGATCACCGATCCGATGAAAATCGGCGTCGGGCTGCTGGCCGGCATCGGCTTTGCCTTGGCGGGCGCGCGTCTTGCGACGAAGCCCAGAGGGGCTATAGCGGGCGAAATCGGGATTGGCCTCGGGGCCTGCATCCTGTACGCCACGTTCGCTTTTGCCGGCATCGCCTACGCGCTGTGGGCGCCGATGACCGTACTTCTCGGCATGATCGCCGTCACCGCATTAGCCGTGGCTTACGCCTGGCGGTTCAACTCCCGCCTGCTCATGCATATCGCGCTAGCCGGCGGCCTGCTGTCGCCGATGCTGATGCTGCCAGAGACCGACCAAGTCTTCGCGCTGTTCCTTTACCTGCTTGTCTTGAACGCGGCCTTTTTCTCGATCAGCATCGCGAAGGGCTGGAGCGAGCTTAGGCCGGTCGCCTTTGCCGGCACCTGGGCGCTCTACGCCATCTACTTCTTCTGGTTCGACCCGTCGTTGGACGGCTGGCAGAACATGCCGATCCGGTATGCGCTGGCGGCGTTCCTGTTCTATCATCTGGGGTGCCTGATCGCGAGCGTTCGTCTTGGCCGGTGCTTCGACGGGTTAAACATGTATCTGAGTCTTGCAAACGGGATCCTGTTCGGCGTATGGGCGCTCATCATCTTGAAGGGCGAGCTGGACAGCGGCTATACGTTGATTTTTATCGGCCTGCTATTCCTCTCGGCCGCCGCCTTCGTGCTTCGGCAATCGGGACGCACGCTCGCCTACGCGCTGAGTCACGGCCTGATCGGCGCCTTGCTGACGCTGATCGCCCTCAACCAGCTTGGCAGCGGACTTGAAGTGAAGCCATTGCTGAACGTTTACCTGTGGGCGGGCGTTGCGATCGTTCTCGCCGCTGTCGGACGCATGCGCAAGCGGAAGCATTGGCTGCCGGAGATGCTGTCCATGACGATCTGGTTCATCGTCGACGTATACTGGTTCTCTACGACCTGGGAAACGCCGCGCGGCGACTGGTTCGACGTCTATGTCCCCTTTCTGAACTGGGGAGCGATTTCCTGGATGTTGCTGGCTGCGCTAGGCTTCTATTTCGCGACGAGCAGGCAGGCTGTGGGATTGGACGGCTCGGACCGCAAGCTGGTATCGAACGCCTTCGCGCTTGGCGCCCACCTTGTCATCGGCGGCCTGTTGACCGTTCAAATTTCGGGACTGTTCGAAGCATACGACTGGGGAAGCGGAGAAACGACGCTGCTGCGGCTTGCCTTGTCGCTCGCATGGGGGGCCTACGCGCTGCTGCTGTTCCTGTGGGGGGCATACCGCCGCGAGCCGCTGTTCCGCTGGTTCGGCTCCGCTGTCCTCGTTGTGGTGGCGCTCAAAGCGATGATTCTTGATCTTCAGGGAGAGGAGACCTTGCTCAAGGTCGTCGTGCTGCTCGGGCTGGGCGGCATCTCTTTCCTGATCACTTGGGTGAACGGAAGATGGGCGCCGCAAGCGGAAAAGGCTGTAAACGGTAGATAATCGGGCCATTCTTTTATAAAACGGGCGTTCTCTCCGCAAGAAGAGACGCCCGTTTTTCATTCTCAACGCAAGTACTGTTCTTCGATAATCCGCAGATGGTGCAGCTCGTGCCCGCTATTGATACAGGCCAGCGCCCGCACGCTGACGGGATTGTCGTTCGCGTTGCCGATCCGCGTCCAGTCCTCGGCACGCAGCCCGCGCAGCAGCGCCAGCGTCGCCTCCCGGACCGTCTTATAATCTTCGGAGAGTTGCGACAAGCTCCAGCTCTCGAACGGTCCGTTCGGCACGAGCTCGTCCTGCTCGTAACCGGGCAGATTCGTCTTGTCGCCGCGGGCGATGCGGAGCAGCCGGTAGCTCTGTATGCGCTCGTTGTCGCTGATGTGGCCGAAAACCTGCTTAAGCGACCACTTGCCCGGCGCGTACCGATAATCGGCTTGTTCCTCCGTCAATCCCGCGATCATGCGGAGCGTGCGCGCTTTTTGCGCCTCAAGGATGTCGATCAGATCGCCATCGGGGACAAGCGACACGTACTGCCCTTGGTAGGGCGTGTATTCGTTTGAATCCGGACGTTCTCGCATGTACGTAACGCCTCCTCGGATATGGGATGAGTTGATCGTAGTACCGGCAGGCGGGCATGTCAACCTGGTATAGCGGTAACGATTTGCCGTGCTTGTTATAAAAACTGGCGCGGTTGGACATTTTATATTTGCCCGGAACGCACTGGCTTTCAAGCGCGGCTTGAGAGTTAGCGCTTTCCCGCCGATTGTGACAAAGTTGTTACGGCGGCAAATTCGGACTTGCAACAAGGGTGCCTTATGGCTAACATAGAGGATACTGGGAAAGTTATGAGATAAGGGAGGACAACCCATGTTTCTCGCGGAAAATGCGGCTGAATCCGCAAGTACGTTCGCGGTATTCGACATTTTCATGGTTATCATCACGGTTCTGATCGTAGCAGGGCTCGTTCGCCTGGTGAGGCAGCGCCCGAACAAGAACATTTTTGCCATCGGATTCACGGCGGTTTCCTTGATCATTTTCCTGATCGCGGACGTGAAGATGGTCAGCGGCTGGTAAGCGAACCCGGCTGCAATCCAACCCATAACTAAGACAAGAGAGCCGGCGTGCGCGTCCGGTTCTCTTTTTTTGCATATTCGACACTGTTCGACATAATCTCCGATATCGTATCCATACGGATTCTGATATGGTAAAAAGGGCTTAATTTACTAACGAGAGGCAGTTGGGGTGCGGGTTGTTTAAAAAGATAAACGGCAAAGCGGCGATCGGTGCCGCATTTTTTTCGTTCGGGCTGCTGATGGCCGGTTCGGCGACGGCGGCAGCGCCAACGTCCGGCGCTGTCAGCCTGCCGGTCAAGGTCATCAACGGCGAGGCCTATGTCAAGGCAACGTCCTTAACCGCCGCGCTAGGCGGCACCGGGACTTACGACAAGGCGAGCCAGACTTACAAGTACGCGCCTGCGGACGTGCCGTCCGTCATCAAGCAGGTGGCGCCGAGCGTCGTCGCGATCATCGGCAAGCCCGACGCGAATGGCGGACGCTTCGCGCTTGCGCATGGGACGGGCGTCATCATCAAGGCGGACGGGCTGATCGTGACCAACGCGCACGTCGTGCAGGACATGACGCGGATCGTCGTCGTAACTGCGGACGGCAAGGAGTATGAAGGCACGCGCAAGCAGATCGACGCGACCAGCGATCTGGCGCTCGTGCAGATCAAGGCCAGCGGTCTGAAGCCTGCGAAGTTCGCGGCTTCTCCGCTTAAGGTTACGGTCGGCGAGCCGGCGATCGCGATCGGCACCCCGGTGTCGTTCTCGCTTCGCAACACGGCCACGGTCGGCGTCATCAGCGGGCTGAACCGGTCCATCTCCGACGACTACAACCTGCTGCAGACGGATGCGGCCATCAATCCGGGCAACAGCGGCGGTCCGCTCGTGAACATGAAGGGCGAGGTCGTCGGGATCAACTCCATGAAGTTCGTCGACGTCGACATCGACAGCATGGGCTTCGCCATTCCGGCGGATACGGTGCAGTACGTACTGAACCAGTTCGCCAAGTACGGCAAAGTCATGCGTCCTTCGCTCGGCCTGGAGCTCGAAGAGAGCTGGTCCGCCGTCGTCGGCCTGCCGACCGAGGAGCCGATGACCGTCACGGCGGTCGTATCCGCCGAGGCGCAGGCCGCAGGATTCAAGGTCGGCGACCAGATCTACGCGGTCGGGGGCAAACAGATCGCCACGCTCGTCGAACTGAGCGAGCTGCTCAAGTCTTATTTGCCGGGCGGCAAGATCGCCGTCACGGTACTGGCGGACGGAGACCTCGTGTCTCGCCAAGTCGTGTTATCCAAGAGCTTGTCTCAATAAAAAGGAGCTTAGATTAACCCATGTCTAATTCGAGAATCATGTTTCATCCTAAAATGTTGTTGTCATTCCTGCTCGTCCTGGCGCTTGCCATCTCCTCCGGAACGGCAGCTTTCGCAGCTACTAGCGCTGCAGCGACTACGACGCAAGTGGTCATCAAGCTGAAGCTCGGCAGCGGGCAGATGACGGTGGACGGCGTCGCTTCGACCGTGCAGCCGCCGTTCCAGCAAAAAGGCGTCACCTTCATTCCGCTGAGCGTGCTCACCAAAGGAATCGGCGTGCAGCTGCAGCTGACCGACAATAAAAAGATGACGCTGACGCACAGCGCCAGCCTGAAGGTCGTCATGGCGACGGGCAGCAAGACCGCATACGTCAACGGCGTTCAGAAGACGCTGCCGGCAGCGCCGGTTGCCGTCAAGGGCGTCATGATGGTGCCGTTGCGCGCAGCCGAGCTGCTCGGCGCCAAGATTACGTTCACGGCGTCGACCAAGGAGATCGCAATCAAGGGACCGCGCGCCGCCGCCGCGGGCGGCAAGGGAACGATCGACACCGACGCAGGCAAGTCCAAGATCGGCGACAGCTACTTCAAGTGGTCGATGAACTACCCGACGGGGCTGGCGCAGAACTATCAGTCGGGCACCGGCGATTTCATTTCCTTCCAGGACGTGAAGAAAAACTATTATTTGTCCATCTCCGTCGAAGAAGCGAAGGATCCGCTTACCGCGAAGGAGCAACGGGACTACCTCGAAGGTTACGTCGACGACGAGACGGTGCTGAACGTCAAGGAAATCGCGCTGCCGTCGGGCAAATTCCAGACGATGGTGACCAAAAGTTCGGACGGCTTTTACTACGAATACAGAGCCATTCAAGCGAACGACCGATTCTACGTCCTCATGTTCGGCAAGTCGGCGAAGGCCGCTTCCGAGCTGACGGCCAACAAGCCGCTGCTGGACAGCTTTGCGCCGCAGTTCGATGCCAAAAACGCAGCGCTGAAGGATCTGAGCAAGGTCAAAGACGGTGTCGTCACTTACAAGGACGCAGACTATGGGCTCACGATCCAGCTTCCGCCGGAGTGGGAAGAAGGCTACGAGGACGGGATCAGCTACTATAACGGCGACGCTTCGATTACGTTCGATATTACGTCGCTTAAGGCCGGAGATACGCTGGAGGCTTGGGTGGAACGGCAAAAAGCGGCGGCGGACGAAGTGATCGCGGACGCGTACAAAGAGCCTATGGTCGCGACGGATATCGTATGGAACGGACTGCCCGCCAAGCTGGTGAAGCTCGCCTTTACCGACGACGGGACGACCTGGTACGAGAGCTACAGGATCTTTGCGGTCAAGGGTTCGTATAAATACGATACGCAGTTGGACTTTGAACGAGGCGCTACGGAGCTCGACGCTGCCGACATATTAAGCAAGCTGCAGAACAACATGAAGGTCGACTTCGCGAAGGTTGAGAAAACATTCGGCCAGGTGCCGGACAGCGAAGACGACATCGACCAGCATAAGACCGTCGTCAAGACGAGCAAGAAATACGGCTACAGCATTACCGTACCCGAAGACTGGACCGTTAGCGGCATCGATATGGACCGGGACTCGGTCATATTCACCGGCGTCGGCGTCGGCTTCACGGTTGCCGTCGAAAAGGGAACGTCGCTCGAAGGGTACCCGGAAATGCTGGAGAAATCGGTAACCGGCACCGGCTTCTGGAAGTTGGATAGCCGTACGAACGAAACGCTTGCAGGCGAATCTGCCGTCAAGTTGGCTTTTGTGCCTAACGTAACCACCAAGGCAGGGGGCAAGTTCGTCCTGTATGTGATGGAAAAGAACGATACGATTTATGTCGTTCAGACCGTCATCAGCGATTCCAACGCTACGACGTTCAACTTGAAGCAAATTGATGATGCATTGAAGTCTTTCAAGTTCAACGGCTGATATCGCGATACGAGAGAGGCGGCCGCTCCTTTTGGGGAGCGGGCCGCCTTTTTGCGCGCCAGCCGCCATTTTCCTTTGGTCCCCGCGTCTTGCTTTGCTATACTAATAGAGAGATCGCCGCCTCGAGGCGGCATGGAGGTTAAGCATACATGAGCAATCAAGCCGCAGTGCGGCGTGAAGATATAGAGCTGTTGGCTCCCGCCGGAGACTGGGAATGCATGCGGGCGGCCGTCGCGAACGGCGCGGACGCGATTTTTTTCGGCGTGGAAAAATTCAATGCGCGGGCGCGCGCGAACAACTTCAAGATGGACGAGCTGCCGGAGATCATGGCGTTCCTTCACAGATACGGCGTCAAAGGCTTCCTCACCTTTAACATCCTCGTGTTCGAGGACGAGCTGCGCAATGCGCAGGAGCTCGTTGAGGCTTGCATCAACGCGGGCGTGGACGCGGTTATCGTGCAGGATCTCGGCCTCGTGAAGCTGATCCGCGAGATCTCGCCCGACTTTCCGATTCACGGCTCGACGCAGATGACGATCACCTCGCCGGAGGCGGTCGAGTTCACGAAGCCGTTCGGCATGGAGCGGGTCGTTCTCGGACGCGAGAACAACCTCAAGCAGATCGCCAAGATCGGCGAGCAGGCGAAGCTGCCGATGGAGGTGTTCGTGCACGGCGCGTTGTGCGTTTCATATTCGGGACAATGTCTGACGAGCGAGATGTGGGGCGGACGCTCCGCGAATCGCGGCGAATGCGCGCAGGCCTGCCGCTTGCCTTACGACCTGATGGTCGACGGCGAGCACAAGCCGATGGGCAACATCGCTTATTTGCTGTCGCCCAAGGACCTGGCGGCGATCGATATTATGCCCGAGCTGATCGAGGCTGGCGTCACGTCGTTCAAGATCGAGGGACGGCTCAAGAGTCCGGAATATGTGGCCAACGTCGTGAGCAAGTACCGCAGCGCCATCGACAAATACTTCGCCGGGCAGGACGCGAGGCCTTCCGCGGAGGAGGTCCGCGAGCTGCAGCAGAGCTTCTCGCGCGGCTTTACGCATGGTTTCCTCGATGGTACGAACAACAAGCAGCTAGTCGAGGGCACATTCCCGAAAAGCCGGGGCGTGTATCTCGGCCGCGTGGAGCGGCTCACACGCGACAGCGTCGTCTGCCTGATCGAAGCGCCGCTCAAGCGCGGCGACGGTCTGGTGTTCGACGCCGGCGACCCGACCAAGAAGGAAGAGGGCGGACGCGTGTATGATCTGCGCCGCGGCAAGGTCAAGATCGAAGGCGAGGTGGCGCAGGGCGGCGAGATCGAGATCGTCATGGGCCGCAACGACGTCGACCTGACCAAGCTCCATGTCGGCGACCGCATCTGGAAGACGAGCGACCCGGCGCTCGACCGCCGTCTGCGCACGACCTTCGAGACGGACAAGCCGTATCGCACGTTCCCGGTGTCCGTCACCGTGTCCGGTCGCGAAGGCGAGCCGCTCCGCACGATCTGGACCGACGCGCAGAAAAATACGACCGTCGTCGTGCAGTCCGACATGCCGCTCGAGCGCGCGATGAACCGGCCGCTCGGCCGTGAAGTGCTCGAGGAGCAGCTCGGCCGTCTCGGGGGCTCGCTGTATCATCTCGGCGAGCTGACCGTGTCGCTCGAGGGCGACGTCATCGTGCCCAAGAGCGAGCTGAACCGCATCCGCCGCGAAGCGGTGCTGCAGCTCGAGCCGCTGCGCGACCGTCCGCCGGTCTACGTCAAGCGCGACGTCGACGCCTACGGAGATGCGCCGCATCCGGCGCCGTCCGTGCTCGAGACCGGCGGCGGCCGGCTGACCGTCCTCTGCCGGACGCTTGAGCAGGTGCAAGCGTCCGTGGAGACGGATGCCGCGATGATTTACGCGGACTTCGAGTTTATCAAGCAATTCCCTGACGCCATCGCGGTCTGCCGCGCGGCGGGCAAGCCGATCGCTCTTGCGACGCCGCGCATCCACATGCCCGGAGAGAACGGTTATCACCGCAACATCCTGAAGCTTGCGCCGGACGCGGTGCTCGTGCGCAATACGGGGGCGCTCTATTTTTACCTGAAGGAACGGATGGAAAATCCGGGCGCCAAGCACCCGACGCTTATCGGGGACTTCTCGCTTAACGTGGCGAACCACAAGACGGTCGAGCTGTTCCGCGAGGCGGGCCTCGATTGGGTGACGCCTTCGTACGACCTGAACGTCCAGCAGATGGTGGACATGCTGCGCTTGTCGGATACGTCGCGGCTCGAGCTCGTCATTCATCAGCATTTGCCGATGTTCCACACGGAGCACTGCGTCTATTGCACGTTTATGAGCGAAGGCACGAACTTCACCAACTGCGGACGTCCCTGCGAGGAGTCCCGCGCTTCGCTGCGCGACCGGATCGGATTTTCGCACCCGGTGCGGGTCGACGAGGGCTGCCGCAACACGGTTTACAACGCGATCGAGCAGTCGGGCGCGGAGTACTTGACGACCTTCCAGGAGCTGGGCGTGCCGTCGTACCGGGTCGAATTCCTCGAGGAGGACGCGGCCAAAGTACGCGAGGTGCTGTCGCTGTACCGCGCGGCCATGCAGGGCCGGATCGGCGGCACCGAGGTGTGGAAGAAGTTGAAGGCGATCAACCAGCTCGGCGTAACGCGCGGACAGCTGGTCAAGTAAGCAGTCAGGCGTCTGCCGGCGAAATAGGGCAAGCCGCTTTATCCTTCGGGATGAAGCGGCTTTTTTGCGATGTGGCGGCTATGGAGCGGTAAGATGAGAATCATCGAGCACGCCGGTTTGGAAGTTCGAACTGTTAGCGCAGGATGAATTTTACATTCTGTTAACCTTAAGCGCATTCTGACTTGCGGTCCCGTTGATACAATGAACGGACGACAACGGAATCCTAGGAGGGAACGTTCATGAAAATCGCGGTTGTGGGAGCAGGTATTGTCGGATTGACGACGGCGGCCGGATTTGCGGATTTGGGACACCAGGTATATTGCAGCGATACGGACGGCGATAAAATAGAGCGAATTGAAAACGGCGTGCTGCCTTATTTGGAGCCGGGGCTCGCGGAATTGGTGAAGCGGGGACAGGAAGGAGGGCGGCTCGCATTCGGTGTCGGCGCGTCGACGGCGATCGGCGAAGCCGAGATCGTAATCCTTGCCGTCGGAACGCCCGCGACGGACGACGGGGAGATTCTGCTGGCCCAGCTGTGGGAAGCTGCGGATATGCTCTGGCCTCGGGCGGACGGCATGCGCAGGTTGATCGCCGTGAAAAGCACGGTGCCCGTCGGCACCGCCGAGCGGCTGGAGGCGCGAATTCGCGCGCGGCTGCCTGCGGAGGGCGGCGTCGATGTCGTGTCCGTGCCTGAATTTTTGCGGGAGGGCTTCGCCGTGCGGGATTTCTTCGAGCCTTCGCGCGTCGTCATCGGTTCGGCTACGCATGAAGCCGCCGAGTTGATGGACCGGTTGTACAGAAGATTGTCCGCGACCGTCGTTCACACGGACAGGCGGAGCGCGGAGCTTGCCAAGCTCGCCTCCAATGCGGCGCTGGCGATCAAGATTTCCTACGCCAACGAGATGGCGGCCCTGTCGGAGCAGACCGGCGCCGATTACCCGGATATCGCTCGCATTCTCGGGCTGGATCCGCGCATCGGTCCGCACTTCCTGGGCGCGGGCCTTGGCTTCGGCGGCTCCTGCCTGCCCAAGGACACGCGAGCGCTCGTGCGGCTTGCGAGCGAGGCCGGCGCGCCGCAGACGGTCGCTTCCGCCGCCATCCGCGCCAACGCCGTACTGCCGCAGCGTATGGCGCGCAAGCTGGAAGCGGCGCTCAGCGGCTTGTCGCGTCGTCGCGTCGCGCTGCTCGGGCTGGCCTTCAAGCCAGGCACGGCAGATCTGCGCGAAGCCCCTTCGCTGCGCCTGATCGCAGAGCTTAAGAAGCGATATCCGGGGATCTCCCTGGCCGCTTATGATCCGGCGGTCGACATCGCGATGAAGCGGCAGCTGCCTGCGGGCGTCGGGCTGTACGGCTCCGCCGAAGAGGCGCTGCGCGGCGCGGACGCCGCGATCGTCGTGACGGAATGGCCCGAGATCCGCAAAATATCGGCAGAAGACTACAAAAGCTGGATGAGCAGGCCTATAATATTAGATGGACGCAACTGCCTGGACGCACACGCGCTGAACGCGCAAGGCATGGTGTGCATCGGGGTCGGGCGTCTGCCGGCCGCGCCGCAGGGAATACCGGCGTATCAAGGACGGCACGCATAATATAGAGAGGATGCCTGTCTCATGAAAGTCCGCAAGGCCATTATCCCCGCAGCGGGACTCGGCACACGCTTTCTCCCCGCGACGAAGGCGATGCCCAAAGAGATGCTGCCGATTATCGACAAGCCCGGTATTCAATATATTGTCGAAGAGGCCGTCGCCTCGGGAATCGAGGATATTATCATCGTGACCGGCAAGGGCAAGCGGGCCATCGAGGACCACTTTGACAGCTACTACGAGCTCGAGGAGAACCTGCGTCAGAAGGGCAAGCTGGAATTGCTCTCCGAGGTTCAGCACGCTTCCGAGCTGATCGATATTCACTACATTCGGCAAAAAGAAGCCAAGGGTCTCGGCCATGCGATCTGGTGCGCCCGCAACTTCATCGGCGACGAGCCGTTCGCCGTGCTGCTCGGGGACGATATCGTCCGCTCCGAGACGCCGTGCTTGAAGCAGATGATGGACGTGTACGATAAGGTGCAGAGCAGCGTGCTGGCCGTTAAGCGCGTGCCGGACGAGGAAATCTCCCGCTACGGGGTCGTGGATCCGGCGGAAGGCGCCGACCTGAGCCAGGATATCGTTCCTGTGCGGGGCGTGGTCGAAAAGCCGGCTGCGGATCGCGCGCCTTCCAATATCGCGATTATGGGCCGTTATATATTGACGCCGGCTATCTTTGGCCTGCTTGAGACGCAGGACACCGGCGCGGGCGGCGAGATCCAGCTGACGGACGCCATCTTCCGCCTGCTGCAGCAGGAAGAGGTTTACGCCTACGCCTTCGAAGGCGATCGCTACGACACAGGCGAGAAGCTGGGGTATTTAAAGACGATCGTCGACTTCGCGCTCCAGCGTCCGGATCTGGGCGATGCGTTCAAGGCTTATCTGGAGAGCAAGCTGCGTGGATAATTAAATGAATAGAGTTAATCCGCGTGAAGCACACGCCGCTGTTCCTTCGGGAATCGCGGCTTTTTGATTTCGTTTTAACCTTTTTCGGAAGGGGAATCCGCATGGCAAGGAATAACAATTGCACAGCTGCGAAGATCGTCGGAGCCCGACATTTTGCTGCCGGTTTTCGGCTCGCTCGACGACTTTCATTTGGAATACGAGCTCATCGGAGTAAACGGGGGTAAGCTCTAGGCCGACGTCTACAGCCGCTAGGCTTGGTTTTCGAATGCGAGGGATATTGCGGCGCCAAAGGCGCGAGTTGTGCGGCGGCATCGCATAACTTCAGTGGCCTGGGGCGTCGGAATCGCGGTTGCAGCTGCGGCTGGAGCGACTCCAGTATTTTGCGTGTTGAAATCCCCGCCGTTCGCCTTCCCCCGTGACTCGATTTCCTGTAGACTAGGGGTAAACGCCGTGGAGGAACGCATGATCGCATTTTCGGATATGTATGCCGCGTGGCGGCACGTATTCAAGCTAGACCCGGACCGCGAGATTTCCGAAGAGGCGCTGGAGCGGGTCTGCTTGTCCGGCACGGACGGCATCCTGGTCGGCGGCTCGAGCGGCATTACCTATGACAATACGGTGGAACTCTTGGCTCGGATTCGCCGCTTCGAGGTGCCATGCGCGCTGGAGCTGACCGGCGCCGATAGCGCGGTGCCGGGCTTCGACGGTTATTTCGTGCCGATGGTACTCAACGCGAAGCGCACGGAATGGCTGGTCGGCAGGCAGGTCAAGGCGCTGGCCGAGTACGGCGCGTTCATGCCTTGGGAACTCACGGCAGCGCAGGCTTACCTGATCCTGAACGGCGAGTGCACTGCGGCGAAAGTGACCGAGGCGCGGACGGAACTTTCGACAGACGAGGTGCTGGCGTACAGTCAGCTGGCCGACCGACTCTGGCGCGTCCCCGTGCTGTACCTGGAGTACAGCGGCGCGTTCGGGGATATGGAGCTGGTCCGCAAAGTTCGGGAGCATCTGACGCAAGCCAGGCTGTTCTACGGTGGCGGCATTGCCACGCCGGAGCAGGCCAGGGCCGCCGCGGAGTCGGCGCATACGGTTGTCGTGGGCAATGTCATTTACAGCGATCTGCATGCCGCGCTTGAAACGGTCGACGCCGCGAAGCGCGCGATCGGCGCGGAGGGCACGGCCCGAGACGGCGTGCGCAGCGAGGCGAATAGACGCCTCCCATAAGCTACAAGCAAAGGAGCGTTATCATCATGTTTTTTGAACCGGCACAACCGTCGTCCTCGTCCGGAACGGCGTTTAATATCGACGAAGCCGTGAACCGGCTGAATCCCAAGCAACGCGAGGCGGCAGTCGCCACAGACGGACCGCTGCTCATCATGGCCGGCGCGGGGAGCGGCAAGACGCGCGTGCTCACGCACCGCATCGCTTACCTGATCGCCAAGCGCATCGCGGCGCCGTGGAGCATTCTCGCAATTACCTTTACCAACAAGGCGGCGCGCGAGATGCAGGACCGCGTCTCCAAGCTTATCGGCGCAAGCGGACGCGACGTTTGGGTGAGCACGTTTCACTCGATGAGCGTGCGGATTTTGCGGCGGGACATCGAGCGGATCGGCTTCGGCTCCAACTTCAGCATTCTGGACTCGGCGGATCAATTGTCCGTCATCCGGGGCGTCATGAAGGAGCAGAATATCGACACCAAGAAGTTCGAGCCCAAAGCGGTGCAGGCGATGATCAGCGGCGCAAAAAACGAACTGCTGTCGCCGGAGCAATACGAAGCGCGTGCGGGCGATTATTTCCAGACGATCGCCGCCAAGGTGTACACGCAGTATCAGCGCCGCCTGAAGGCGAACAATTCGCTCGACTTCGACGATCTCATTTTGCTCACCATCCAGCTGTTCCGCGAAGTGCCTGAAGTGCTTGAGTTTTACCAGAACAAATTCCGTTATATCCATGTAGACGAGTACCAGGATACGAACAAGGCCCAGTATATGATCTGTAAAATGCTCGCGGCCAAGCACCACAACATTTGCGTCGTCGGCGACAGCGACCAGTCGATCTATCGCTGGCGCGGCGCGGATATCACGAACATTCTCAACTTCGAGGCGGACTACCCCGAAGCGCGCACGATTTTGCTGGAGCAGAACTATCGCTCGACGTCCAACATTCTGGAGGCGGCCAACCAGGTCATCAAGAACAACATGGGCCGCAAGCCCAAGAACCTGTGGACCGATAGCCCCGGCGGGGACAAGATCACCGTTTACCAGGGCGATTCGGAGCATGGGGAAGGATACTTCGTCGCCGGAGAGATCCGCAAGAACAGGCAGAACGGCCGTCGTTACGATCATCACGCCATTTTGTACCGTACGAACGCCATGTCCCGGGTGATGGAAGAAATTCTGATCAAATCCGAGATTCCGTATCAGATCGTGGGCGGCACCAAGTTCTACGACCGTAAGGAAATCAAGGATATTCTGGCATATCTGCGCCTGATCTCCAATCCGGACGACGATATCAGCCTTAACCGCATCATTAACGTCCCGAAGCGCGCGCTTGGCGATACGACGATGGGGAAGGTGCAGGAGGAGGCGCAGCGCCAGGGCATCTCCATTTACAAGCTGATCAGCCAGGGCGAGGGCTTGCTGGGCGACGGCCTGTACCATCTCGACATACAGGCGCGCGCGAAGGCGGCGCTCTCCGAATTCAGCGGGCTGATCGCGAATCTGACCGCCATGGTCGAGTATTTGTCCGTGACCGAATTGACGGAGAAAATGCTTGAGATGTCAGGCTACCGCATGGAGCTGCAGCGGGAGAATACGATCGAGTCGCAGGCGCGCCTGGAGAACATCGAGGAATTTCTGTCTGTTACCCAGGAGTTCGAGAACCGCAACGAGGACAAGTCGCTCGTCGCCTTCCTGACCGATCTGGCGCTGATCGCAGACATCGATTCGATGGGCGACGACGAAGACGACAAGGAGAAGGGCGACGCCGTCGTGCTCATGACGATGCACAGCGCCAAGGGGCTGGAGTTCCCCGTTGTGTTCATCGTCGGCATGGAGGAAGGAATCTTCCCCGGAAGCCGTGCGTTCATGGACAACGACGAGATGGAGGAGGAGCGGCGGCTCGCTTATGTCGGTATCACGCGTGCGGAGAAGAAGCTGTATCTCACCTGCGCGCAAAGCCGCCTGCTCTACGGGCGCACGGCGGCCAACGCGCCGTCGCGTTTTCTGGAAGAGATTCCGGACAGCCTCAAGGAAGCGGTGGAAATGAGGGGCGGGCGTATCGGCGGCTCGTTCGGCGGGTTCGGTTCGCGGCTCGGAGGCGGACGGGGGCCAGGCGCAGGCGGCAGCTTTGGCGGCGGAGGCTACGGCGGCGGCAGCGCGCAGTCAGGCTTTGGCGCGCGGCCGCAGGCCGGCGGGTTCGGCGGAGCGGCAGCCGGCGGGTTCGGCAGCCGTCCGCAGGCCGGAGGCGCTCCGGGGGGAGCGCGGCCCGCAGGGCAGGCGCCGGCGAGCTTCGGCATAGGCGCCCGTCCGGCAGCGGCTCCGCAGCCGGCGGCGGGCGGCGGCCAAGGCCTCTCCGTCGCCGCCGGCGACAAGGTGCAGCATGCCAAGTGGGGCGTGGGCACGGTGGTCGCTGTGAAGGGGAGCGGCAGCGACACGGAGCTTAACATCGCTTTTCCCGCACCGGTAGGACTTAAGCGTCTCCTTGCAGCCTTCGCTCCGGTCACCAAGATCTGATTTTGCAAGCCGGCAGCACAAAAAAAGCCGCCGCGCCTCAAGGCGCGGCGGCCGTGCCGTACATAAAACTCAGTGGTAACCCGGCAGATGGGTATCGGGATCCTTCAAAACGTTGAGAATGTCCATATGGATGAGATGCTTGCGCGTCTCCTCCGTGCCGATCCTGAAGATCGCGCGGTAAACGTCCAGCATCTGCTCATTGTACTTGTCCGTGGCCGGGTCGTGATCCGCGGACTTGTACGGAATGACGCCCCGCAGTGACGTCAGGTCGTCGGTCTGCGACCGCTTGGCGAGCAGAGCCATCAGCTGGTCGATCTCTCTGTCCGTCGCGAACACGCTCAACTGATCGGTCGTATGGTTTTCTTCCTTCGTGATCGTCCCGGCCGATACCGAGACGTAATAAGTCTCGCGGACCGAAGAATGTCTCTCCTGGGTATCGTAATATTTATCCGTTTGATTATCCATGTTTGAACCCTCCCGTTTTTGCCTCGGTTGTACCTTTTTACACGATAATCGGGGCGCTTGAATCAAATTCGCATCACCATCAACCCGGCGCGCCGGGATCGCGAGAGAGGCCGAATAGCCATGACGGAGCCGCTGCAGCGGATGAGACAGCTGGTCGACGAACTGAATGTCCACGTCCGGCGTTACTATACCGAAGACAATCCTTCCATCAGCGATCGGGAGTACGACCTGCTGTACGACGAGCTGGTTGCCCTCGAAAAGGAGACGGGAACCGTGCTCCCCGATTCGCCGACCCATCGCGTGGGCGGAGAGATTTTGAAGGGTTTCGAGCCTCATCGCCATATGGCGCGGCTGTGGAGCCTGGACAAGGCGCAGAACTTTGATGATCTCCAAGCGTGGGCGCAGCGTGTCAACAAGCTGGTGACGGATTACAACACGCGCAATCCGGACACGCCTCTGCCGGCGCCCGAATACGTCATCGAGCAGAAGTTCGACGGCCTGACGCTGAATTTGACTTACTCGAACGGCGAGCTAGTACAAGCCGCTACCCGCGGCAACGGTACGGTTGGCGAGGGCATTTTGGCGCAGGTTAAAACGATTCGCTCGATCCCGCTGTCGATTCCTTATAAAGGCGGTCCCATCGAGGTTCAAGGCGAAGGCATCATGCGGCTGTCCGTGCTTGAAGCTTACAATCGTACCGCGGCGGAGCCGCTCAAGAACGCCCGCAACGGCGCCGCCGGCGCGCTCCGCAACTTGAATCCGGCCGTCACCGCCTCGCGCAAGCTGGACGCTTTCTTTTATAATGTCGGCTTCTCGGACGCCGCCGGCATTACGTTCGCGAACCATCGCGAAATATTGGCCTTCCTCCGGGACAACGGACTGCCGGTCAATAACTTCGAGCGCTATTACGATAATATCGAAGAGGTCGCCGAGGAGCTGAATGCCATCGTCGTGTTCCGGCACGAGCTCGACTACCTCATCGATGGAGCGGTCGTCAAGGTGACGGATCTTCGCACGCGCGAGGCGCTTGGCTATACGGACAAGTTTCCGCGCTGGGCGGTGGCGTTCAAGTTCGAGGCGGAGGAGACGACGACCGTGCTGGAGTCCGTCTCCTGGGAGGTTGGCCGCACGGGCAAGGTGACGCCGCTTGCGCGCGTCGAAGCCGTCGAGCTTGCCGGCGTGACGGTGCAGAACTGCACGCTGAACAATATCGGCGACATCGCGCGGAAGAACCTGACGCATGCGCTCGGGACGCGCGTGTTTATCCGCCGCTCCAACGATGTCATCCCCGAAATTCTCGGCAAGGCCGACGAGGAGCCGGGGCTCGAGATCGCAGTGCCGGAAGTCTGCCCGGCTTGCGGGACGCCGCTGGAGCTGCGCGGGGCCCATCTGTTCTGCCCGAACCGTCTGGGCTGCCGGCCGCAGATCGTGGGGCGTATTACGCATTTCGCTTCCCGCGACTGCATGGACATCGAGACTTTCAGCGGCAAGACCGCCGGGCAGCTCCTTGCGGCGCTCGATGTTCGCGATCCTGCGGACCTGTACGAGCTGCAGTTCGACGATTTGGTCAAGCTGGAGCGCTTCGGCGAAAAGAAAGCGAACAACCTGCTGGCCTCCGTAGAACAGTCCAAGTCCCGCGAACTTGCGGCATTCCTGAACGCGCTCGGCATCCCGAACACGGGCAAGGCGACCGCGCGCACGCTCGCCGACCACTACGGAGACCTCGATCGCCTGATGGCAGCCGAGGCCGAGGAGCTCGTCACGCTGCCCGACATCGGCGGGATCGTGGCCGAGAGCATCGCGGGTTTCTTCCGCGACCCGCTGATGCAGCAGAGCATCGCCCGCATGCGAGCGGCAGGCGTCAAGGCCGAGGCCGACCGACCGGCGGCTCAGGCAGCGGATACGAGTCATCCGCTGTTCGGCAAGACGGTCGTCCTCACCGGCACGCTTAGCCTGCTCACGCGCGACGACGCCTCCAGGCGTCTGGAGGCGCTTGGTGCCAAGGTGTCCGGTAGCGTCTCCAAGAAGACCGATCTCGTCATCGCGGGCGAGAGCGCCGGCAGCAAGCTGACCAAGGCGCGCGATCTGGGCGTACCCGTATTGGAAGATGAGCGGGAGCTGCTTGCGCTGCTGGGCATGGAAGCTCCGAACGAGTAAACTTCAATTAGTGGTTCGATATTCGCCGGTTACGCGAGAAAAAGGCCGACGCCTTCCGAATGTTCGGAGTGTGTCGGCCTTTGCGGTTTACGTATGCTGCATACGTCGTTTCTCGCGCGATTACTCATGTTGACCGTACTACGAGAAGCCAACCCAATAACGGAGCAGGGCGGCACAGACGATTGCCGGAAGTATGACGGAGCGTGCATGCGTTTGGCGGTCCAGCCCGGCGAAAAAGACGTGGGCGGTAAACCTGAGTATAATGACCGCGAGCGAAGTTAGACCCTGGAGCAGGGGAAAGCTGATGCACAATTCTAAATACAAGTATTTACAGTTGCTTTTCTCGTTCCAGCTTGGTATATTAGTACTCGCCCCTTCGAGGGGACAGGCCAAGGCGAGCTTGAGCAAAACGGCTTCGAAAAAAAGAAGTTGACAAGCCCGGACGAACCTGATAAAGTTAACTGCTGTCGGCTCGGAGAACTTACGAGTAGAAAGGCCGGCGAACAGTAACAAGATTGCTCCTTGAAAACTGAACATCGAGCGTTAAAACAAACGGACGCTG